>DATKVG010000181.1:0-76162 GCA_035530195.1 Bathyarchaeia archaeon | reverse complement strand
CGCGCGGGGCGGGTTAAACGCAACCGGCAGCCTGATTTGGGAAAGGGCATGCATCTCGAGGCCAAGAAAACTCTTGTCAAATGTCATGAAAGTTTTTATACTGCTGGCATGGAAGTTTAGAGAGGGGAGTTTCAGCTATGGCCATGTTCCAATACACAGCCAAGGGGCGTGACGGCAAGCGTCAAACGGGCACGTTGGCGGCGGACAGCCGTCAAGTGGTATCGCAGATGCTGTTGGCGAAGGGACTGATAGCGGAGAATGTCCAGGAAGTATCGAAAAGCTCGAAAAAGGCCGCCGCGAGGCCGAACGCGCGGGTGAAGACCACTGAATTGCTGATATTCACGCGGCAGTTGTCGACGATAGTGAGTGCGGGCCTGCCGTTGCTGCAGGGTTTGGATATTCTGGCCGAGCAGACGGACAACGCGACGTTTGCGGGCGTGATCACGCAGTTGGGCCAGGACGTGGAGGGTGGCCTGAGTTTTTCGGAGGCGCTGCGGAAGTATCCGCGAGCATTCCCGGATATATACGTGAGCATGGTGCGCGCGGGCGAGGCGGGCGGCGATCTGGACGGTGTATTGCTTCAGTTGGCGGATTACCTGGAGGCGATGGAAGAACTGAAGCGTCGGATCAAGAGCGCGATGACGTACCCGGTTGTGGCGTTCAGCATGATTTTGTTGATTGCGGCGGGCCTGATTTACTGGGTGGTGCCGCAGTTTGCGGAGATCTTCGCCAGTTTTGGAAGGGAGCTTCCGGGTCCGACGCGCATCCTGATCCAGGCCAGCGAAGGGATGAGAAGCTGGAAGATCCTCATCTTAATCGGGGCTATTGTGGGGCTCGTCATTGCGATCAAGGGTTACGGGAAAACGCCTGGGGGCCGGTACAATCTGGATTCGCTAAAACTTCGTATGCCGGTGTTCGGCAGCTTGATCCGGAAGGTGTCAATCAGCCGGTTCACGCGGACGTTGAGCACGCTGACGCGCAGCGGCGTGGCCATCCTGCAGGCACTGGAAATCGTCGAGCGGACCGCGGGCAACGAAGTTTTCGCGAGAGCGGTGAGGATTGCGGGCGACAGCGTTCGCAGCGGCGATACGCTGGCGGACCCGCTGGCGCGGAGCGAGCAGTTTCCGGCAATGGTGACGCGGATGATCGCCGTGGGCGAGAAAACGGGCGCGCTCGAACAGATGCTCTCGAAGATCTCGGATTTCTACGATTCGGAAGTGAAGGCTACGGTGGACTCGCTGACAAGCCTGATTGAACCGATTTTGATCATGATGATGGGTTTGGTGGTGGGCAGCATCGTGATTGCACTGTTCATGCCGATCCTGCAGCTTTCGAGCCTGGTATCGCAGTAGAGAAAAAAACATAGGCCGTATAGACGAAAAGGGCCTATACGTTGACGCCGATGGCGATGTCGAGCACTTCGCTCATGCGTTTGACGAAGTAGAACTTCATTTTCCTTTTTACGGCCAGGGGGACGTCTTCGAGTTCTTCTTCGGACCGCTCGGGAAGGATGACCTTTTTTATGCCGGCGCGGGCCGCGCCCAGTACTTTCTCCTTTATTCCGCCCACGGGCAGGACGAGTCCGCGCAAGGTGATTTCGCCCGTCATGGCAAGGCCGGACCGGACCTTTTTGCCGGTAAGGAGCGAAACGATTGCGGCGAGGAGGGTGACTCCTGCGCTGGGTCCGTCTTTGGGTACGGCGCCTGCCGGGACGTGGATGTGGATGTCGTTTTTCTCGAATTCTTCATTCGGGATGTTGAGCTTTGAAGCGTTGGCGCGGACGTAGCTGAGGCAGGCTTGCGCGGATTCTTTCATAACGTCGCCCAACTGGCCGGTGAGGATCAGGTTTCCTTTTCCGGGCATTCGTGTGGCCTCGATGAAGAGGATGTCGCCGCCGGTGGGTGTCCAGGCAAGTCCGATGGCGACGCCGGGCAGGCTTGTTCGTTCGGCGGCATCGTAGAAGAATTTTTCTCTGCCGAGGTACTTGCGGAGGTCTTCGGGCTTTATGACGCGGGGTTCTGTTTTCCCCTGTGCATATTTGCGCGCGCATCCGCGGCAGACGTTAGCGATCTCGCGCTCGAGGTTTCGGACGCCGGCCTCGCGGGTGTAGCTGCCGATGATGGCGCGCAGGGCGGCGGTGCTGAAGCGGAGGGCTTCGGGGGAGAGGCCGTGTGCATCGAGCTGGCGGGGGACGAGGTATCTGCGTGCGATTTCAACTTTTTCCTCGAGCGTATAGCCGCGCAGTTCGATCACTTCCATCCGGTCGCGCAGGGCCCACGGGATGGTGTCGAGGACGTTGGCGGTTGCGATAAACAGGACGCGGGACAGGTCGAACGGCACGCCGAGGTAGAGATCGGTGAAAGTGTCGTTTTGGGCGGGATCGAGGACTTCGAGCAATGCCGAGGAGGGGTCGCCGCGGAAATCGGCGCCGACCTTGTCGATCTCGTCAAGCATGAACACGGGATTGCGGGAGCCGGCCTTCCGGATGTTCTGAATGATTCTGCCGGGCAACGCGCCGACGTAGGTTTTTCGGTGGCCGCGGATTTCGGCCTCGTCGTGCATGCCGCCCAGCGACATCCGGACAAACTTGCGGTCCAGCGCGCGGGCAATCGATCGGCCCAGGGACGTCTTGCCAACGCCGGGCGGGCCGGCAAAGCACAGGATTGGGCCGGCCGCATCCGGTTTGAGCTTACGGACGGCGAGGTATTCGAGGATGCGTTTTTTGACCTTATCGAGGCCGTAATGGTCTTCGTTCAAGATGTTTTCGGCGCGGTCAACGTCGAGTTGATCTTCGGTGAGTGAACTCCAGGGCAGTTCGGTCATCCAGTCGAGGTAGGTCGTGATGACGTGGTACTCGGCGCTGGCTTCGTTCATTTGAGAAAGGCGGGTGAGTTCGTGTTGAGCCTCTTCTTTGGCTTCATCGGGCATGCCGAGGGCTTCAATTTTCTTGTGGTACTCGGCGAGTTCGGGCCGTTTGGTTTCACTTTCACCGAGTTCTTCCTGGATGGCTTTCATTTGCTGGCGCAGGAAGTACTCGCGCTGGCCTTTGTCGATCGAGCTTTTGACATCGCTCTGGATTTTGTTGGAAACCTCGAGCAGTTCGATCTCACGGGCCAGAACCCGGATTAGCTTTTCGAGGCGGTCCCGGCAGTCGAGCGCGTCGAGGAGCGACTGTTTTTCCTCGGCGGAGATGTTGAGGTTGCCCGCAACAAGATCGGCCAGGAACCCGGCATCTTCAATGTTTTGGACGATGCTGGCGGCGCCTTCGGGTATGTCGGGGGACAGTTCGATCAGCCGGGCCATCTGGCGCTTGACGGTGGTAGCGAGCGGGGCGATGGCGTCGGGGTCGCCAGGGATGTCTTCGAGGGGCTGGATATGGACGACGGGATAGGGCTCGTGCTGGATGATCGATACGGGGCGGAACCGTTTCAGGGTCTGGATGACGACGTTGACGTGGCCTTCGGGGACATGCTGGAGTTGCATAATCCGTCCCACGCACCCCACGGCGAAGGCGTCGGAGAGGTCGGGGCTTTCTTTCTGTGGGTCTTTGAGGGTGAGCATCGCGAGCATGCGGTGGCCCATGACGGTTTCGTCGATGAGCCGGACGTCGGTTTTGCTGCTGACGCGGAGTGGGACGAGCGCCATGGGAAACAGAACCTGCACGGGCAACAGGAGCAGCGGGAGGTTTTCGGGGAGGGCAGTTCCGTCTGATTCATTACGGGGTTTGTTCATCGGCATCGCTTTCCTGCGGCCCGCGGCACGGTAACGGTAAGGTAGCCGTTCTCAAAATGGGCTTCGACATGTTCGAAGTCAGCATATACGGGCAGTTCGACGGTTCGGGCAAACGGCCCGTAGGCGATCTCCATCTGATGCACTCGCTGGGTGTCGGAAGGCAACTCTTTATGTCTAACGCCCTTAATGCTGAGGGACGACCCTTCGATGGTGACGTCGATGTCGGCCTTGTCGACGCCGGGCAGTTCGACGACAATGACGATGGCGTCAGGCCGCTCGTACACGTCGACGAGCGGTTGCCACGCGACGCCGTGTGGATTGCTGAGCCACTCTTGTTCGTTGGCCCCGCGGTAGGAGTACGATCGATAAACGATTCTGGAAAACTGTCTCATTTATTCCGCCTCACGTAGTGGAAGACAGCCGGTCCAATTGAAATATTTCAGGCACGAGGATTATGCAACGGATGCCGGAGCGTTCGCAATCAAAGGCGACATCTGGTATTATTCGACGGAAGTTTTGGCGGGTACTGCGGCCCCAAAAGGGGGCTGGAATTGAGGTTAGAATGCACAAGCGGCAGAGTAAAGTTGAGTTTGTCACACTTTTACTGTTCCTTACCGTAGCGACCCTTTTGCTTACGAACGGTTTTGTGGCGCGCATCTTCGCCCAGGGCAAGGATATTGACGTTTATTCGAAGGTTCAGCCGATCGGCGAGGTTCTGAACATGATCCTGGACGAGTACGTTCGCGACCCGGACGTGGACAAGGTGGTGGAGGGCGCGCTGGTCGGGATGATGAACTCGTTGGACAAGCACAGTTCGTACATCTCCGCCGAGGTCCTCAAACAGATGAAGGACGAGACGCGGGGCGAGTTTGAGGGCATTGGAGTCCATATCCACTTGGATGATCAGAAGAACATCGTGGTGTATCAGCCGGTGGCGGACAGCCCGGCGGCGAAAAGCGGGGTGCTGAAAGGCGACATCATCGCAAAGATAGACGGTGTCTCGACTTCGGGGATGGCGATCGAAGAGGCGTCGAAGCGCATTAAGGGCCCGCGTGGCGAGGAGGTCCGGTTGACGCTGTACCGCCGGCACGATGACGGCGAGATAGAGATGGTGGAACTGGCGATCAAACGCGGGCCGATCCCGCTGGACAGCATAAAAGAGGCGCGGATTCTTCAAAACGGGATCGGCTACATCCGGATCAGCGACTTTAAAGACAACACCGCCAGGGACTTGGCAAAAAACATCTCCAAGCTGCTCGATCAGGGTATGACATCGCTCGTGCTTGACCTGCGTTGGAACCCCGGGGGGCTGCTGACGGCCTCGAAGGAAGTGTCGGAGTTGTTCCTGCCAAAAAACACGCTGGTAACGTACACCGAAGGTCGGAAAGTCGGCCGTTCCGATATGACGGAGGACATGAAGTTTTACACGGACCGGTCTCCGGTCCTGCCGGAGAAGTTCCCGGTGATCATTTTGATAAACAAGGCGGCGGCGAGTTCGGCGGAGATCGTGACGGGCGCGCTGCAGTACTGGAAGAACGCGCTCGTGGTCGGCGAGGAGACGTACGGAAAAGGCAGCGTACAGACGATCATCCCGCTGGCCCGGCCGGAGGGTAGCGCGCTGCGGCTGACGACGGCGTTGTACTACACGCCCGCGGGCGTCACCATAGACGGCGAGGGCATCAAGCCGGACGTCGAGGTGCCGATGGCGGAAAAACAGCAGCTTGCGCTGCTTAAACAGATGTTCGAATCCATGAAGGACGACGTCAAAAAGATCAATGCGCAGAACCACGGCAGCGTCAGTGGCGACAAAGTCGAGGAGACCACCGTGGAAGACCTGCAACTGAAGCGGGCGGTCGAGCTGTTGATCGAGGAACCGCAGTTTGACCGGCTGTTGGCCAAGTACCACAAGGACACGTCGGAGACGCAAGTGGCGGCATCGCCGGACAAGGTGCTGCCGCAGGGGCGGGATGCGCAACGCGAGGAATCCGATACCATCGAGACGCTCGCGCCATCCGAGACTCAACCCTGATCATGAGGACGGACAACCGCGCCCCGGACGAGATGCGGCCAGTCCATATTCAGAGACATTACACCAAGTTCGCCGAAGGGTCCGTTCTGGTATCCTTCGGCGATACTGTTTTACTGTGCACGGCCACGGTAAGCACCGCGATGCCGCCCTGGTTGCGAGACACGGGCAAGGGTTGGGTGACGGCGGAGTACGCAATGTTGCCGCGGTCGGCGCCCGAGCGGGTGTTGCGCGACGCGGCCAAAAAAGGGCGGGCGCTCGAGATCAGCCGCATCATCGGCCGGTCGCTGCGCAGCGTGGTGGACCTCGAGGCGCTGGGCGCGCGGCAGGTGATCCTGGATTGCGACGTGATCCAGGCGGACGGCGGGACGCGCACGGCGGCCGTAACCGGTGCGTACGTGGCGCTCCACGACGCGCTGTCGTCGCTGGTGGCGGCGGGTAAACTGGCGCAATCGCCCATGGTGGGGCAGTGCGCGGCGGTGAGCGTGGGCGTTGTGGACGAGGAGGTGTTGCTGGATTTGCGGTACGACGAGGATGTCCGGGCCGAGGTCGATATGAACCTCGTGATGCGGGAGAACGGGGAGTTCATCGAAATCCAGGGGTCGTCGGAGCGCAAGACGTTTGGCCGGGAGGCGCTGGACCGGATGATCGAGCTGGGGCAAAAAGGCATTGGGGAGTTGATGCGGATACAGTCGGAGAGCCTGGAACTTGGCTGAAGTACTGTTAATTGGCAGCGGCAACCGGGGAAAAGCGGCGGAACTGGCGGGTCTGCTCGAGGGTCTGCCGTGGGAAGTGCGTTGCCTGGCGGATTATGACCCCGTGCCACCGCTGGTGGAAAACGGACTGACCTTTGAACAAAATGCCGTAAAAAAAGCGGTGTATTTCAGCGAGGCGTTCGGTGTGGCCTGCCTGGGGGACGATTCAGGGTTGGTGGTTGACGCGATCGGCGGCGCCCCCGGGATCTACTCGGCCCGGTATGCCGGCCCGGAGGCCGATGACAAGGCCAACAACGCCAAATTGCTGGCGGCGCTCGAGGGGGTCGCGGAGGCGGAACGTACGGCGCGGTTTGTGTGCTATGCGGCGTTTGTGCGGCCGGGCGAGCCGCCGCACGTGGAAAACGCCGTGGCGGAAGGCCGGATAGGCTTCAAGCCGCGTGGCGCGGGCGGGTTTGGCTACGACCCGCTGTTCATACCGGAAGGCTACACGCGGACGTTCGGCGAGATGGAGGCGGCGGAGAAGAAGCGGATTAGCCACCGTGGCCTGGCGTTACAGAAGATGCGCAGCTATTTGGAGAGGCTGGCGGTGCGGGAGTAGGGACGGCGGACATTGTGGACTGGCAAGAGTCGGGCTGGGTTTGGATGAAGAAAGAGGGAGCTAAAGCAGTTTTGAAGTCACGCTAAAGCGCGCTTTCGAAAAGGGTTAAGTCATGACCACCCCGTCTGAAGACGGGTGCAAAGAGGAGCCCGCTGAAGCGGGCTAAGTACTCCTGTTCATAAATACGGTGACGTATGGAGTGCGGACGCTCTTAGCGCGGCCGGGGGGCGTCCCGACGGGACGGATGTGATGGGAAGCGTTGAGGAACAGATACGGGCGGCGGCGGATGCGATTCGGCGGGGTGAAGTTGTCGTTTACCCGACGGAGACGGTTTACGGGCTGGGTGCGGATCCCTTTTCGGAGCCGGCGGTGCGGCGGCTGTATGCGATCAAGGAGCGGGATGCGGCGAACCCCGTGCTGCTCATCGTTGACGGGCTGGATCAGTTGCGGGAAGTGGTCCGGGAGGTAAGCCCTGCGGCGGTGGCTTATGCGGAGCGGTTCTGGCCGGGGCCGCTGTCGATGCTGTTTCCGAGGTCTCCCCGGTTGCCGGAAGTCCTGACGGGGGGTGTTGACGAGGTTTGCGTGCGCTGGACGTCGCACCCATTGGCGCGGGCCTTGTGCCGCGAGGTCGGGCATGCGATCACGTCAACGTCCGCCAACGTGTCCGGGCAGCCGGCGGCGCAATCTTTGGAGGACGTAACGCTGGCGGGGTTGGGCGCGAAGGTAAACGGAGGGGTTCTAACTCCGAGCGTGCCGTCCACGGTTTTTGACCCGGCCACGGGCCGGGTTCTGCGCGAGGGGGCAATTCCAGCCGAGGTCCTATTACGGGCGGGCCGCGGTGGGGTGTATACTTGACGGAGTGCTCGGACAGGAGGCGGCATGAAGATAGCGGTTGGCAGTGATCACGCGGGTTATGAGGCGCCGGGGCCGTTGTACAAGCCGGGCGTCATGGATTTCGTAAAGTCACTTGGCCATGAGGTGATCGACTGCGGCACGAATGGCCCGGAGTCGGTTGATTACCCGGATTTTGCCAAACGCGTGAGTGAGGCCATCATTAAAGGCGAGGCGCAGATGGGTGTGCTGATCTGCGGGACCGGCATGGGCATCGCGATGGCGGCGAATCGGTTTCCGGGCATTCGTGCGGCGGTGTGCACGTCGCTCGAGATGGCAAAGATCGCCCGCGAGCATAATGACGCGAACGTGGTAGCGGTGGGCCGGCGGGTGCTGACGCTCGAGCAGTGCCTGAACATCGTCGAGACGTTCCTGGCGACACCGTTCAGCGGCGGTGAACGCCACAAGCGGCGCATCGGCAAGATGGGCTGAAGAGAGGCTGGAGTCCGGAGTCTGGAGTCTGGAGGTAGCGCATTACCTCATGCAGGCGAGACGCCTGCACCAAATGGGTTTGGGCATTTCACTGAGGAGACTTGATGAGCAGCTTGACGCCCCGGCAAATTGTCGAGGAACTGAACAAATATATCATTGGCCAGGACAGCGCGAAGCGGAAAGTGGCAATCGCGCTTCGTAACCGGTGGCGGCGCCAGCATTTACCCGAGGACCTGCGGGACGAGGTCGCCCCGAAAAACATCGTCATGATTGGGCCCACGGGTGTGGGCAAGACGGAGATCGCGCGGCGTTTGGCGCGCCTGGCGGACGCGCCGTTTATAAAAGTCGAGGCGTCAAAATTTACCGAGGTGGGCTACGTTGGGCGGGACGTCGAGTCGATGATTCGTGAGTTGACGGAGGTGGGGGTGTCGCTTGTGCGCGAGGAGATGAACCGGGAGATGACGGAGGAGGCTAAAAAGAGGGCGGAAGAAAAGCTGATGGACCTGCTTCTGCCTCCTGCGCCTCGGCCCATGCGTTCAACGAACGTCTACAGCCCGGCGGACATGAGGGCGGGCGATGAGCCGGCTGCGCCAGTAAGCCGGACGGATCACGCCGAGACCCGGGTGCGCGACCTGCTGCTGGAGAAACTGCGGCGTGGCGAGCTCGAGGAGCGGGAGATCGAGGTGGAGGTACGGGAATCGAGCGGGACGACGCCGATGATGCAGGTCTTTTCGAATACGGGCATGGAGGAGATGGGCCTGAACATGCAGGAGATGTTCGGGCGGCTATTTCCGGCGCGGAAAAAGCGTAAGAAAGTGACGGTGGCCGAAGCACGTAAACTATTGGAACAGGAGGTGTTACAGGATTTGATAGACCAGGAGGCACTGGTCGCAAAGGCCATTGAACGCACCGAGAACGCCGGGATCGTCTTCCTGGACGAAATCGACAAGATAGCCGGGCGGAGTTCGCCGGGCCATGGGCCGGACGTGTCCCGCGAGGGTGTTCAGCGGGATATCCTGCCGATTGTCGAGGGCAGCACCGTCACGACGAAGTACGGGCCGGTGCGGACCGACCATATCCTCTTCATAGCCGCCGGGGCGTTCCACATGACGAAGGTTTCGGACCTGATCCCGGAGCTTCAGGGGCGGTTTCCGATCCGGGTGGAATTGCACAGCCTGAACGCAAAAGATTATGAGCGGATTTTGCGGGAGCCGCAGAATTCGTTGATTAAGCAGTATCAGGCTCTCCTGGTTACTGAGGAGGTCTCCGTCGAGTTCGATGACGAGGCCATCACGGCTATCGCGCGCATTTGCCAGAAAATCAACGAGGAAACGGAGAACATCGGGGCGCGGCGGCTCCATACGGTGATGGAGTACCTGCTCGAGGACATTTCGTTTGAGGCCCCGGAGACGGGCGGGCGGGCGGTGCGGATAGGTGCGGCGGAGGTGGAAAAACGCTTGGCGGAACTGGCCGAAGACCAGGATATGAGCAGGTACATTCTTTAGTCCGGAGTCCGGAGTCTGGAGTCTGGAGGAACAACTGTGCAGGCGAGACGCCCGCACCACAACACCACAAGACGCTGATTGAATAAATTGTGGTGCGGGCGTCTCGCCTGCACATTGGTAGGGAGAGCGAGGTTTGATGCGGTTCCTATCGCTGGAGCGGTTGGGGGTGAAGGTGGCGGTGATTTCGGAGATGAGCGACGGTGACTGCGGTGACTTGGGGGTTTGTGCGGCGTTTTGCGCGGGGCTGGGTATTGATGCCAGCGACTTGGTAACGGGCCGGCAGGTTCACGGGGTGGGGGTGGCATTGGCGGACGAGGGGGATCGGGGCAGATGTTTTGCGGCAACGGACGGGCTCTTGACGGCCGTGGCAGGCCTGCCGCTGGCGGTGTTTGTTGCGGACTGCGTGCCGGTCTACCTGGTTGACCCGGTTCGGGGGGTTATTGGGCTGGTTCATTCGGGGCGGGAAGGGGTACGGCAGGGGATTTCGAGTGCGGCGGTCCGTGTGATGGTGGAGCGGCTGGGGTGCCGTGCCGCGCACATTCATGCGCTGATCGGGCCGTCGGCAGGCCCGTGCTGCTACGAAGTCTCGGAACCGATCGCGGATCAGTTTCGGGGTCTTGGTCTGCCGGTGGATGGTCGGCGGCTGAACCTTTGGGAGTCGACGGGGTTGGCGTTGGCTGGAGCGGGCGTGCCGCGGGATCAGATCGAGGTGTCGGAGCTTTGCACGATCTGCGGGGGTCGTTTTTTCTCGTACCGGCGGGACGGCGGGGGGAGGCGGAACATGGCGGTGATTTGCCTGTAAGTGCGATCGGGAGGCTTTAGAAACGTCGTATTCTTGCGGGGGAAGGCTCATTCGGCGGAGGAAAAAGCCCCATCCGACGGGGGAAATGGAATTGCGCATGGTGCGTGCATTATGCTAGAATGAAAAGACTTGCTGTATTCTACACTTGAGTGGGTGTTTACCCACTCTTTTTGTTGTAGCCGGTTTGCGGCCGGCGAAAGGTCGAGGTTTTGTTAGCGAACGAAGTGACAGAGCGTGTTTGGGAGGAGGTGACTCCCGAACTGAACGAGCAGGGTTATGAGTTGGTGGAGGTGGCGTACGTTCCGGGCGCGCGTGGCCGGGTTTTGCGGCTTTATATCGACCGGGAAAGCGGGGTGACTCTGGACGACTGCCAGCGTGTGTCACGCGTGGTGAGCAACCTGCTGGACCGTTTGGATTTTATCGAGGAGCGTTACGTGCTGGAGGTGTCGTCGCCGGGGTTTGACCGGCCGGTGCGGAAGGCGTCGGATTTCGAGCGTTTCAAGGGCGAGCGTGTCAAGCTGGTACTGGAGACGGCGGTAAGCGGCCGAAAGCGCATCAACGGAGTTTTGCAGGGCTATCAAGACGGATTGGTAAGGGTTGATTCGGAAGGAACGATTTATGAGGTGCATATAGAGGATCTGAAGAAGGCGAACTTGGACCGTTAGCATTTTACTTGAGGAGTCAACCGTGGAAACGAATCTTAGGGCGATCCTGCAACAGCTCGAGGCGGAGAAGAGCATTGATCGTGAGACGTTGCTGGAAGCGATCCGCAGCGCGATCGAGAGCGCCGCGCGAAAAGGGGTCGCCCATGCCGTCAATGTGACGGTGGACGTGGACCCCGAGACGGTGACGTTCAAGGTCTATGAGATTCGGGAGGTGGTGGAGAAGGTGACGGATCCGGCCCTGCAGATCTCGTTCGAAGAGGCGCTCCAGTTGAACCCTGACGTGGTGGTGGGCAACCGGCTGAAGGTGTCGGCGGAACCCAAGGACTTTGGGCGCATCGCCGCGCAGACCGCCAAACAGGTCATTATCCAAAAGATTAAAGACGCCGAGCGCGAGAACGTGTTCGAGGAGTTCCGGAAACGCAAAGGCGAGTTGATCACGGGGATCGTGAAGCGGGTGAGCCACGGCAACGTGTACGTGGGGATCGGCAAGGCGGAAACGGTGCTGCCGCACCGCGAGCAGTCGCCGCGCGAGAATTTCAAGCCGGGCGACCGGATCCGGGCGTACCTGCTCGAGGTGGAGAAGGGCCCGCGAGGCGCGCAGGTGGTGCTGTCACGGACGAGCCCGGAGCTGGTGCGGGCGCTTTTCGAGCTCGAGGTGCCGGAGATTTACGACGGGACGATCGAGATTAAGGGCATCGCCCGGGAACCGGGCAACCGGACGAAGGTGGCGGTGTTGTCGAAAGACGCGAACGTGGACGCGGTGGGCGCGTGCGTGGGGATGAAGGGATCGCGCGTACGGGCGGTGGTGGAAGAGTTGAGCGGCGAGAAGATCGATATCGTGCGGTGGAGCGAGGATCCGGTGGAGGTTTGCACGAACGCGTTGAACCCGGCGGACATCGTCGGGATGAAAGTCGACGCGGACACGAAGAGCATCCTGGTGATCGTGCCGCACGACCAGTTGTCGCTGGCGATTGGGAAGCGGGGGCAGAACGCGCGGCTGGCGTCGAAGCTGATTGGGTGGAACATTGACATCCGCAGCAACCAGGAAGGCCAGGCGCCTTCGGGTGGCGCGGCGGGCGAGGAAGGCCCTGTGGAAGAAGGGCCGGATGAGCTGGCGGAGAGCAGGACGGCACCGGCCGGGGAAGAGAAACCAGAACCCGGCGAAACCGCGGAGCCTTTTGGAGAAAACACCATGAGAGAGTAATCGCACACAGCGATACGGTACGGCTTGGAGGTAAGCGTAGATGCAGACGATTGCCCGTTTGGCAAAGAAATTAGACATGAACGAGGAGAAGGCGCTGGAAGTGCTGCGTTACATGCTGTTTGAAGTGGACAGCGCGGCCGCGGAGATTTCAGACGAGGAATGCGACCTTCTGATCGAGTACGACGAGGATGACTCCGTAGCCGAACGGGTGCGCGATGCCAAGCTGAAAGAGCGGAAGAAAAAGGAGGAGGCGGCCAAAAAGGCGGAGCAGAAGCGGAAGGCGGAGGCAAAGAAGCGGGCGGCAGCGAAAGCCAAGCAGGAAGCGGCGGAACGAAAGGCGGCGGAAGCGGCGCGTCTTGCGGCGGAAGCCGCGGGCGCGTCCGGCGCGGTGGTGGCGGAACTGGAAGCGCCAGCGGCGGCTGTTGAGGCGGCCGGGAAGCCGGCGGCGAAGAAGAAGTACGCGGAAATCCTGCCGGCACAGGAAAAACCGAAAGGCCCGGCGATCGTTATTGGGAGCGCGATCGAGCACGAGGTGCGGACGGTGGAGGTGTTGCGGGCGGACGGGACTCGCCTGGATATACCCGAGGCCGAGACGATGGGTCTTGATCGGGAAGCGGTGGTGGAGGAGGAAGAGGAGGAGTCGGGTCTTCTTGCGGAGGCGCAGCGGCGCCAGGAAGAGGAAGAAAAGCGGCGTGCCAAGGCGGCGGCGCGGCCGTTGCCCGAGCCGGATCCCGCCGTGGTAGCGGAAGTGATCCGCAAAGCGGCGGAACGCAACCTCAAACAGCCCAAAAAGGAACAGGCCAAGCCAGCGAAGCTGCAGAAACTGGAAAAACAGCAGCGGGCCGAGCGGATGTTGCAGGCGCCGGAGGAGGAAGTCCGGCATCGCAAGACGGGCTCAACCGGGAAGACGGCCCGGAAACGGATGAAGCGGGCGGAGAAGGAGCGGGCGGAGGCGATCCTGCGGCGTGACGCGGCGATCGCGGTTCGGGAGTACCAGTCGGGCGGTATGGCGGGCGGGGTTCCCCGCCGGCACAAGCGGAAGCGCGTGCATGAGGGCGAGGCGGCGGTTACGCAGGACGTGGAGACGCCGGAAATCCTCGAGGTCGAGGATCGGATGACGGTGGAAGCGCTGGCCCAGGCGATGGACGTGCCGGTGAACGATATTATTCTGGATTTGATGGACCACGACGTGCTGGCCACGAAAAACCACACGCTCGGAATCGAAATTATCCGGCAAGTGGCGGAGGCCCGTGGTTTCGAGGTGCGGACGGCGATCCCCGAAGAGGAGTTGGTGCTGGCCGCGGAGCCGGACAACCCGGAGGACGTTGCGGCGCGGGCGCCGGTGATCACGGTGATGGGCCACGTGGACCACGGCAAGACGACTCTGCTTGACGTGGTGCGATCGGCGAACGTGGCGGAAGGCGAGGCGGGCGGGATCACGCAGCACATTGCGGCATACGACGTGCCAATCAAGACCGGGCGCGTGGTGTTCCTCGATACGCCGGGCCACGAGGCCTTCACGCAGATGCGGGCAAGAGGTTCGAAAGCGACGGACATCGTGGTGCTGGTGGTAGCGGCGGACGACGGCGTTATGCCGCAGACGATAGAAGCGATCGATCACGCGCGGGCGGCGGAAGTGCCGATCGTCGTGGCGATCAACAAGTGCGACAAGCCGGACGCACAGCCCGACCGGATCCGGCAGGAACTGACGCAGTACAACCTGGTCGACGAGCAGTGGGGCGGCAAGACCATCATAAAAAACATCTCGGCCAAAACCAAGCAGGGCGTGGATGAACTGATGGAACTGCTGCTGTTGGAGGCGGAGTTGCTGGATCTGAAGGCAAACCCGACGAAACGGGCTCAGGGCGTGATCGTGGAGTCGGAAATCACGCGCGGAATGGGCCCGGTTGCCTGGGTGCTGGTACAGAACGGGACGCTGCGAGTCGGCGACTTTTTCCTGGCCGGGGAGACGCACGGGCGCGTGAGGACGCTGCAGAATTCGCGGGGCGAGCCCGTGCAGGAAGCGGGCCCGGCGACGCCGGTTGTCGTAACGGGATTCAGCGAGCCACCGGAAGCCGGCACGACGTTCAACGTGGTCAGCGACGAACGTGTGGCGCGGGCCATCGCGGAGCGGCGGATGGAACTGAGCAAGCAGCGGCTCGGCCCCGCGGCCAAACATATCACGCTCGAAGATTTCCACGCGCAGATGCTGGCGGGCGAGAAGAGCGAGTTGCGGGTGGTGTTGAAGGCGGACGTTCAGGGGAGCGTGGACGTGCTGAGCACGAGCCTGGCCAAGCTGGGCAATGAAGAAGTCCGGGTGGACCTGGTTCACGGCGGGGTGGGCGGCGTCAATGAGAGCGACGTGCTCCTGGCCAGCGCGAGCGACGCGGTCATTATCGGGTTCCACGTGACCGCCAACGCGAAGGTCAAGAAACTGGCCGAACACGAAGGCGTGGATATCCGGACCTATCGCGTGATTTACGAAGCCATAGCCGACGTGAAGGCGGCGCTCGAGGGCATGCTGGCTCCGGAAAGCAAGGAGACGGTGACGGGCCACGTTGAAATCAGGCAGGTTTTCCGGTCGTCGACGTTTGGGAACGTCGCGGGCTGCTCCGTGCAGGATGGCGAAGTGGCGCGGGGCGCGCAGGTGCGCCTGACGCGGGACGACCAGATTATTTACACGGGCCGGATCGGCACGCTTCGGCGCGGCAAGGAAGATGTGCGCAGCGTGACGGCCGGGCTGGAGTGCGGCATCAAGCTCGAGAATTACGAGGACATTAAGGAAGGCGACGTGATCGAGGCGTACAAGGTCGAGCAGATTGCGAAGGCGCTGGCGTAGGGGCCGTGAAGCCGCGGGACGCCGCAAAGGGCATAGGGCTATGAGCAACAGGCGCGCCACCGCGCCTGTTGCGGCTTAGGCGTCACCACAAGACAAAGTTTAGGAATCATTCGCTTGGGCACGATCAGCGCGCAGTGAAACGGCCCAGTGTGCAAGAGGTGTTTTGTGGTGACCCATAGTGGAACAAGATGACGATCGGGTTGCTGCAGATGGACTTCCTGATCCCGGAGTCGCGATCGCTGAAAGACAAGCGCCGGGTAATGAAGAGCCTCAAGCAGTTGCTGCACAACCGGTTTAATTGTTCGGTGGCGGAAATCGAGTTTAAGGAGGCGTGGGGCCGTTCGCGGCTGGCGGCCTGCGTCGTGTCCGACGACAGCCGGCACGCAAACGATCAACTCAACGAAATCGCGCGGTTCTCGGCCAGTAAAAACGGGGTGGAACTGCTCGATTACCGGATTGAAATGCTATGAGCGATAAGGGACGCCCGCGGCGGGTCGGCGAGCTGGTGCGCGAGGAAATTGCGCGGCTTATCGTGAAGGGGTTGAAAGATCCCCGGATCGGTTTTGTCTCGGTGATGTCGGTCCGGATGTCGCCGGACCTCAAGTACGCGAACGTTTACGTGAGCCTGTACGGCAGTGAGAGCGAGAAGAAAAGTTCGCTGGTGGGCCTCGAGCGGAGCGCGAGGTGGCTGCGCGGGGTAGTGGCGCGCAACCTGAAGCTGCGGTTCGCGCCTGAAATCCGGTTTTTCCCGGACGATACGCTGGACCGCGTATTTCATTTGGAGAACGTGTTCCGGGAGCTGCATGAGGCGGATCCGGGCGAGGAAGCCGGCAAACAACCGCCGGAAGGTCAGAAGGATGGCAGCACTGAAGAAGAATAAGCAGGCGTTGAACAAGGTGTTGGCGGCGGTTTCGGCGGGCAAGAGTTTTCTGGTGACTTCGCATACGAGCCCGGACGGTGACTCGATCGGCAGCATGCTTTGCGTATACCACCTGCTTCGTGCGTTGGGGAAGCGGGACGTGCTGTGTGTCAACGAAGACCCGGTGCCTCGGAATTATCAGTGGCTGTCGGGCGCGTCGGACATTGTAACCGATTCCGCGCCGTACAAGGCGGTGGACGTGGCGATTGTTGTGGACGTGGCGCGCATGGACCGGCTGGGGCGCGTGCGGGAATCGGTGGCGAAAGCGAAAAAAGTGATCGTGATCGACCATCATCTTGAAGATCGCCCGGACGGCGACATCCGTTTTGTAGATGCGACGTACGGGGCGGTCGGCGAGATAGTTGTCGAGCTTTTCATGGCGGCGGGGCTGCCCATAAGCCGTGACGTGGCCGAGTGCGCGTATGTTTCGATCATCACGGACACGGGCGGTTTCCGGTTTGCCAACACGACCGCGCGATCGCACCGGATTGCGGCGGCGCTGCTCGAGACAGGCATCAACGTGCCGGAGATCTCGAGCCGGGTATTCGACGAGTTGTCGAAGCCGAAGTTCAAGCTGCTGACGCTGGTGCTCGAGCGGATGCGTTGCGACGCGGGCGGGCGCGTGGCGTATTCGACGCTGACGGCGGCGGACATTGAACGCACGTCGGCGGAACTGGAGGATTTCAGCGGGCTGGTGGATTTTGCGCGCAACATCCGCGGCGTGGACGTGGGCATTTTGTTTCGCGAGGTGAATGAGAGCTCGACGAAGGTGAGCGTGCGGTCGCACAGCACGTTCAACAGCGCCACCTTCCTGCGGAAGTTCGGTGGCGGCGGGCATTCGGGTGCGGCGGGCGCGACGCTCGAGTTGCCGATCGAGGAGGCGTGCGAAGTCGTGCTGAAGCAGATCCGGCAGGAATTCAACGGGGACGGCCAGGCGCCTACAAAATGAACGGAATCCTATTGGTAGACAAGCCGGCGGGCATCACGTCGCATGACGTGGTGGACCGGATTCGGCGTGCGGCGGGCACGCGCAGAGTTGGCCATACGGGCACGCTGGATCCGGGTGCAACGGGTTTGCTGGTTCTGTGCCTGGGCGTGGCGACGCGGCTGTCGGAGCACCTAACGGGCCTGGACAAGGTCTACGAGGGTGCGATGCGGCTGGGGATCGTTACGGACTCCTACGACATGGACGGGAAGGTGGTGGCGGAGAATCCGGTGCCGGCCCTGACCGCGGCGGACGTTCAGCGTGCCTGCGACGGTTTCACGGGCGAGATTATGCAGGTGCCGCCGATGGTGAGTGCGGTAAAGGTGGGTGGCGAGCGGCTTTACAAACGGGCGCGGCAGGGCGAGGTAGTCGAGAGGGCGCCGCGGCGGGTGACGGTGCGGGAGTTCCGGGTGCTGGGCTACGAGGCCCCATACGCGCAGATACGGGTCAAGTGCACGCGAGGCACGTATGTGCGGAGCTTGTGTCATGACGTGGGCCAGGCGTTGGGGTGCGGCGCCATATTGGCCTCGTTGCGGCGGACGTTCGTGGGCCAGTTCAGCATCGAGGACGCACTGGCGGTTGACCAGTTCACGGATCCCGACCAGGTGGCATCGCGGCTGAAACCCATCGAGACGGCGCTGACTCTGCCGTCGGTGACGGTACGCTCGGTTTCTCGGGGTGCGGTGGTATCGGGGGCGGCACTGAATCCGGACGATTTGGTAAGCGGCTGCCCCGTCAGCAAAGGCTGGGTGCAGGTGAAATCGGAATCGGGCCGGCTGCTGGCATTGGGCGAGGTGCATGCAGGCCCGGCAGGCATTTGGGTGCACCCCAAGCGGGTGTTTCTTGAATAGGAATCAGCGGCGGCGCGCCATGAGAATAATTGAAAATGTTTGGGACTGGCACGATACGTTTCCCAAGCTGATACTGACGGTGGGCAGCTTTGACGGGGTTCACCTGGGCCACCGCCGCGTCCTGTCGATGGTGGCGGAGTCGGCCCGCAAACTGGGCGGGACTTCGGGCCTGATGACGTTCCGCCCGCATCCGCGCGAGTTTTTCGCCCCGGCCAGCCCCCCAAACCTTCTGACGCCGGACGCGAAGAAATTCACACTGATTGACGAGGCGGGTGTGGACGTGCTTTTGGTGCTGCCGTTTGAAGCGCGTGTGGCAAACATGGACCGTCGCGAATTCGTGACGGAAATCATTCAAGCCCGATGCGGGGCGGTACAGGTGGTGGTGGGCCATGATTTCCGGTTTGGCCGGGAGGCGCTCGGCGATTATCACTACCTCAAGCGGATGGGCCCTCCCCTTGGGTTTGACGTGATCCAGGCGCCGCCGCTTTACATCGAGGGCGAGCGCGTGAGCAGCACGGCGATCCGGGAAAGCCTGTTGCAAGGCGACCTGGACAAGGCGCGCATTTTCCTGGGCCGGCCGTACTCGATCGTGGGCGAGGTGATTCAAGGGCGTGGAGTCGGCCACCAACTGGGTTTTCCTACGGCAAACATCGCGCCGTATCACACGGCGGTGCCCGCCCATGGGGTGTATGCGGCGCAGGTGAAATTCGGAAACCAAACGCTTCCGGCGGCGGTCAATATAGGTATAGGCCCGACGGTCCGGCAGGAAGTGATGCTGATCGAGGCGCACGTGCTCGATTTTTCCGGGAATCTGCACGGCCGGCAGATGGAAGTCGTTTTTTACAAGCGCCTGAGGCCGGAGCGGCGATTTGCGACGCGGCGCGAGCTTTCCGCGGCAATAGACGAAGACGTGGCGGCGGTTCGAAACTGGTTTTCGGGCGTGGGTGCGGGCGATAACGCGCCAATTGAATAAAAGTGAACTGTGAGAATAGTACATAAAAGATGATCGTTGCACCGGCAGGCGTTCATTTTTAATAATGGCGTAGTTTCCCGGTGGAACCAGGGGGCGGCTGGCGGTGTTTAACACGTCTCGAGGTCTCGAACGGCAGAAGGTTGGCGCGTTGACGAGTAGACACTTCATCATAATTCCCGTGGTTGTGGTCGGATGCATCGCGGGGTGCTCGACCACCCATTACGCAAAATCGGCTGACAAAGAGGCGTACCGGGTTCTGGCGGAAAAGACGCCGGACGTGCCGGGGATGGATCCCAACTTCATGATCGAGGCGGAAGCGGTGCCGCCGCTGGACGGCCTGCCGGCAGCCGAGGCGGCGCCCTCGTTTTTGGGGGAAGCGGGATCGGGCGAAGCTGGGGGGCATGTTCTGTCGCTCGAGAAGGCGCTTGAACTGGCCGTCAAGCACAACCGACAGTACCAGAACCAGAAGGAATCGTTGTACCTCCAGGCGCTTTCCCTCACGCTCGACCGCCACCGGTACACGCCGATTTTCAGCGGGACGGGCGAGGCGGCGTACGGGCGGAGCACGCGCGACGTCGAAGAATACGGCACGATGGCGCGCCTGACCCAGGAAGCACCGGGCCTGATCAACCAGTTGGGCGCGCTGACCGGCACGCCCGCCGACCTGCTCTCGGCGTACGGCAACCTGGTCGAGGAGGCGGGTACGGCGGCGGGACTTAACGAGTCGAGTACGCGCATCATTGACGAGCGGGACGTTTCGGGCAGTACGGGTTTTGGGGTGGACCTGTTGCTGAAGGGGGGCGGGCGGATCGCGGTGAACCTGACGACCAACTTCCTCCGGTTCCTCACGGGCGACCCGCGGGTGGATAACTCGAGCGCGCTGGTGGGATCGTTTACGCAACCGATCCTGCGCGGCGGCGGCAGGAAGGTTGCCGCGGAACGGCTGACCCAGGCGGAACGGGACCTGCTTTACCAGCTTCGCGAGTTTACGCGGTTCCGGCAAGAGTTTACAGTGCGGATTTGCAGCAGCTACTATGGCGTGTTGCAGGATCGTGACGTGGCGAAAAACAACTGGCAGGCCTACCAGAGTTTTATCAAAAACGCCGAACGGCAGCGGGCGTTCGCCGAGGAGGGCCGGCTGAAACAGGCGGAACTGGGCCGGGTCCTGCAGGCCGAATTGAGCAGCGAGAACAGTTGGGTGGGTTCGGTGCGGCGGTACAAACAGTCGCTGGACGCGTTCAAAATCGAGCTGGGCCTTTCGACGGACGCCCCGGTGATCCTGGACGACGGAGAGCTGCGGGATCTCGCCGAGCGGGGCATCTTACACCCGCAGATTACGCCGGAGGAGGCGGTTGAAGTGGCGATGACGGCGCGGTTGGACCTGTACACGCAACGCGATCAACAGGAAGACGCGGCCCGGCGCGTGGACGTGGCGGCGAACGAGTTGAAACCCGGGCTGGACCTGGTTTTGGGCGGTTCGGTTTCGAGCTTGGACAACAACCGGTTCTCGCAGTTCGATTTCAACCGCGCCCGGTTGAATGCCGGCCTCAACACCGACCTGCCGCTCGAGCGAAAGAGCGAGAGAAACCAGTACCGGGGCGCCCTAATCGAGCAGGAACGAAGCATCCGCGAGTTGGAACTGGCCGGGGACAACGTGAAGCTCGAGGTCCGGAATGCGTGGCGTGAACTGGACCAGGCGAAGCGGGCGTATGAAATTGCGCAGCAGACAGTAGGGCTCAACCAGCGGCGCGTCGAAGAGCAGGAATTGCTGGCCGAACTCGGTCAAGTCATTGCGCAAAACCAAGTGGACGCACAGAACGATCTCAACGAAAGCATGAATAACCTCACGGCCGCCTTGATTGGCCACACGATAGCCCGCCTCGAGTTCTGGCGCGACATGGGCATCTTGTTTATCAAGGAAAACGGCCGATGGGAGGAGGTCACCGATGGCGAATCCTGATACTGAGACTAGTCCGGCTGTACGCGGCCGCAAAAAACGCTGGCGGCTGGTGCTCAAGGTGGGGCTGGTGGTGTTGCTGGCCGTGGTCGTGCTGCGTTTTTTCGGGGGCGCGGAAACCGTTACGGGCCTGAGGGGAACGACATTCACGGTTGCGCACGGGATGCTGAAGATCGACGTCACGGAAGGGGGCAGCATCGAGGCCCTCGAGTCACAGGAGATCAAGTCGGAAGTGCAGGGCCAGACAAAGATCCTCAGCATTGTCGAGGAAGGTTACAGCGTGACGCCGGAGGACGTAACGGCGGGAAAGATCTTGGTCGAGTTGGACGCGACCGAATTGCTCGAAAAACAGATTGGCGACGAACTGGAGTATCAGAATTCGCTGGCGTCGTTCACCGAAGCGCGCGAGGCCTACGAGATCCAGTTGAATCAGAATCGCAGCGACATCACGGCCGCCGAACTGGAAGTGAAGTTCGCGCTGATGGACTTGGAAAAATACCTCGGGAAAGTGGCGGCGCAGGACATACTCAAGCAGATCCCGGAAGAGGAACCCCTCCAGCAAGAGATGTCGATGCCGAACCTCGAGGACGTGCTCAAGAGCGTGCTGGGCAATGGCAGCGAGAGCGAAGACAAACCGGGCAAGGAACCTGCGCCTGCAGAGAAAAAGCCCGAAACCGCCAAGGCCGATGCGGCGGCCGATCCGGCCGGCGATGCGGCTGCCGAGGCGCCGAAAACCGCGCCGGCCGGTGGCGAGGGCGACCAGCGGCGAGCGAAGGACGCGGAACGGCGGGGCAATCGCGGGGAGCGGCGCGGTGACGGCGAACGGCCGCGCGGCGAGCGGGGCCCGCGGCAGCCGGGCGGCGCCCTGGAGAAGAACCAGGAGGAAATCTCGGCGATGGCGGCGTCGGTGTTGGAGGAGGCGGCGTCTTCGGCGAGTACGGCGAACGCGCGTTATGCAGAGGCCGTGAGCCAGCGCACGCCGCGGATCTCGATAAATTTTACGAAGTACGCCAACATCGAGACGCTGGGCGACGGTGAGGCGGGGCAGAAGTTGCGCAAGCTGGAAGACGATTTGATGATGCAGCAGGCCGAGTTGGGGCTGGCCAAGACAAGTTTCGAGGGGACGGAACGCCTTGCGGAGCGGGATTTTGTGACGAAAAACGAGCTCGAAACCGAGAAGCTTAAGGTCCAACGGACTGACGTGAGCGTGCAGTCGGCCGAAATCAGCCGGCAGCTTTTTTTGGTTTACGAGTTTCCCAAGGAAGCGGAGAAGCTGTTGTCGGACCACCAGGAAGCGAACCGGAAACTCGAGCGCGCGAAGAAGATGGCCGTCTCGAAGCTTGCGCAGGCGGAGGCCCGGCTGAAGTCGAACGAGGCGCGTTTTGCGTTGCAGTCGCGGCGCCGGCGGGAGCGGCTCGAGCAGATACAGAAGTGCAAGATCAAGGCGGAGCGGCCGGGTTTGGTGGTCTATGCCAACCAGGAAAACTGGCGCGGCCAGGACCAAATCCAGGAAGGGGCCATGGTGCGCGAGCGCCAGAAGATTATCACCATTCCCGATATGAACCAGATGGGGGCGAAGATCAAAATTCACGAGTCAGCCATCAAGAGCATTCAGCGCGACCAGACGGTGACAATCCGGGTGGACGCCTATCCAGATCATATTTTGACGGGGAAGGTGGTGAAGGTGGCCGTGTTGCCGGATTCCGAGAACCGCTGGCTGAATCCCGACGTAAAAGTATACGAGGTCAGCGTGAGCATCGACGGGGTGTTTCCGTGGTTGAAACCGGGGATGAGCGCGCAGGTGGACATTCACGTCAAGGAGCTTCCGGACGTTTCCTATGTGCCGATCCAGGCGGTGAGTTCGAGCAATGATCAGCGGGTGTGTTATGTGGCCCGCCTGGGCGGGCCCGAGAAGCGGGCTGTCGAGACGGGCGAGTTCAATAACGAGTTTATCGAGATCAAGAGTGGCCTCGAAGAGGGCGAGGTCGTGCTGCTGCGTGCGCCGGTGACGCCCGAAGAGGCCGGCGGGGAAGAAAAGAAGGAAGACGAAAAGGCCGTGGCGGAAAAGGCGCCATCTGCCCCGGTAGCCGCGCCGCCCGCCGCGCCCGCGGCGGTGGAGTAGCCCATGGCCGATTCGCCCGTCATTGAACTGCAGGGGTTGAGCAAGACGTACGCGATGGGCGCGGTACTGGTCCATGCCCTGCGGGGCGTGGATCTCGGGTTCAAGCAGGGCGAGTACATCACCATCATGGGCCCGTCGGGATGCGGGAAGTCGACGTTGCTGAACCTGCTGGGCTGCCTGGACCGGCCCACGTCGGGCAAGTACCTGCTTGGCGGCTACGATCTTTCGCAGTTGGACGACGACGCGCTTAGCGGAATCCGCGGTGCGCGCATCGGGTTTGTGTTCCAGTCTTACAACCTGATTCCCCAGTTGACCGTCGTTGAAAACATCGGGATTCCCCTGTATTACCAGGGCAGAAGCGAGGCGGAAACGCTGGATAAGGCGGCCGAGCTGGCGGAGCGCGTCGGGCTCACGGATCGGATCAACCACCGGCCGTTCGAGTTGTCGGGCGGGCAACAGCAACGCGTGGCCATCGCGCGCGCGCTGGTGAATGACCCGCTGGTGATCCTCGCCGACGAACCAACGGGCAACCTCGACAGCGCGTCGGGCAACGAGATCCTCGACATCTTCGACGAACTCAACCGGCAAGGCAAGACTTTCATCATGGTGACACACGACGACCAGATCGCCATGCGGACCATGCGGGTGATCCGCCTTCGGGACGGGCAGGTGGTGAGCGATGTCTGGAACTAAGGTGGATTTTCACGTATTCGCGGCGCCACCCCGGCTGACGTATTCGTACGTGCAGCGGACGGTGCTGCTGGGGTTCCGCAGCCTTTGGATGCACCGGCTGAGGTCTTTGCTGACGGTGCTGGGGATCGTGTTCGGGGTGTGCTCGGTGATTGCGATGCTGGCGGTCGGCGAAGGGGCGAGCCACGAGGCGCAGGAACAAATCCGCCGGCTGGGCAGCAACAACATCATTTTGCACAGCATAAAGCCGGTCCAGGATCAAAACACGTCTTCCCGGCAGACCTACGCGATCGATTACGGCCTCACCTACGCGGACCTCGACCGGATCCGCGCCACGATCCCCGGCGTGACGATCGTGGTGCCGGGCCGGGTTATCCGGCAGTGGGTATGGAATATCACGCGGCGCGTGGATTGCGAAATCGTGGGGACGGTGCCCTGGTACACCGATATGCGCAAGCTCAACATGATCGCGGGGCGGTTCTTCTCGATGGATGAAATGGAGAAGATCTCGAACGTGTGTGTTCTGGGCGAGTCGATGGCGGCGGAGTTGTTTCCAATGGATTCGCCGATCGGCCGGACGGTGCGCGTCGGCAGTTCGTACTACACCATAATAGGCATAATTCAAGCGGAGGCGTCGACGGCCACGGCCAGCCCCGGAAACAGTGCGGAACAAGCCGCCGCCACGGATAAGGCCACCGCCGCAACCCACCGCATGTACATCCCGCTGACGGCCGCCAAAAACCGGTTTGGGGAGACGCTGGTGAAGCGGAGCAGTGGGAGTTTCGAGGCGGAGAAGGTTGAACTGCACGAGGCCATCGTGCGGGTCGAACGCCAGGAGGAAGTGCTCGATATCGCCGCCATCGTGACGCAGATCCTGCAGCGGGATCGGAAGAAAAAGGACTTTGAACTGGTGGTTCCCCTCGAACTTTTGCGCCAGGCCGAACGGACCAAGCAGATATTTAACGTGGTGCTGGGTTCGATTGCGGCGATCTCGCTGCTGGTGGGCGGCATCGGCATCATGAACATCATGCTGGCCACCGTCACCGAGCGGACGCGCGAGATCGGCATCCGCCGGGCGCTGGGCGCCCGCCGCCAGGACATTGTCATTCAGTTTCTGATTGAGACCGTGATCCTGTCGTGCAGCGGCGGCCTGGTGGGCGTGCTGCTGGGAGTGGCGATACCGGTTACGATCACGCGGTTTGCCAACATGATCACCATCATCACGCCGTGGTCCCCGTTTATTGCGTTCTCGATTTCGGCGCTGATCGGCGTTATGTTCGGCATCTATCCCGCGTTTCGCGCGGCCAATATGGATCCGGTCGAAGCCCTCCGCCACGAATAAGTTTCACCGTAACATTCGCTGCGATTGATCCGGATCAGACCGATCGGTCGGATCCGTCGGATCCGTCGGATTTGAGTGGCAGTGAAGCCGGGCTGAACCTGCTACACGAACTTCAGCCCTTCCGCTTCCGCGACCGAGCGGACGTGCGCCGCCGCCGCGTCATATTCCTCTTCCTTGGCCAGGTGCTCGAGCATGAGGGGCGCGTCGGGCTCGAGCTTGTTGAGCTCCCGCAGGAAAACGCGATAGTCGAGGTTGCCCTTGCCCGCAGGGACTTCGTCGAGGTGCGTCATCAGGCGCGGTTGCAGCAGGATGTCTTTTCCGTGGCAACTGCGGATGTGTGGCCCGAACTTCTCAAAGCATTCCCGGACGATCTCGCCGTTGCCGTAGTAGCGTTGCGGGCTGCAGATGAGGTTCGTGGGATCGAGATGGACGGCGAACGCGGGCCGGTCGATGGCGTTGACGAGCGCCAGATAGCTGTCCGCCGAATCGGGGTACATCCACGGCATGGTTTCGAGCGAGTAAAAGGTGCGGGTGGGCTTGACGGCGTCGATAATCGAGCGCGTGGTCTCAACGATCAGGTCAAAGGTTCCTTGCGTCAGGTTCAAGGGGTCGGGCCCGTCCCATGGTTCGCCGCGAGACCCGCTGATGTTGACACAGCACCGCGCACCGATGCGGTCGGCCAAATCGAGTTGGGCCTGGCAGAATTCGAGCGCCTTCTTGCGGGCCGATTCCTCCTTGTGCATGGGATTGCTCCATGCGCCGACTTCGGCGATGACGATGTTGGCCTTTGCGGCGGCATCCGCATAGGCCTTCACCGTCGAGTCGTCCGCCTTGCGGTCGACGGGGCAGTACGCCGCGCTATAGGATTTCGCCTTCACGGAAGCGACCCAGTTTTCAGGTGTCGAGCTGTCTCCATAGACGGGCGCGCCAAGTCTCATGATGTGTATCCTCCGTTGAGCTTGGCTATAATACGCCGTCAATGCGGGAAAGGCCAAATGAATAGGACTTAGACCCATAGGACCTATACTGAAAGGGGAGTTCGATGAACGGCATTCAGCTTCAGGCGGCGCTCAGGTCGGGCCGACGCGCATATGGGACGTGCATCGTGTCCACCTCGCCGAAATGGCCCGGCATGATCGCTTCGAGCGGGCTGGATTTTGTCTTCCTCGATACGGAGCATATCCCGATTGACCGCGCGCAGCTTGCCTGGATGTGTTCCGCGTACGGGGCGCTCAACCTGGCGCCGATCGTGCGCGTGCCCGAGCCGGACCCGTACCTCGCCTGCATGGCGCTGGACGGCGGGGCCGCGGGCGTGGTGTTCCCGTACGTCGAGTTGATCGCGGAGGTCAGGGCGCTGCGCGGTGCGGTGAAGTTCCGGCCGTTGAAGGGCCGGCGGCTGCGCAACAAGCTCGATGGGAAAGAAGAACTCGAGCCGGAGTTGGCGGAGTATCTGGCGGGCTGGGCCTCTGGCAAGCTGATGATCGTCAACATCGAGTCGGCGCCCGCGTTGGAGGCGCTCGATGAGATTCTCGCGGTGCCCGATCTCGATGCGCTCCTGATCGGCCCGCACGACCTCTCGCTGAACCTCGGCGTTCCCGAACAGTACGCCCACCCGCGGTTCAAGCAGGCGGTGTCGACTATCATCCGGAAGGCCCGGGCGAAAAACGTCGGTGTGGGGTTGCACTTCTCGTTTGGAATCGACGCCGAGATCGAGTGGGCAAAAGAAGGCGCCAATTTCATCGTACACAGCAGCGATTTCTTCCTCACAAAAGACACCCTCGGCGCCGATTTGCGAAGGTTCAAAACAGAGCTCGGGGAACGGCCGGAAAGCCAGCCCGAGGCCGCGCCCGAAGAGGCCATATAAGACGATCCGTCGGATCCGTCGGATCGGTCGGATGGAATCTATAGTTTCAGGCGCAAAGCCTCGATGGCGTTTTCCCGCAAAATTCGGGTGGCGAGCCATTGGGCTTCGTCGACCGAGAGGTAGCCTTTCTCGACTTTTCCCTCGAGCACATCGCACGTGACTCGACGCGCCGTTTGCGTGTGGCCGTATGCGCCTTCGACATAGTTCGAGTCGCCGCCGACCCCGAGGATCTTGTTGGACGGAATAATCTCGAGCCACTCGTCCAGGATATTTGCGGCGGCGCGGGGCGAGATGGCGTGGAGCCAGGCAAGGTCGGCGTAGACGTTTGAGAAATACTTGGCGAGCACGCCGGTCTCGCGCCAGTACGGGTAACCGGCGTGGAACACGTCGAACCGGGCATCGGGAAAATCCAGGAAGAGGCTGGTAAGCAGCGTGGGGCGGGCGTTGGTGAGGTCGTTTCCGTTGCCTTCCTGCATACCCGTGTGGATCTGAATCGGCAAACGGCGCTCCGTCGCCAAGCCAATCAGGCGGCGCGTCATGAAATCCTGCAGCGGTTTCACGTCTTCAAACACGAGGTCGCGCGCCTGCGACAGCCCAACGCGGTCAAACACGCGGGTTGCCTGCGCCTGCTCGACCCGATCGAACAGCAGCGGCCGCTGATACGCCAGGAAGATTTTCACGGCGACCGCGCCGTCCCTGGCCATCCGGTCAACGGCGGCTTCCTGGGCTTGCATGAGTTGGGGCAGCGTCTGGATCGATTGCCCCGCTTCCTTTTCGACCGCCTCCAACTCGGCCCGCGTCGATACTGTCGCGTAGTGGTCGAATATGGGCGCCGACAGGAGGAGGTCGCGGTCAGAACGGACCGGCTCGCCGGGCCACGTCGTGGCGATGGCCTTGTCGATCCGGGCTTTGTCGCGCAGGACCTCGCGGTGCCACCCCGGTCGCTGGGCCGCGGCGATCCGCGCCGACAACTCCGCGTACGAGTCCTCGTTGATGTCCACGATGCCGAACAGGTCGTGCATGTAGCCGATGAACGCGCGGCCGTATCCTGTTGTGCGGGCGTAAGGCCAATACGGCGCCATGAGGTTCCAGCGCTCCGCCAGTGACAGGGAGTTCGTCTCGTCGCGCATGGCTTCGAGGGCCTCGTGGGTCATTCCGGCAGAGACGAGGTCGGATGACACGTAGTGTTCGAAGAAACTGAACAGGCTTTTCTTGCGCTGAATGGCCGCGGTCTCGTCGGGGATATGTTCGTGGGTGTCGATGATGTGGATTTCGGAAATATGTTTCCAGAGCCGCTCGCGGACTGCATCTGCCATGGAGACCGGTACCTCCCTTGGAAAAGGTGGCGCCATTGTAGCGGGGCGAAGCGTGCAGAAGCCAGGAGGGCGGTACGCGCGCGGGCCGCCGCCCTGATCGTTGAACTAAGCTCGGGGCTGGACGGCGCGGGTTGGAAAACCGCCCCTACCCTGCATACAATGTGCCCGAAGCCGAAGCCGAATGGGAGGATCGACGCATGAAACTACTCACGCTGGTCGGTGCGGCGGCTGCGGGCTTGGCCGTTGTGTTCATGCTGGCGCCGGCAAGCGCGGGCGAACCGGGTGGCCGGATCCAGCCGTTACGGGCGGCGAGGACGGTGGCGGCGCACCGGACGCGCCGCATCATCATGAACAACGACGGCAACGACGCCCGAACGACCAACCAGGCCCATACGGTCGAGAATTTCCTGCTCAACCGGACCTCGCCGCTGGCGGGATCGCAGGTCGACGCTATTTTTTATTGCACCGGCGTGTTCAATCTCTATACCCACAGGAGCGATGAAACGGAGTTGCGCGGCCACGGGGACAAGAACTCGATCGACTGGGCGTGGGAATTGACAAAGACGGACACGGACTCGGTCGAGGCGGTTATCGGCTTCTGCCACGCGAGCGGGATCGAGGCGTTCTGGTCGATGCGCATGAACGACACGCACGATTCGGCGGACGACGCGCTGCTATGCAAATGGAAACAGGACCACCCCGATTATCTGATGGGCCACAAAGGGCAGAAGTCCCCGCACGGCGGCGGCAGATGGTCGGCGGTGAATTACGAACTCGAACCGGTTCGCGACAAGGTGTTCAGGATCCTCGAAGACGTGTGCATGCGCTACCACGTCGATGGTATCGAGCTCGATTTCTTCCGCCACCCCGTGTATTTTCCCCAACAAATGACCGGACAGCCGGTGCCGCAGTCGAGCTGCGACCTGATGACGGGCCTGATACGGCGGGTGCGCGAAATGACCGAGCAGGTGGGGCTGAAACGCGGGCGGCCCGTGCTCGTAGCGGTGCGCGTCCCGGATTCGGTCGGGTTTGCCAAGGCCATTGGCCTTGACCTGGCCGCGTGGCTCGACGAGGGGCTGATCGACATCCTCACGGGCGGCGGCTATTTCCATCTCGAGCCGTGGGAGAACCTGGTGGCACTGGGCAGGAAACACGGCGTGCCGGCTTACGCATGCCTCAGCGGGTCGCGGGTCGTTTCGGCGGCCACTCCCGAAGAAACGAACGCAGACAACGCATCGAGATGGCACGCCGAAGCCAAACTGGCGTGGGACGCCGGCGTCGACGGTATCTACACGTTTAACCTGTTCAATCCGAAGAGCGATCTGTTCCGGCAGTTGGGGAGTCCCGCGACGCTGATGAAACTCGAGGGGCCGCTCAAGCCAATCACGGGCGATCCCAACGCCATGGAACGGTGGCTGAAAGGCGGCCGCGGTTTTCTGCGGCTGCCGCAGTAAACTACAAGCCGCCTTCGATCTGAAGCAGGACGCAATTGGCCAGGCGTTGTGTCGAGATCTGGAAGGTGACCTTGCGGTCTTTGCCTTTGACGTTCTGCAAAACCTCGACCGAAATCCCGGATAACGGCGTGCCGGTCGATAGGGTGTCGAGAATGGCTCTCCGGATGGTGCACCCCGAGCAGTGGACGGTTCTGCCGCATCCGCCCGGCAGCTGGGCGTAGGCACACTCGAACACGTCCCCGCCATGCAGGTTGAGTATGTGCGGGAGATCTTTGGAAACGGCTTTGCACGCCTGCGTATTCGCCCCCCTGACCACGCCGTCGCCGTCCACCACGAGAATCGGTGCCGGAAGGTTTTCCAGGTACTGGCAAATGTCGGCCACTTCCTGCAGTTCGAAATAATCCACGCACCGCGGGCACAGGTTGGTCGTGACGGGATTTAATCCGACCGCGTCCGTGCGCGCCATTTCAGCACGGCAACGGGAACACGTGTCCATCCAAAACCCTCCTGCCGATTCAGTTCCGCAAAGGCATCTTAGCGAAACACCGCGTGATTCGCCAGCGGCCCCGAACCGTATCAACCAAGGGCGCGGCGAACTCGCGTGTGGACGGCCCTGTGGCGGCGCTGGCGGGTGAATTCCGGGTCGAACACCCGCTCCGCGAGGCGCGCGTAGCCGGCTGCGAGCTGGTCGACCGTCATGTGCCTGGGCTGGAAGTTGATGTCGAACAGGCTGCACCGGTCCCACGCGGTTTCATCGAGCAGGCGGCCTTCCCGGCGGAGGCGATCGTAAAGGGGCGTGCCCGGAAACGGCGTGAGAAACGTGATCTGGACCTCAAACATGGCGGTGTCTTCAACAAACGTGTAGATGGCGTCGAACACGTCGGGCGTCTGCGAATCGAGGCCCAGCACAAAACACCCGCAGACTCGAATACCCCGCGACTGGATGATATGGACCGCCTCGCGGGGGTCGCGCCCTTGTTTGCGCTTCCAGTTGTTGTGCAGTTCCACGCCGTCCAAGTCAGCCAACTCGGGGCTTTCCAGGCCTATCAGCACCTGGAAACACCCGCTGTCGCGCACCAAATCCAGCAGTTCCTCATCACGCGCCAGCCGGACGTCGGCTTCCGCAAACCACCGGATATTCCTTTTCTGGATCTCGGGCAGGATCTGTTTCCAGTACTTGAGGTTGATGAACGTGTTATCGTCGGCGAACTCGATGAAAGGCCGCGGCCAGAGTTCGCTGATCCGGTCGATCTCCGCCAGCACGCGCTCGGCCGGTTTTTGTTTGTATTTGCCCGAGATCAGCACGCTGCTGGCGCAGAACTCGCAACGATGCGGGCAACCCCGGCTGGTTTCGATAGTAAGCCGTTTATACTTTTTGACATCGAGGAGTTCAAACGCCGGCATGGGCGACTGGGCAAGGTCGAAATCGGCTTTCAACGAGCCGTAGACCTTTTTGAGACGGCCGTTTTCGCAATCGCGCAACACGTCCAGCCAGACCGGCTCGCCTTCGCCGATGACGACCGCGTCGCAGTGCCGGGCGGCCTCCTCGGGCAGGCAACTGACGTGCGGTCCACCCATCACCACTGGTATCCCGCCTGCCCGATAGTGTTCCGCGAGTTTGTACGCGGTGAAGATTTGCGCCGTGTAACTCGAGACGGCCGCCAAGTCGAACCTGCCCGGGAGTTCCCCGTTTGGCCCGAGATCTTCCATCTCGAAATACTCAAACTCGTGATCCCGCCCCGCCATACCCGCCAACGTGAGAAGCGCGAGGCTCGGAAGCGACTGAATCGCCCGGTTGCGCGCAATAAGCGCGGGGCTATCGAAACCGCGGCCGAGCCTTTCACGGTTTGCGGCGCCCATGGCGCTCACCGCAACCAGCGCAATTCTCATCAAGCCTCCTGCGCTGCCTCCATGCGCTACTCGTCGATGTCCGCGTCGAGCCGCACCACAGCGTCCAGTTCCTTCTTCAGGCGGTCTCGTTCCAGCGCGGCCCGGTTTATACCATCCGAGGCGGCCTGTTTCGCCCTGTCGATCATATCATCAACCTGATGGCGGCTCTTGCGCATGCCAAACTTTTCGACCAGGTCCTGGTACTGCTTGCGCAGGATGTCGGGCACACCCTGGGTTCTGTGCGCGATTTTCCGGGCCGGGTTTCCGCCCCAGACTTCGTACGGCCCGACATCGCGCGTGACATAGCTGTTGGGCGCGATCACCGCGCCGTCGCCGATCGCGACGCCCGGCCCGATGTACGCCCGGCTCGTGATCATGCAGGCGTCGCCGATCACGATGGGCTCAGCGATGTACGGCGTCAGGCGCCAATGCTCGTCCGTGCCGATGACGCAGTGGTTGGTGTCGCGGATCACGGTAAACTCCGCGATGCCCGTCATGTTCCCGATTTTGACCAGCCGGGTCGACTCGAAATAACAGTAGTAGCTGATGCCGGTGTAATCGCCGATCATGATTTTACCGCCGCCCCGCGTGCGCATGATGATGTTGTTGCGCAACTTGCAGTGGCTGCCCAGTTCCACGTGCCCCTCGACTTCAAGAAACCGCCCAAGGAACCGGCACCGCTTCCCGATATGGACAAACTTGCGCCCATGCTTCCACTGCCGCCATGCGCCTTTAATGCCCTGCATTATGCACTCCCCATGATTACGCGCACCGCTTGCCCGGATTCCGTGACGCGTTATGACAGGAACAAGCTACCAGAAGTCGCACAGATGGGACAAGCAAGCCGGGGGCAATTTCAACGGCTCGAGGCGCGGTCCTACCCCGCGGCGAAGCCGATTTTGTTGACCTTTGGCAGGCCTATAGTGGGGCCAATAAAGATCACCACAACATATTGCGCGTAAGGGGGGCCTGTGCTACAATCCAACCCGGGAGGTGTTAAAGGTGCGATTTGGCAAGAGAAACAGGAACCGGACTGTTCAACTCCGGCGGGAAGTCGACGGACCCAATGACGGCCTGCGCGGACCTGTTGCGTCCGAGGAGCGCAGTGCCCTTCTATTCGAGGAAAACGGAGAAAAAGCGGATTCGTCTGTGGCAACGGTCTCACCGAATCCCATAACGCCCCTGCCTGGAGCCGACCCCACGCAACGCCTGCTGATGGCGCTGGGGCGGTTCCACCGCTATGTGGCCAAAGGGCAGGCGGGGGCGCCACAGGAGTTCTGGTCGGACGACTGCATGAACCAGATCTTGACGGCGGCGGAACTGGCGGTGTTGGAGGGTTGGAAGGAGATTGTCGAGGCGCTGACGGGCATGGCACGCGTGCTGCAGACCTACGAGACTGCGAGCGCCGCACACCTTTGCGTGCCCTTTTTAAACGACGGCTACGAGGTCCTGTGCCTGATGGTAGGGGACCTTATCGTCAACAACACGCGATCGGACGCGATGGCCACGTGGCGCACCCGGTACGAAAAGGCCGTTGCCAACCTCACGGCGGCGGGGCTGGAACTGGTCGAGGACGAACCGGAGGTGACCGTGCCGACCGCGGCTGTTGCGCAATCTCCCGAAAACTTGGACAATACGCTCCCATTTCCCATGCCCGACGAGGCGCCCCCAGCCAAGGGGCATATGCCTGCTGATGAGCTGTCCATTGACGAATTCCTGCCGTTCAGCGACGAACACAAGGTCGAGCCGAAAGAAGAAGCCGAACCGGCTCCGCGTGAGGCCGAGCCGCCGGCTCCAGTCATGGAAAAAGAGGCCAAAGAAAAACCGATCATGGTTCCAAAACCGAAGGACGAGGTTGCGCCGGTGCTGGATGCCCTGTGCGACGACCTCGCGCGGCTCCAAAAGGCGCCCACGGAATCGTACGGCGAGCGGTTTACCGTCATCGGCTACCGTATCGAGAGCCTGATGTCGTATGCGGGCGACAACGGGTTCGAGGCCGCGGCGGAAGTGGGCCGCCAGATGCTCGAGATTTGCCGTCTCAGCGGAACCGTAAGACAACTCGATGAGTCGTTCCTCGATTTGGCTTACTCGTTCTGCGGGGCCTACGCGGATGCGTTTGAAGACCCCGTGGCCCCGGCGGTGAAATCCTGGAATCAAGACCGGCTTGGCGTGCTGGAACGGCTTCAGGAGGGGGCCAGGCCCAAGACGGCCACGTCAACCCCCAGAAAAGAGGAACCGCGGCGTGATGACGTTCCGGCCGAAGTGGAACAGCCCCAACCGCCCCAAGGGCAGCAGGAGAGGCGAGTGGAAGCACCGGAAGCAAAACCAGCACGCGTAGAAGAAGGTTCCCCGGAATCGCTTCTTGTAACGGCTCAGCAGGCAATAGCTCACGGCGACATGCCTGGCGCCAAGGTGCTCGCGCTTCAGGCGGTGGCCCATCTGGCGCGGGCGGAGACGGCCAAGGCGGAGGCGCGCGTTAAAGACGCCGAGGCCCAGTTCCAGCAGAACGCCGAGCAGGTCGAATCGGCCCGCCAGCAGGTGAAAATGGCCGAGCAGGAGGTGGTCGTCGCGGAGAGCAGGGTGGCGGAAGGCGGATCGGAGCTTGCCGATGCGCGCACACACGGCTCGCTGGTCGAGGAAAAGGTCGTGGGCATCGAGAAGCACGTAGCGGAAATCGAAGATCAGATACGTGCGCTCGAGGCGGCCCGCGAGGCCGAGATGCTCCGCGTCGATTCGACCCGCAAAGAACTCGAACAGGCGCGGGATCAGCAGAAGGAAGTCGAGGAGACCCTGACACGGCTCAAGGACACGGAGCACTCTGCACGGGCACGGCTCGAAGAGGCGCGGCAAAGCGTGAAAGACCTCCAGCGCCACCGGCTCGAACTCGAGGAGATGCTGTCGCGGGCACGGGAAACGCTTACGCACCACAAGTCGTCGATGACGGACATCGAGAAGACCATCGCGCAGTTGCGGCCGGCGGGCGAGCCGGCGGGGGAATCCGGGGAAGACCTTTTGTTTTAGTGCCGGGCTGGGGGCGGCACGGGCCGGCAAAGGAGTAAATGGTGCGGCGGAAGGGTGAAGTTGTCGGCGTAATCGATTTCGGCTCGCGGGAGATCCGCGTGCTGATCGCCCACATGGACAGCGACGGGACAATCCAGATCATCGGGCACGGGGCCGAACCGTCGCGCGCATGCATCTCGCAGGGCGTTATCCAAGACCTCAACGCCACGCAAATGACGCTCAAAAAGGCCCTGGCCGCCGCCGAACACGAGGCGCAAGTGACACTGAAATCGGTGTTCTGCGCGATTAACGGCAAAAACGTCGACACGTTCATCCGCGAAGGCAACGTAAAGCTCGAGAGCCAGGTGGTCGAGGCCCCGCAGATGAACGAGGCGCTCAACATCGCCTCGCACGACATCCTGGCGCCGGGCAAGCGGGTGACGTCGTCGGTGACGGCGCAGGAATGGTACGTGGACGATCTGCGCGTCATGGACCCGATGGGCATCCGCGGCCAGGTGCTCAAGACGCGGGTGCATTTCACGCTGATCCCCAGCGTCATCATCGACAACATCGCCGGTTGCATAAATTCGCAGGGCCTCGCGCTCGAGGATTTCATTTTCACGCCGCTGGCCAGCGCGCAGGGGTGCCTGACGCCGGAAGAAATGGAGCTGGGCGTCGGCGTGCTCGATATGGGCAGAAGCATCACGGGGCTGGCCGTGTTCCGCGACTACCGCATACTCGGGACGCAGTGTTTCGAGTGGGGCGGCTACCACCTGACGCGCGACCTCTCGGCAGGGTTGCACATCTCGTTCGAAGAAGCCGACGAACTGATCATGTCGTACGGCGTGTCGGACGACCTCGTGGCTTCCGACGGCGCCAACGAAAAGGAATCCACGGCGCCCGCGGCCAATCCGGGTACGCCCATCAAGCTGAAAACCAACGTCCCCGGCGCGCCCAGCATCGTGACGCGCAACGAGGTCGAGATGATCATTTTCGAACGCGCCCGCGAACTGATGACCAAGGTGCGCCAGTACCTGCAAGCGCGCGGCCTGATTAAGAACCTGGTGTGCGGCATTGTGCTCACGGGCGGGGCAAGCGAAATCAAAAACCACGTCGAACTGGCCAAAAGCGCCCTCCAGGTGAGCGCGCGCAAAGGCATGCCCACCAAGCTCGAGATTGCCCCCTCGGCTGTTCGGACAGCCGCTTATTCGGCGGCAGTGGGCGTGGTACAGCACGCGTTTGTATATCGGGCGGCCGCGCGCAGCGGCCGAATCGACACCGACGGCCCCGGCGCACCCATGTACCGCAGAGTCTGGAAAAGCGCGAAGAAATATTTCTGGTGGTAGTTTCACCGGAATCCGCACGTAAGAAACGCGCAACGCGGCAGGATGCCGCATCTACGTTTGCAGCCAATTGTAGAAGCGGCGTCTACGTTTGCAGCCAATTGTAGAAGCGGCATCTTGCCGCTTGCCCTCTCGCTGCGTCGTATCAAGAGACCCATTGTCTTCACAGCAATACCCCGGGATCGTGGAATCACCTGCCACTACAGGCCCAAGCAAGGTCTCGCTTCGATGTGAGACAACCTTACGTACGGATTCTGGTCTCCCATCCCCGGTTTTAACTTTTGGCCGCCTTTTGATAGCATATGTTCAAGTGTTTCTAAGGGAAATCAACAAATGGAAGGATGTAAACGATGAGAAACTACGGTTTGCTTTGTTTCGTGTTGGCGATGGTGGCCATTTTTGCAGCATGTTCCAATCCGGAAACGGCGCCCCCGCCGACTCCGCAGCCCAAGACGGACCTCCCGAAACCCGCACCCGCAGCGGCCCCCGCTCCCGCCGCTGAACCCGCCCCGGCACCCGCCCCGGCACCCGAAGCGGCTCCCGCTCCTGACACGGCGGCTCAACCGGCCGCGCCGGCCGCCGCCGCCGCCGCGCTGGTCGGCTCGACCTGGAAAATCGGCGAGTTCACCGCCAATTTCAAAGACGCAACCACCGTGTCCCTAAAAGGCGGCGCGCTCGCATCAATCGCGCCCGACGGGCTTGATGCCAAGTACACGCTGGCCGACGGCAAGATCGAAGTCAACGCGATGGGCACGGTCAAGACCGGCACGTTCGACGGCACCAACCTCATCATCGACGGCTCGACCGCCGTTAGACAGCAATAAACCATCAAGCACTGTTTGCCCGATTTCGTCGAACCCGTCTGGGACGCCCCCCGGCCACGCCAAAGGCGTGGTGGGGGGCGTCCCAGACGAATGCAGCAACCGCGCCCCTTGTACTTGCAGATGTACCTGCTGATTCCATCCGCCAGCCTTCTCCTGTTAAAATCCTTCCCTCTACCTTTATCGACGAGAGGAAGGACTTATGCCTGATTTTGATGCCGAACGGCGGTTGCAAGCCGAGCAGATCCGGGCGCGGTTGCTCGAGATCGCCGAGACCATATATGAGCAGCGAACGCCGATCGGCAAAATTCAGTCCGTGGTGACGGGGACGGGGCGCGGGCCCGAGCGAATGCCGCGGTCAGGCTGGAAACCGTTCGCGGTGCACGGCCGCTGGGGCGGGTTCGACCAGACGACGTGGTTCCGGATGACGGCGCGTGTGCCGGAGTCGATGAAAGGGCGCCGGGTGCTGGCGCTGGTTCGTCCGGGGGGCGAATCGCTGGCCTACGTGAACGGGCAGCCGTTCCAGGGGCTCGACCCGAACCGCGACGAGCTTTACCTGACCGACAAGGCCCGCGGCGGCGAGTCGTTCGAGATCATGCTCGAATCGGTGCCCAGTGTCCGGTTTGACGAATACCACTATTTCGAGTACGCCGATCTCGCCGTGATGAACCCGGCCACATGGGACTTCTACTACGACTGCAAAGTCCTGCTGGACGTGTGCGAACAGCTTGACCCCAATTGCACCCCGCGCCGTCAGATGATGTCGCTGCTGCTGAACACGATGCAATTCGTCGACATGCAGCACAAGGGTGAACCGGCCTACTTCAGATCCCTGATCCGGGCGCGAGACTTGATGGGTGTGTGGCTAAAGAAGTTCGAGGCCAGCTACGGGCTGGGCGAATTGACGCTGACCGGCCAGTCCCACATCGACACCGCGTGGCTGTGGCCGTTGCGCGAGACACGGCGCAAATGCGCCAGGACGTTCTCGACCGTGCTCAACTACATGGAGCGGTATCCCGAGTTCGTGTTCATGGCCAGCCAGCCCGTGCAGTACGAGTGGATCGAGCAGCACTACCCGGAACTGTTCGCGCGGATCAAAGCGCGCGTGAAAGAAGGCCGGTGGGAACCGTTCGGGGCGATGTGGGTCGAGTGCGACTGCAACGTGCCATCCGGCGAATCACTGGTACGTCAACTCCTCTACGGCAACCGGTGGTTCCGCGATCATTTCGGCGTACAGTCGCGGACCGCGTGGCTGCCGGACGCGTTCGGCTATTCGTGGGCGTTGCCGCAGATCCTCAAAAAGGCGCAGATCGACACGTTCGTGACCACGAAACTCTCCTGGAACCGCTACACCGACTTCCCGTACAGCACCTTCGAGTGGGAAGGCGCGGACGGCACCCGCGTGCTCGGCCTGATGCCGCCGGGCAACTACAACGGCAATGTAAAGCCGCAGGACCTCCTCGACCACTGGAAAAAGCTCAAGCAGAAAGAACGGATCCACGAGGCGCCGTTCCCGTACGGTTGGGGCGACGGCGGCGGCGGCCCCACCCTCGATATGCTCGAGTACGGCCGGCGGCTGGGCAACATCGTGGGGATGCCCAAATGCTCGCACGGCCGGATGCAGGATTGCATCGAGAGGATTACCGAGCAAGCCCAGCACGCCGACCTGCCCGTGTACAACAACGAACTGTATCTCGAGTATCACCGCGGCTGCCAAACCTCCCAGGCGCGGACAAAACGCAACAACCGCAAGTGCGAGTTCCTGCTGCGGCAGGCCGAACTGATCAGCAGCATGTCGCTCGCGCACGGCGGGCCGTACAACGCCAAAAAACTGCACGACGCATGGAAAATCGTACTGACAAACCAGTTCCACGACATCCTGCCCGGCTCGTCGATCCATGAGGTCTACGTGCAAACCGAGATCAACTACGCCGAGGCAAAAACACTCGCCGCGGAAGCCCGTGCCGAAGCGCTTGCGCACCTCGGGACCAAGATCGACACATCCGGGGATGGCGAAGCAATCCTGGTGTTCAACACGCTGTCCTGGGTGCGCGACGACGTGGCGCACGTATCGCTCCCGCTGCCTACTGGCGAGTTCCACGTCCGCGACCAGGCGGGCAAACCCGTGCCGCACCAAGTCGTCGGACCGTCCGACCTGCTGTTCGAGGCGCACGACCTGCCGCCGCTCGGCTACGCCGTTTACAGGCTGGTCGAGCGTAAAGCGGAGATTAAGAACACCGGGCTGCGCATCTCGCCGCGCAAGATCGAGAACAATTTCCTGCGCGTCAAGCTGGACAAGCAAGGCGCGCTGACGAGCGTCTACGACAAGACCGAGGAGCGCGAGGCCGTTCCGGCCGGTGAACGCGCAAACGTGCTCCAACTGTTCGAAGACCGGCCGCACGGCAACGACGCATGGGACATCGACCCGAATTTCGAAGACGTGATATGGGAGCCGGGCCCGGCGCAGATCGAGGTGGCCGAGCAGGGCCCGCTGCGCGCGTCGGTGCGGTTCGTGCGCAAAACCGAGCGCAGCGTCATCACGCAGGAAGTCACGATGTATGCCAACGCGCCGCGCCTGGATTTTGTGACGCACGTGGACTGGCGGGAGAAGCGGGTGCTGCTCAAGGCGGCGTTCCCGGTGGACGTGCGGTCGAGCCGCGCCGCATACGAGATCCAGTTTGCGGCAATCGAGCGGGCCACGCATCACAATACCGACTTCGACCGCGCCCGGTTCGAGGTCCCGGCACACAAATGGGCCGACCTCTCCGAGGGCGACTACGGCGTCAGCCTGCTGAACGACTGCAAGTACGGCTACGACATCAAAGATAACCTGATGCGGCTCTCGCTGCTGCGATCGCCCGTCGATCCCGACCCGACGGCGGATGAGTGCGAGCACCAGTTCACCTACTCGCTGTACCCGCACGCATGGAGCTGGCGCAACGGCACCGTCCAGCAGGCGTTCCAACTGAACGAGCGCGTGCTCGCGCTGGACGCGCCAAGCGCGAAAGGGCCCCTGCCGGCGACGGGCTGTTTCGTAACCGTCGACGCGGACAACGTCGTCATCGACACCGTCAAGAAATGCGAAGACTCCAAAGCGCTTATCGTGAGGCTTTACGAAGCGTACGGCCAGCGGGGCGACGTGGCAGTGACGTTCTGGCGAAAACCCCGCCGAGTCAGCGAGTGCGATCTCATGGAAGAAAACGTCTCGCCGCTGAACATCGATGGCAACACGGTGCGATTGTACGTGAAGCCGTTCGAGATCAGGACACTGAAGGTGAAGTTCTGAGCAAAGCACCGCTGCGAGGCGCCCCTACTTCGGAACCGCCACGGTCTTCATACGCCCGATCCGTCCGATCGGTCCGATCCGTCTGATAGGTCCTATTCCGCTTCGATCACGACCACAGCGACCGCGTGCGTCTTGATGTGCGAGATCGAGAGGTGAACTTGCGCCCCCGGCGGCAAGATGTCCCTGAGCGACCGTCCCAATTCAATGCCCGGCCGCCCGGCGGAATCGTGGACAACCTCGATGTCGCGCAAATCCCAGCCGACACGCAGGCCGGTACCGACGGCTTTGCCGAACGCCTCCTTGGCGGCGAATCGGGCGGCGAGAATCTCCGCCCGCTGGCGCGGCAACGAGTCGGCGTGCGCCCGTTCCGCATCGCTGAAGATGTTCAGAAAAGTTTCGCGCCGGAGCCGCCGCTCGACGTCGGCAACCTCGACCATGTCGACCCCAACCCCGACAATCATGGCGGCTACTCGTACCGCAGCGCTTCGACGGGGTCGACACTGGCGGCCTTGAGCGCGGGGTACACGCCAAAAAACACGCCGACGCTGAGGCTGAACGTAAACGCAACCATAACCGACCACATCGACAGCACCACCGGCAGGCTCGGGTAGATAAACTTAATAGCGATCGTGCCCAGCCATCCTATGCCGACACCGATCATCCCGCCGCACACGCTCAGCGTTACCGCCTCGATCAGAAACTGGAGGCCAATGTCCTGTCGCTTGGCGCCCACGGCTTTTCGGATGCCGACCTCCTTGATGCGCTCGCGCACGGAAACGAGCATGATGTTCATGATGCCGATCCCGCCAACCAGCAGGCTGATGCCCGCGATCCCCGCCAACATGAACCGCAGCATGTCGAAAATCTTGCTGAACGAACCCATCATGCCGTCCTGGTCGGTTACGGTGAAATCCTCGACGTAGTCGTGGGCCGCAGTGAGGATTTCCTTAATCGAAGCGATGGCGGGCTTGACATCTTCCGGGCTGCGGGCGGAGATCACGATCTCGAACAGTTCATCGCCCCCCGCGTTGAACATCTGCTGGCCGCTGGGCAGCGGGATGATCGCAATGTCGTCGAGGTTGATGCCCAACATCATGCCGCGCTCTTCGAGAATTCCAATGATCGTATGTTTGCGCCGGTTGATCGATATGGTTTCGTTCAGGGCGGGTTGGCTGCCGAACAGTTCGCGGCGAAGCGCCTTGCCGATCACGCAGACCCGGTTGTTTTTTTCGATGTCTTGCGCGTTGATAAACCGGCCCACCTGCGTAACCAACTGCCGGATCTCATCAAAATCTTCCGTGACGCCAATCACGAGTGAATTGCGCTGCCGCGCACCGTACCGGATCTGACCCGCACCGAACACGTTCCCCGACACGCCTTTCACGCCACGCGCCTTGCGCTTGACCTCTTTGGCGTTCTCATGTGTGAGCTTGTGGAAACTGCCCGCGGTGATCACGAACATGTCCGAGGTCGTTTCCTGCTTTCCGGGCGAGATGATGATGACGTTGCTGCCCATCCCCGCAAATTCTTTTTCAATATAGGCTTGGGCGGCTTCCCCCAGCGAGATCAGCAGGATGACCGACATCACGCCGATGATGACGCCCAGCGTCGTCAGGAATGAACGTACCTTGTTCTGCGAAAGCGACCGAAGCGCTACAAAAATGCTCTCGAAGAAGCTCATAGGTCGTCCAGCGAATCCACCACACGGATGCGCACACCGTCCCGCAGGCCTTTTTCCGTCACCGTCGTGATCAGCGTCTCGCCTTCCTCGAGGCCGCCGAGCACTTCGCGCGTGTAGGTGTTGCCAATGCCAATCTTCACCTGGCGCCGGGCCGCGCGGCCCTTTTCAATGACGTACGCCGTTTCTTCCCGCACCAGCGCCTCGCTCGGGACAAACAGGACATCTTCCTTCTGCTGAACAATAATGATGACGTCGGCCGACATCCCTGCGACGAATTTGTCCTGGCCTTCGGCAATTTTGACGTCAATATCGAGCGTTCTGCTCAGATCGGGATTGAGCGTCACCGTGGGCGAGATAAACGTCACTTCCCCGGCAAAATCAACACCGCGGTAGGCGTCGACGTTTACTCGGGCTTTCTGCCCAATCTGGATCTGCGACGCATTGGCCTCGTCAAACGGCGCCTTGACAAACAAATCGCTGTCTGCAACCAGTTTGAGCAGCGGCATCCCCATGGCGACCGCCTCCCCCACTTCCGCGTTGACCTTCGCGATCACTCCGTCAAATGGCGCTCGGACAAACGCCTTGTCCCGCAATTCCCGTGCCACGTCCACCGCCGACTCAAGCTGCTCGATGCCGGCGGCGGCGGATTTGATTTCTTCCTGCCGCACAAGGTTTTGCTGCTGGTTGGCGAGCGCGGCGGAGTGATCTTCCTTGGCAACGCGGTAGGCGAGGTTGACCTTGTCCATTTCGCTTTGCGAGATGGCCTGCTGATCGAGGAGCGCCTGGATGCGCTCGAGGTTGCGCGCGGCCTGGGCGAGTTGTGCGGCGGCCTGGCTCACTCGGGAAACGGCCACCTCCTCGGCTATACGCGCGCCGATCTTGGCCTGTTCGAGCCTGAACTCCCCCGCACGGAGGTTGGCCTCGGCCAGTTCAACCTGCGCGTCAAACTCCGCGTGCTCCATCTCGATCAGGAGGTCGCCCTGCTTCACGCGAGCCCCTTCTTTTTGCGGGATCGCCCTGATTTTCCCCATCAGGGCCGAAGCCACCATGGATTCCAGTTTCGGCTTGACCGTCCCCGCCGAAATCGCCGACACCGTCTGCTCAACCTTGCCGCGGCTGAGCGTGGCCGCCGTCACCGCGATCTCGTCTTCCTTCCAGTAGCCGTAATAAAAGACGGGCACAGATACCACTGAGACGGCGATCAGCCAGCCAAATGCTGTACGCCCCACTCTTTTTCGTTTTGGATCCGCCATTCGTTCTTTACCAGTTTTCCATCCCTGAAACTCATGATGCGTTGCGCATGTTCGGCCACTTCCCGCTCATGCGTTACCATGACAATTGTGTTTCCCTTTTCGTGCAACTCCCGAAACAGCGCCAGAATGCTCTCGCCGCTGTCCGTATCGAGGTTGCCGGTCGGCTCGTCGGCAAACAGGATCGACGGCCGGTTGATCAGCGCGCGGGCGACCGCCACACGCTGGCGCTGCCCGCCGGAAAGCTCGCTGGGCGTGTGATACATCCGGTCTTCGAGGCCAACGGCTTCGAGCGCTTCCCGGGCCAGGGCCAGCCGCTCTTTCCTGGGCGTGCCGTTGTACAGCAGCGGCAACTCGACGTTCGCCAGGGCCGTGGTCCGGCCGAGCAGGTTGAAATTCTGAAAAACAAACCCGATCTCCTGGTTGCGCGTCTCAGCCAGCTTGTGCTCGGGCATCTCGCTCACCAGCACGCCTTTTAAGTAATACGCGCCCGACGACGGCCGGCTCAGGCAGCCCAGGATGTCCAGCAGCGTCGTCTTGCCCGAACCCGACGGCCCCATGATGGCCACGTACGAGCCGGGGTCAATGCTGAATTCAATGCCCCGAAGGGCGCGCACCACCGTGTCGCCCATCTCGAAGATTTTAGTCAGATCCAAAACGCGGATCAGGGGTTGTTTATCGGTATTCCCGGCCATATACTCGTACAATTATACATGGAAGAACGATAAACATAACAATCGCCCAAGAGCCTCTGGACATTGCACGGCTGGGGCGCCCCCCCCGGAGGTTGCAGCCTTGCCCCTAATTGTTCAACAATCGTGGCGCGGCATATAGGAGAGCGGCCCCATGACAGACTTTTACGAGCGGTCGTTAATCATCCACGAGCACCTTCGCGGCAAACTGGCGGTGGTCGGGAAGTTGTCCATCCGCAACCGCGACGACCTTTCGACGGCCTATACGCCCGGCATAGCCCGCCCCTGCCAGGTTATTGCCGCGGATCCCAAGAGGGCGCGCGACCTCACCATCAAGCACAACGCCATTGCGGTGGTCAGCGACGGTTCCTCCGTCCTGGGCCTGGGGAACATCGGAGCGCTGGCCGCCATACCCGTTATGGAAGGCAAGGCGCTGCTGTTCAAGCAGTACGGCGACCTCGACGCCTGGCCCATCTGCCTCGATACGCAGGATCCCGACACCATCGTCGAAACCGTCCGCGCGATCGCGCCCGTGTTCGGTGGAATCAACCTCGAAGACATCTCGGCGCCACGCTGTTTCGACATCGAGCACCGCCTGCAGGACCTCGGCATTCCCGTGTTCCACGACGACCAGCACGGCACCGCCATCGTCGTGTGGGCCGCCCTGATCAACGCCGGCCGCGTGCTCGGGATGGAATTGCGCGACATGCGCATCGTCATCAGCGGCGCCGGGGCCGCCGGAACGGCCATTGCCCTTCTGCTTCGTTGCGCCGACGGATACACCGGCGCCCAGCGGCGCACCGGCGCCAAGGACATTATCGTCTGCGATTCCAAAGGCACCATCCACAAAGGCCGCGACGACCTTGCGCCGCACAAACAGTCGCTCCTTTCCGTGACGAACCGCGAAGACCGGCGCGGCAGCCTCAAGGAGGTGCTCGAAGGCGCGGACGTGTTTGTCGGGGTGAGCAAACCGGGCCTGCTCGAGGCCGAGGACATCGCGCGGATGGGCCGGCGCAAGATCGTGCTGGCGATGGCCAACCCCGAACCCGAGATCACGCCCGGCGAGGCCATCGAAGGCGGCGCCGACATCGTCTGTACCGGTCGAAGCGACTTCCCAAACCAGGTCAACAACGTCCTCGTGTTCCCGGGCATCTTCCGGGGGGCGCTGGACGCCTGCGCACCCAGGATCGACGGCCGGATGAAACGCGCCGCGGCACATGCCCTCGCCGATGCCGTCAGGGACCCCGCGCCCGACCACATCCTGCCGGACGTGCTGGACAGGACGGTCGCCCCGGCGGTTGCCCGGGCGGTTCGGAATTCGTGGTCGGAAGACCCCTTCGAGATCTGAGCAAAAAACGGGGACGGGCTCGCGACGCCTCCGGCGGTTTGGAGGCGCTTTTTCGGCAGTTGCAAAAAGGCGTGCCTGGCCCCGCTTTTCGCGGCACTTAAACCGGGCCGGTTCGTCAACCGCGGGCGGCCCGGCGGCGTATACTTACGTATCTTCTTTATCTTGATTGCAGGCTGCGGCGACTTTATAATCAGGGTTTCCGCCCGGCTTCGCCCTTTGGGGCTACGCCGAGGTAAAGCCCGTTTGACTCCTTTTTGCAACATCGAGGCGTACCGCGAGGCGTATCGCGCGGCGAACCGCGAGGCGTTATGAACCACGAACGAATTTCGCAAGGGTTGTCTTTTGACGATGTGCTGTTGAAACCATGCCGGTCGAACGTTCTGCCGCGCGATGTGGATGCGCGCACACAGTTCACCCGCAACATCTCGCTCAACATCCCAATGTCCAGCGCCGCCATGGATACCGTGACCGAAGCGCGCCTCGCCATTGCCATCGCACAGGAAGGCGGCATCGGCGTCATCCACAAAAACCTCACCATTGCCGAACAGGCCGCCGAAGTCGACCGCGTCAAGCGATCCCAGGCCGGCGTTATCACCGAACCCATCACGCTGCACCCCGAGCAGACCGTCCAGGAAGCCGAAGACCTGATGGCGCGGTATCACGTGTCCGGTGTGCCCATCACGGACCACCACGGCAAGCTCGTGGGCATCCTGACAAATCGCGACCTGCGGTTCCAGGAAGACTTCTCAGTGCTGATCGGCTCAGTCATGACGAAAAAAAACCTCGTCACCGTGCGCCCCGGAACCACGCTCGAAGAAGCCAAACGCCACCTCCACGAGCACCGGATCGAGAAACTACCCATCGTCACCGAAGACGGCACGCTCGTGGGCCTGATCACGATCAAAGACATCAACAAGGTCCGCGATTTCCCCCTCAGTTGCCGCGATGAAGGCGGGCGGCTTCGAGTGGCCGCCGCGCTTGGCGTCGGCAAGGGCGAACTCGAGCGGGCGCGCGCATTGGCCGACGCGCACGTGGACGTACTCGTCATCGACACCGCACACGGCCACACCGATCTCGTTATTGAAACCGTAAAGGCCATCAAGGAAGCCTTGCCACACGTCGATCTCGTCGCCGGAAACATTGTCACGGCGCAGGCCGCCGAAGATCTCATCGCGGCCGGCGCCGACGCCCTCAAAGTAGGTGTCGGCCCGGGCGCTATCTGCACGACGCGCGTCGTGGCCGGCGCGGGCGTCCCTCAGTTGACCGCCATCATCGATGTGGCCGAAGCGGCCGCAAAAAAAGGCATCCCCGTCATCGCCGACGGCGGGATCAAATACTCCGGCGACATCACCAAGGCGATCGCGGCCGGCGCCAACAGCGTCATGATCGGCAGCCTGTTCGCCGGAACCGAAGAGAGCCCCGGCGAAACCGTCCTGTACGAAGGCCGAACCTACAAAGTGTGCCGCGGGATGGGTTCGGTCAAGGCGATGCAGCGCGGCAGCAAAGCCCGGTACATGCAGTTCGACGTCGACCAAGCCGCTAAGCTCGTACCCGAAGGCGTCGAGGCGAGAGTGGCGTACCGCGGTCCGCTCGCCGACTACATCCACCAACTCGTGGGCGGGCTCCGCGCCGGCATGGGCTATTGCGGCTGCCGCAACATCCATGAACTCCAGACCAGGACCGAGTTCGTGCGCGTGACGCCCGCGGGGCTGCGCGAGAGCCATCCGCACGACGTCACGATCACCGAAGAACCGCCCAATTACCAGGTGTTAAGGTAGTCGCCGATGCAGCCGGGTGGCAGGCCCATTGTCGTCCTCGATTTTGGCGCCCAATACAGCAAGCTGATCGCGCGGCGCGTCCGCGAAGCCGGCGTATTCAGCCTCATCGTCCCCTACAACACGGACCTCGAAAACCTCCGGGCGCTGAACCCCGCCGGCATCATATTCAGCGGCGGGCCATCGAGCGTTCATGCGCCCGGCGCACCCATCCCCGACCCGGCCATCTTCAAGCTGGGTGTGCCGGTGCTCGGGATCTGCTACGGCGTCCAACTGTTCGCCCACATGCTCGGCGGAAAGGTCGAGCGGTCCGACCGGCGCGAGTACGGAATCGCCCACCTCGAACATAGCGACTCCGACGGCCTCCTCTACCAGATTGACACGCGCACCCAAGTCTGGATGAGCCATGGCGACGCCATCAGCTCGATGCCACCGGGGTTTGTCACGATCGGCAAAACCGAGAATTGCCCACACGCCGCGATCGCCGACACCGCGCGAAACCTGTACGGCGTCCAGTTTCACCCCGAGGTCGTCCACACCCCGCAGGGCCCTAAAATGCTCTCGAACTTCGTGCACCGCATTTGCGGTTGCCCGTCCGACTGGACCATGGGCTCGTTCATCGAGCGAAGCATCGCCGATATCCGTACCAGGGTAGGCGACAAACGGGTCGTGTGCGGGCTGAGTGGCGGCGTCGACTCGAGCGTGGCCGCAATGCTCATCCACAGGGCCATCGGCGACCGGCTCGCCTGCGTGTTTGTCAACAACGGCCTGCTGCGAAAAGGCGAACCCGAGTTGGTGCGGAAAGTGTTCTGTGACTATTTCCACCTCGATCTGCATTACGTGGATGCCGAAGATCGGTTTCTCGCGGCGCTCGCCGGCGTGCGCGATCCCGAAGAAAAACGAAAAAAGATCGGCGCCCTGTTCATCGACATTTTCGAAGAAGAAGCAAAACGGCTCGGCCACATGGATTTCCTCGCACAGGGTACCCTCTACCCCGACGTGATCGAGAGCGTCTCCGCCACCGGCGGGCCATCCTGCACCATCAAGAGCCACCATAACGTCGGCGGGCTCCCCGACATCATGAACCTCGCACTGATCGAACCGTTGCGCGAACTGTTCAAAGACGAAGTCCGAGTCGTCGGCAAGGAATTGGGCCTGCCCGACGAAATCGTGTGGCGACACCCGTTCCCCGGCCCGGGGCTCGGAGTCCGCTGCATCGGCCCCGTCACCAAAGAGCGGCTCGACACGCTCCGCGAAGCCGACGCCATATTCATCGAAGAAATCAAGCGGGCCGGCCTGTACGCCGACATCTGGCAGGCGCTCGTATGCCTGTTGCCTGCCCGCAGCGTCGGCGTACAGGGCGACGAACGAACTTACGAAGAAGTCTGCTCGCTCAGAGCCGTCACCAGCGAAGACGCTATGACGGCCGATTGGTTCCGGTTCCCGCCCGAAGTGCTCCAGCGCGTCTCAAACCGGATCTGCAACGAAGTCAAACGCATCAACCGCGTCCTCTACGACGTCACATCCAAACCGCCCGGTACCATCGAGTGGGAGTAGGCGCGGAAGCGGCGCCCGCGCCACACGGCAACCACCCGCACCGGTTGCCAACACCGCCGGTACCGTGACCCAGATCAGGCTTGCCATAACACGCTCTCGCATCAAGCACGCCTCAGACGTCTCCACCAACACCCTCTGTTTTGTATAGGCTTGTTGGTGCACTTTTTGAGCGGAAAACGCGGGCAAAAGCCGGCCAGAATTTGCCAAACAAGGGGGATTCAGTTGACAGATCCGGGCTGTAGATAATGATTCTGATAAAATGTCGCGCCCAGGGCAGTTCAGAAAATTATTTTAGGCAACACGGATGACCCTGGCTTGCTCGCCAGCCGCTGAGCGGGCCTCGACCCTGAATCGGGCAGCGAAAGCGGGGTTGAGGCGCGTTTCCCACGGACTGCTGCAAATCTTCACATTCGACAACGGCAACGAGTTCGCCGGCTTCAAGGAGTTGGGAACCCACTTCGACGCTCGCGCCTATTTCGCCCATCCCTACTGCGCGTGGGAACGCGCAACCAACGAGAATACCAACGGCCTTCTACGACAGTTCCTACCCAAAAAGACGGACTTCCGGTCAGTCACTCAAGCCCAATTGGACATCATCGCCCATCGTCTGAATAATAGACCCCGTAAGAGGCTCGACTACCGAACACCATGCGAAGCCTTCCAAAAAGCCATCGTTGCACTTCGCGTGTGAATCTACATTTAGAGTAATCACAGTTTGCGCAGGTGTCTTGGCCGGTGTCTGGTTCGTTATAGGAGCAGAGACATGTACAGACTATTACTTGTGGCTCTTTCCGTCTTGGTAGCCGGGTTTACAAACGAGGCCAGCTCACAGTCCCTGTCCTATACCGAATTGCTGGCGAAAATTCAGTCGGGCATCCGCGCCCCTGGTCTGTCCTATCGAATTAAATCCGAAGTCTACCAAAGTAAATCGGATTCGGTAAAATCTTGGGACCCTGGGCTTCTTTCGCGTTTTGATTGTATTTCAGATGGAACGCACTTGCGGATAGAAGAACAGGGCATACCAAGTGATTTTGGGAAGAGCCCAAAATTTAAGACTGAAAATGTCAGTGTATTTGACGGAGAAGTCTACAAGAGCCTGCATTCAATTGATTCGCGGCCGCGGCAGGGGATGATTGCGGAAGTCAAACAAATGCCGGACGCGTCCCTTGGGGGCCTGATAGTTGGCGGGGACATCTTATCAAGAGAGGAATTGATTGATAAGAATATCTTGTTCGATAGCGCCAAAAATCTTTACAGAGTTGCGACGGTACCCGAGTATGGAGGGCAGGTCGTTTTTTGGTCAGATCCTGCGCGTAATTTTGAAATAGTCAAGGTCGAGTTTTTAGTAAATGGAAAACTTAAAAACTTTGACGAGATTGTAAGTGAACAGATAGGCGGGATTTGGGTTCCAAAGGACGTGAAACATTATGACATGGTTGGTGAAAATCCGGTCTTGACGAAAGAGACAAAAATGGTCTCTTTTGATCCGAATCCCGAAATTACGCCATCCACGTTCGAATTGGATTTTCCGGATGGCGTAAAGGTGATGGATCATCGAAATAAGGACGATGTAGCCAGGAGTCTTGAGGAAGCCATGCAGAAGAGGATGGATAACCTCAATAGGAAAATGCTTTCTGACCTTCCTTTACAGGCCACATCCAATCAGAATGTCGAACGTACTCCAGTCCGTAAGACAAAGTCAATGTCCCTTGCACGATCTACTGAATTATCCGCTCGTAATTCCGGATTTCTAATCTACCTGTTGCCGGCAATTGTGATTCTGGTGCTCGTGGTTGGCGGCGTGGTCTGGATGCGGAGAAGAAAAGCTTGAGCCTGGCTCACATCTCGTTGAGAGTCGGGGCGTTGCCTGTGACTTAAGTGAATAAGAGGAATTACCTATCCAGAAGAACATCTTGACTTTCATCCCGCGTGTTTCGAGCTGCTTAACACACAGAAGTGCGGCCACCCACGGTCTGTTTGCCTGAGCGTCCCAATCTTCAGTCAGCCGAAATCGGCGTTTCAATACCCCATGATCTCATCCGCGCGCGAATGACTCCCGTCATTGGCGCCATGAAAGCTGTCGTTTAATACGTCGGCCAGTGCAAACCACTTCCTCACGTCTTCTCTCCCACACGAACGCAGCCAATCGTAAAAACTACCGCAGCGCGACGATTTGAAGACGAAAGGAAACATCTCCTGCAAGTTCTCGTCAGCCATCCAGATGTGCGCGAACGAGTATACGGCAGCCGACCTAATGTCTAGTCTTGTCAGGTCAATTGTCTGCACAGGTCGCTCTCCAGCGTTGCCTTATCCTCCGCACGAGCACAGGTATCGTAACATGAACCGAATCGCACGCCAAGAACTCTCGGGCGACAGACCTCCTTCTCTGCCTCTTGACAAGAACTTATCATGGATGTCCCTATTTACCTTTACTTATTTACTGGGATATCTTTTTAATACTTGTGAATAGAGACTATCAAACGCATTCTTTAATTCAGACATACGGGAAACTACAGATGTAATATCTACGTTGCCAAAAAATGGGCCCAGAGGGATGCCTATGTCAGATTCATTGCCATGATGCTTTGGAACTGGATATCGGCCTGACCAAAGGACTGCTTGGGTTAAGGCATCGAGAAATTCCTTCTCATCACTCGTAGGGCTTAGCCCAATGCTTTTGATCAAGGTCCCAAGATCATGACCACCCGACCCAATGTCCCATTTAACTTTAAAATCTACGATGGAGGGGTCATTAGAAATCAGAAGTCCTTTCAATGCATTTTCAAGAGCCAGCCCAGCTAACAGCAGAAACGAAGGCAATAGGAGGTAGACATCCCCAACTTCCTGAGGTGTGGCCTTAGCTGTTTTGCCCCCTTCAAGTCGGCTAAATATCGCAAACCACTTCTCCCAAATAATGTCGGCGCTTCTTTTAAGGCCAATTGCAGTCGTTCGCCACGCCTCGGGCAATTTTGCTAATGGTGGCTTATCGTTTTCCATAATTACAAAAACCTAACGCCGAGTGTGACCCTCGTTTCACACGGTATCCGCGCCGGGTGAAACGTAGGTGTCCACGCTCGGTTAAATAGGGTTGCAGATTCACAGGCGAAGTGCAACGATGGCTTTTTGGAAGGCTTCGCATGGCGTTCGGTAGTCGAGCCTCTTACGGGGTCTATTATTCAGACGATGGGTGATGATGTCCAATTGGGCTTGAGTGAGCGATCGGAAGTCCGTCTTTTTGGGTAGGAACTGTCGCAGAAGCCCGTTGGTATTCTCGTTGGTTGCGCGTTCCCACGCGCAGTAGGGATGGGCGAAATAGGCGCGAGCGTCGAAGTGGTTTTCCAAATCCTTGAAGCCGGCGAACCCCTTGCCGTTGTCGAACGTGAAGGTTTGGACGAGTTGGTGGGGGACGCGATTGAACGCCGCTTTCGCTGCCCGATTCAGGCTCGAGGCCCGCTTGTCGTGCATCTTTTGGACAACGAAGTAGCTGGTCTTGCGTTCCACAAAAGTAGCCACAAGCCCCTGATGATGGGGGCCGACGACCGTATAAATAAACGGTGACTGTCCGTTTAGCCCCCGGAAGTACCTGAGGCGCCGAGGCTTGGGCCCGGTGTCCACTACTGCAAAGTCAGATTCATTACCTTGGTGGTATAATGGGGCCGTTCTTGTTGCTGTTGAAGCAACAGCGATGCAACATAGGGAGATAGAGAATGGCCAAGAAATCGTTGAATGTTGCGATGATCGGCGCTCAGTTCATGGGCAAGGCACACAGCAATGCCTGGCGAAGGGTCGGCATGTTTTTCGACCTGCCAGTGCAGCCTGTAATGAAGCTCATGTCCGAGGAACTACCCCGCGAAGAGGATGGTTTCGAGCTGACCGACACGGTCAATGCCTTGAAGTCGTTCGGGAGCCGAGTACGAGCATCCTGGATGGCGAACGGCGACCTTGACACGGTCGTCATCGACCTGAGCGACTTCGCTGGCAAAGGCCACTTGTGCGACACAGCCGAGACGGACCGACAGGAGAGGCTCTGGCCTACCCACGATTGTCTCGATGGGTGCACACCGGTGTCTTATCTCCTGATTCTCCCGAACAGGACACACGGCCCATCTGTCCGTGGACGATACCGCGGGCTTCCTCCGAGCGTCCACGGTTCTAGCACGAGCAGGCGCTCGGCCCCTGGAAGGGAGACCATATTCGCCTGCTACAGCCACAAGAACGAGTACTGGCGACAGCGATTGCAGGTCCACATGGCCTCCCTAAAAAACGAGGCCGCAATCGATTGCTGGGACGACACCAAGATAAGGCCCGGCTCGCAGTGGCGCGCAGAAATCGAAGAGGCCATCATGCGAGCCAGAGCCGCAGTGTTACTTGTGAGTGCGGACTTCCTTGCGTCGCCGTTCATCACATCAAACGAACTACCAAGGTTATTGGCTATGTCCAAGAAGCGAGGGACAATTATATTGCCGGTAATTGTAAGTCCGTGTCGGTTTCTCCAGACTCCAGACCTGTCGCAGTTCCAGGCGGTCAATACTCCAGACAGGCCGTTGCTCAAGATGTCAGAGGAAGAGCAGGAGGAGGTCTTTGTGAGGGTGACGGACACGATAGCTGAGGGACTCAAGGGAAAGGTTCCGGCTGTGTAGCCACCCGCTCTTCCACTCGGATCAGGGTTCACATGGTTCAGGCGCCCGGCTCGGGGATAATCCTCAGGACGGGCGCCTTCATTCGGGTGGTGAGCGGTGCATGAATGTGGACAGCAGCACCCGATTAGGGTAATGGCTATCGTCTATTGGCATTTGACCAGAATCTGCCCCCAAGTCTTAACAGATGCGGCACTCGGAATGGAGTAGACACGGCGAGAACTCATTGAAACAATGAGACTCACAGTTGCGGAAATCGTGAAATAGGGACTCATAACTTCGATACTGCTGCCTGCACAGTCCGCCTCTAGGGAAGGAAGATTATGACGGTTGTACGACCTGCTCATTGTCCAATCTATTGTCTTCTGTAGATTCACACGCGAAGTAGTAAATAGGGACAGTGGAGTTCGTGAAAAAGCCTAAGATCATCCATTTCTGTTGGTAAAGCTCAAAGTGCGGTTATTGTAAATACACGAGTTACACAGGGACGAAACGCGGGCGTAACTGTGCGCATCGACTTTTTCACCAGCTCCACAGTCACCGTTTATTTTAGACTCTTAAATGGTGCCTGTGCCGATTTAAACACAGCAACAACTCCGCCCCGCCTGCAAGTGCTGCGGCAACTGCCTATGTGGTAAGAGCCTCCACCAGAATTCGGCGTGCGCCGGTTTGGTGGTAGGCTTTTCGGATGAAATCGGCGACGGATTTGGGGGAGGTTTCGGAGTCCGGCATCTGGACGACGGTTGCGGCGTCTCCATCGAGAAAACACTGGAAGCGGCCCTCGAGGCGGACGCGCTCCATCGGCGATAGTTCGCGGCCGCCGGATATGCGAACTCCCGGCGTATACGCGGGCTCTTCGGCGTCGGAACGGTCGAGCACCTGGCTCGTTTGCGGCTGCCATGCCTCGAGATCGATGGCGGCGAACCGGCGCGCGATTCGTGTGTCGACCGTTTGCGCGGGGACGACTTGCAGGCCCAGCCGTTCGCTCGATTCGGCGCACAGCCCAGCGATGCGTGAAAGGATCTCGACCGCAAATGCAACCGCCTGTTCCGACTGCGCCAGCCACAGGCCGGTTGCCGCCCACACACATTCAGACAGCCCGGAAACGCCGACGAGGTATTTGGCCTGGTTGACGTCGACGGCAGGCCGGCCCTCTCGGTGCGCCGCAAGCAAACCCAGCGGGCCCAGCGACTCGAGCGCCATCAGCTTGTGCACAAACCCCGCCTTCTGGCTGTGCGCCTGCGCGGCCAGTTCAAATGTCGCCGCCAGTTGTTCAAAGAAATCGGTCGTCCCACGGGACCGGTAGGCCAGCCGAGGGAGGTTCAGCGTGACGCGGTGCGCCGTCACGTCGCGGATGTCCCAGGGCGCCGCCGATACGGGTTCCGGAGCCCGCTCGAGTGCGAACAGCACGTTGCCCCTCGATGCCGCCACCTCGCCCGCGTGCTCGAGAAACCGCTCGCTGCCCGGCGACCGGAAAAAGTCTGGTGTAATATGTATTTTCACCGAGGGCGACGTGAATTTGACCCCCTGAACGCCCCCTTCTTTGAACACATCGAGGAGCGCCCACAAAAACTGTTGCGCCGGCCGGCTGTAGTCGCCGTAGGTCTTTCCGGCGGGCCGGCCTCCCGCGCTCACGGCCTCCAGTTCCTTCAGATGCGGCGGCGCGTCCCAATACAATCCGATGGCTGTCTCCGGGGCACAGTCGCCATGGACGGCCGCCCGGTAGGCGTACTCGTAGATGAGCATTTGCGCGAGCTGGTGCAGCGCCCGCTCCTCGCAACTCTCGAGGAACGGCGCGAAATGGATGTTCAGGGCGTCCCACGTTATGGCGCCGGAGAAATAGTGCTGGAGCACCCCACTCGAGTTGACCATCTGGGCCAGAAGCGTGTCGGCGTATTTGGGAGGCCGCGAAAACGCCCTCGAATCAGGCAGGCCCACGCCGTACTTCGCAATGCCCGCAACAGACAGCGCGGCGCTGTCGAGGCAATCGATTCGGCCAAGGTCGTGCAGGTAAATGTCGCCGCGCAGGTGGGCGTCGCCGACCTCGGGCGAGAAAACCTGCGAGACCGCATACTCGCGCTTGACCGACTGCGCCAAGACGCGGCTGGTCCGTTCGGGGTCGACCGTTGCGGCGCCGGCATTATCGAGGCCGCAAATGATCCGCCGCGCATCGTACAGCGGAACGCCCAGCCGCACGTGCCTGCGCCAATGCGCTTCCAATCCCCGCTCGATCAGTTTCGCATTCACCAACTCGCGCACAAGGCCCGTGGTCAGTGTCTTGACGTTGGCCGTCTTGATCTGCTGCTCGACCTCGAGCGCAATCAACTGGGCCGTACCTTCTTCAAGCCCCGTTTCCCGGATCAGCGCCTCGGCGATCTTCGCCCGGTCCCAGGCCCGCAGTTGCTCGCCGCCGGTGCGGACAAGAACGCCGGATCCTTCGCCGCCTTCGAGGCCGCCCGGGCTGCGCCGCGCTTCCGCCAGTTCGTTGAGGATCACGGCGGTGTCGCCCTGCCGCAACCGGCGTATGCGCGCCCGCCGGTCCCGGTACCGGGCGTAGGCGAGCGCCGTCCGAGCGTGGCCCATCTCGATGAGGACCTTCTCAACCGCGTCGCCTACCTGATCCACCGTCGGCGGCCGACTATCGAGCGTTTTGGATAGATAAATGGCGATGGCCGAGGCGAGGTTGGCCGCACGTTCCCGGTCATTGCCGCCAATCGACGCGGCCGCTTTGAAAATGGTATCGGCTATCTTGTTCTTGTCAAACGGCTCGACGCGCCCGTCCCGCTTCACGATCTCTTTGACGGGCTGCGGGGCTTCGATAAACGGAGCCGAAAACGTCAGTTGCGCGTCAAACAGCCCCTCGAGCGGCTGGACCCGCGGCTCGTCTTCGGGATCGCGCTGGTTCTTGCGTTCGTCCAGACTCATTGGTCGAATTTTCCCGCCCCTCTTGCTCGCAGCGAAGCAGTCTACCCCGAACAAACCCCGTAACACAAGCGGGCGCATATGTTGAAACCGGATCCGTACGTAAGAAACGCGCAACGCGGCAGGATGCCGCGCAGATGCCGCGTCTACGTTTGCAGCCAATGTAGAAGCGGCATCTTGCCGCTTGCCCCCAATCAAGGACTCGCTTCGAGGTGAGACAGCCTTACCCGCGGATTCTGGTTGAAGAAAACCAACCGCGCTGCGGCTGATCTTGCTAACACCAACCTGTTTCGGTACGATCGGCTTTGTTGTTATCGGGAGCACGTGTATGGAAGTTCTCATCCGTGTCGGGGGCGCCGTTGCCGATTATTTTGAGCCTATCCGGGCAGCGGCCGGCGAAGGTTTCGGCCCGTTACTGGGCGCGCTCAGCGGGCTGATGTGGGGGCCGTGGATGCTGGTCCTCCTGTTTGGCACCCACATCTTCCTCACGGTCCGGCTCCGGTTTATTCAGCGCTACGTCGGCCGCGGAATACGGCTGTCGCTCGAGCGGGGCGTGGAAGGCGAGGGCGACGTCAGCCATTTCGGCGCGCTCACCACGGCACTGGCCGCCACTATCGGAACGGGCAACATTGTCGGCGTGGCCACGGCCGTTGTGGCCGGCGGGCCCGGCGCCGTACTCTGGATGTGGCTGACGGGCGTGTTCGGCATCTCCACCAAATACGCCGAAGCCCTCCTGGCGGTGAAGTACCGGATCACCACCGAAACCGGACACTTTGCCGGCGGCCCGATGTACGTCCTCGACCGCGGCCTCAACTGCAAATGGCTCGGCATGCTTTTCGCCGCATTCACGGCCATCGCGGCGTTCGGCATCGGCAACATGGTGCAGGCCAACGCGATAGCCCAGCTGCTCGTTGAAACCCGCTGGCACGTCAATCCCTGGGTTACGGGAACTATCCTGATGGCGCTCACGGCGATGGTAATCCTGGGCGGCATCCGGTCGATCGCGCGCGTATGCCAGATTCTCGTGCCCTTCATGGCAATCGCGTACGTCCTGGGGTGCGTGGTCCTGCTCATCCTGGGCCTGCCGACCATCCCCGCAACGCTGGCACTCATCTTCAAAACCGCCTTCACGGGCCAAGCGGTCGTTGGCGGATTCCTCGGCGAAGGCATGCGACGGGCCATGCGATATGGCATCGCCCGCGGCCTGTTCTCCAACGAGTCCGGCCTCGGAAGCGCACCAATCGTCGCAGCAGCCGCAAAAACCAAAAACCCCGTCCGGCAAGCCCTCGTCTCCTCGACCGGCACGTTCTGGGACACGGTCGTCATCTGCGCCCTGACCGGCCTGGTACTGGTTAATTCCGGCGACTGGACCCAAGGGTCCCTCAACGGCGCCGCACTTACCGCCGCCGCGTTCAATAGAATGCCGACGATTGGGCCTGCGATTCTTGGGATGGGCCTGGTTACGTTCGTCTTCTCGACCATTCTGGGCTGGTCGTACTACGGCGAGCGCGCCGCCGAATATCTGTTCGGAAAAAGGTCCATATTGCCTTACCGCCTGCTTTGGGTGGTTTTCGTGCTCGTCGGGTCGGTCAGCCATCTCCAGGCAGTTTGGGACTTTGCAGACATTGCCAACGCGCTGATGGCGATTCCGAACCTGGTCTGTCTGATCCTGCTCAGCGGCGTGGTCGTCGCCGAAACGCGCTCCCACCTCTGGGAACCTGCCAACACCGAATAACCGAATAAGAATGTTGCACCCCAACCCGGTAGCGGAGTATTATTCGCAGTAAGCGCGTATTCGGGAACGGCTTTTTGCACCTCTAATTACAGTTAACACTCATCAGCCATGGTTGCACCAAGACAGCTTTATGCCGTGATTGCCGGTTGCGGCCGCCTGGGTTCCTACGTCGCCAACAAGTTGAGCGCGCACGGGCACAGCGTCGTTGTCATTGATAACGATGAAGCCGCTTTCGAAGCATTGTCTTCGGAGTTCAGCGGATTCAGGATCGAAGGCGATGCAATCGAATTCCGGATACTCCAAGAGGCAAAAACGGACAAAGCGGACCTCTTGCTCGCCGTCACCCACGAGGATAACGTCAACCTCATGGTAGCCCAGGTTGCCAAGAAGGTCTTCAAGGTGCCCAACGTGATGGTGCGGGTCAACGACCCCATGCGTGAACAGGTGTACCGCGACATGGGGATTGACACCATCTGCCCGAGCATCGTCGCCGGAGACGCCATCGCCGCCATCGCTGGCGCGCTCGCGTTCCCCTCCGAATGACCGCCGGCGCCATAAACCCTTCTGGAAAAAAGACATGCACATAATTATAGTCGCAGAACGAAAGCTGGCTTACTTCCTCTGCCGAGCGTTTCAGGCGAAAAACTACGAAGTCACCGTCATTAACCGCGACCGCGAAGATTGCAGTTGGCTGGCAAGACGGACGAGCGCCACCATCGTGTTCGGCGATGGGAGCAGCCCCCAAGTGCTCGAGGACGCCGGCGCGGAGACCGTCGACGCCGTCCTGGCCGCGGCGCCCCGCGACGAGGACAACCTCGTGACCTGCCAGCTTGCCGACATGAAGTTTCACGTGCCCCGGATCATCTCGCTCGTCAACGACCCCGACAATGAACAAGTGTTCCGGCAGTTGGGAATCGCCAACACCTTCTCAATCACGCTGCTCCTCTCCAGCCTCATCGAGCAACGGGTCGATTCCGTCGGAATTTCCGACCTCATCCCCGTGGCCGAAGGCAAAATCACCGTCACCGAGGTCAAACTGACTGACAAATCGCCCGCCGCCGGCAAAGCCATGAGCGAAATCCAAATGCCGGAGAATTCGCTGGTTGCCTGCGTGTTGCGCGAAGACCAGGCCATTGTTCCCCGCGGCACCACCGTCATCGCCGCCAGCGACCGGCTCATCGTCATCTCAGAACCGCAAAACCACTCCGCCGCCATGAAAACTCTCACCGGCGAACCGTTGGAGTAGCAAACGCCTCATGCGGCGAAACCCGCATCTTCTCACCAGGTACAAGGCCATCCTGGCCGCTACGGGCGGCGTGCTCGTACTGGGCGGAATCGGGATGCTGACGCCGCTCCTGGCGCTGCTCGGATGGCCCGGTGAATACGTGTATGCGCCACAGTTTATTGTACCGGCGTTCCTGGAAATCGTTTTGGGCGCCGTTATCTGGCGGCTGTTTCGCACGCGCACCCAAGTGGCCCTCACGCTCCAGGAAGGGGCCATCATCGTGTTCCTTTCCTGGGTAGTCATCGCGGCCTTCTCGGCAGTCCCATACGTGGACGTTTGCGGCTACAGCATTACGAACGCCCTGTTTGAATCGGTCAGCGGATGGTCCGGCACGGGGCTCACCGTTACCGACGTACTCGCCGTTCCTCATGTGATTCTTTTGTGGCGCAGCATTACCCAATACATCGGCGGCGCAGGCCTCGCCCTCATCATGCTGGCAACCATCGCCGGACCCCTCGGCCAAAACCTGTCCGTGGCCGAAGGACGAACCGACCAACTCGCCCCCCATGTGCGCGACTCGGCCAAAATTGTGCTCGTGTTGTACACCGGTTACGCCATACTCGGCATTCTGGCCCTGTGGGCGGCTGGAATGACCTTTTTTGAAGCCGTGAACCACGCGTTCACCGGCCTGGGCACCGGCGGATTCTCCACGAGGCCCGAAAGCATCGCCTATTTCGATTCGCCTCGGATTGAGGCCGTGGTCATCGTCCTCATGCTGCTGGGCGGCACCAACTTTCTCACGGCCTACCTGCTCCTGCAAGGCAAGCTGGGTCTCGTGTGGCGTAACGCCGAAATCCGCCTCTCTTTTGTGGCGATCGTACTGTCCCTTTTCATACTCGCGGCCACCCTGTTCTACGGAAGAGTGTTTCCGCAGTTCGCCAAGACATTACGTGTCGCATGCTTCGAGCCGATTTCCGCCTTGACCGGCACCGGATTCCAGACCACGGTCTATCGCCAATGGAGCGGGCTTCCGCTCTTGTTGCTGATCACGCTCATGGTAATCGGCGGCGGCGCCGGCTCCACTTCCGGCGCCCTCAAACAAATCCGCGTCTACATCGTGTTTCGGTCAATCCTGTGGGAATTCCGCCGATCGATGCTCCCCAAGAGCATTGTCGAGGAAAACTATATCTGGTACGGCCCCGGAAAACTCTACGTCGACGACCGCCGGATCCGGATGGCCCAAAACTACATCGCCGTATACCTCATCGGCCTGATTATCGGCACCGCCGTCGTCGCCGCACACGGATATCCGGTGGGCGACGCCCTGTTCGAGTACGCCTCCGCACAGGGGACCGTCGGCCTCAGCCTTGGAATTACCAACGCCACCACGCCGCCCCTGATCCTCTGGACCATGATGGCGGGGATGTTCCTGGGCCGCCTCGAGTTCTACGTCATCTTCGTCAGCATCGTTAAAATCATCAACGACGCCAGGCACATGAGTTTCCGCTGAACATGGCGGGGCAAAAACTTTCCGGCAAGAGCGACGGTGCACCCGACGGCGGAGTCGGCTTTGCAAAAACACGCCCACGCATAGTAGACTATCGTTTCTTGTGTTTGATTGGCACGTTCTCTCGAGATAACCATGAAACCGGCGTTAAAAGCTGACTCGCTCGATCTTTCTATCATTATCGCCGCGCTGAACGAGGCGCCAAACCTGTACCGCCTCCTTCCGCTTCTCCGCAGCGACCTCGACCAGCTCGGTATCTCCTGGGAAATCATTATCGTCGACGGCAACAGCCAGGACGGCACCCGCAAAGTCGTCGAACAAGCCGGCGCACGATACGTCTGCGAAACCGAACCCGGCTACGGCGCCGCCATTTTCCGCGGAATCTGCGAGGCCAACGGCAGGTACGTCCAAACCATGGACGCCGACATGTCCCACCCCACACCCTTCATCAAAAACCTCTGGGACGCCCGCGAAAATGGCGACGTCGTCATTGCGTCGCGCTATGTACCCGGCGGGTACGCCGACCAGCCCTGGTTCCGCTACACGCTCAGCCGAATACTCAACCGGTTCTTCAGCAGCGGCCTGTCCGTGCCCGTCCGCGACATGTCCAGCGGGTTTCGCCTGTACAGAAAAACCATTTTCGACGGGATGGACCTCACCTTCACCAATTTCGTCATCCTCATCGAGATCCTCCTCAAGGCCTACGGCAAGGGCCTCAACGTCTGCGAAGTCCCGTTCCACTACAAACCCCGCGGCAGCGGCTCCTCCAAAGCACGCATCATCAAGTTCGGAAAAGACTACCTCCGCCTCTTCTACCGCGTATGGAGAATGCGCAACTCCGTCCAGTTCCCCGACTACGACTGGCGCGCATACGACAGCCGGATCTGGCTGCAACGCTACTGGCAGCGGACACGCCACCACATCATCCTGCGATACGCCCCGCGGTTCGTGCCCACCTGCGACGTCGGCTGCGGCAGCAGCCGCATACTCGCCGACATGCCACACGCCGTCGGCGTTGACATCCGCCACGACAAGCTCGTGTTCATGCGAAGAACCAACACCCTGCTTACCCAGGCCGACGCACTCCGCCTCCCGTTCCCCGACAACGCATTCGAGTGCGTCATCTGCTCCGAAGTGGTCGAGCATATCCCCCACGATAACGGCAACGTGTTCGACGAACTCACCCGCATCCTCAAGCCGGGCGGAATCCTCGTGCTGGGCACGCCCGATTACGACCGGTGGGAATGGCGCGTAACCGAATGGTTCTACGGCAAAATCGCTCCCAGCGCCTATGCCGAAGAGCACATCACCCACTACACACTCAACTCGCTCTCAACCATCCTCAAAGACCGCCAATACCAACTCCTCGAACACGATTACATCGGCCGAGGAGAACTCATCATAAAAGCCCAAAAAGCCAACTAACGCGGCTAGGAAGCCGCAATCGACAAGTTTTCCCAGATCAACGTGCGGTGGGGTCGAGCTCCTGCTCGACCGCGCTTCCCGCCGCTGACCCAACGTAGCATGGCGGTGGGGTCGAGCTCCTGCTCGACCGCAGCTTCTAACCGCTGGCTGGGGTGCGTAAGCCACACCGCCGCCCCCGCACGGTCGGAATTAAGGGGGAATTAAGGGGAATTAAGGGGAATTAAGGGGGGAATTAAGGGGACACAATACTAAATTATTTCGGTCGGGGGTTAGTGCTATGGTTGTGAGATGGTTCTTGAGGAAACGCGAACCGTTAGGAATGGGTAGTTGGCAACGGCCGGAAGATGAGTATTGTGTCCCCGAATTCCCCGAATTCCTGTCCCCGAATTCCCGCAAGTTGAATAGCACGACGAGATCGACAAAGTAGCCCGACATCGCCGATGTCCGCGCCTATCTAGAACGCTTCGCCGCGGGCGTGCTGGTCGGCGAGGTCGGCGATGACGTCTTTGTCCAGTTTGGGGAACAGGACCACGGGGTCGTTGATGGGGGTTCCGGCGGGGAATTCGCGTTTGGCTTCTTCCCACGCGTCGGGGCCGCCTGCGGGGCCGTTTTGCGGGAGCGCGACGTTCAAAATGGCGGCCAGCTTTTCGGCGCCGCCCGGCAGGAACGGCGCGGTGAGCGTGCACAGCGTCCGCACGACCTGGCAACAGACGTAAAGGGTTGTCCCGGTCCGCTCGAGGTCGGTTTTCCGCGTCACCCACGGCGCTTTCGTGTCGAAATATTGGTTGGCGCGGCGGGCCGTTTCGACGTACCGCTCGATCGCCAGGCGGAACCGGAAGTTCTCGATGGCGTCGGCCACGGAATCGACCTGCTGCGGCAGGAACTCGAGCATGGCCTTGTCATCGTCGTCCAGCGGGCCGGGCGCCGGCACTTTGTGATCGAAATTCTTCACGGCCATGGTGAGGCTGCGGTGAACGAAGTTGCCGACCACGTCGCACAGCTCGCCGTTGTACCGGGCCGTCAGCTCGTCCCAGTCGAAGCTGGCGTCCCGCGTCTCGGGTGCATTCGCGCAGACGTAATAGCGCACGACGTCCGCCGGAAGTTTCGACACAATCCATTTCACGCTGATCATGTTGCCGCGCGATTTCGAGCCCTTTTCGGCCTTGCCGAGCTCGCGGTTGTACACGTTGAGGTACTCGTTCGCCACGACGTTGTCGGCGAGCACATAGTCTTCCTGCCCGATCAGCATCGCCGGGAAGATCACCGCGTGGAACGGCACGTTGTCTTTGCCCATGAAATGGATGAGCCGGCTCGATGGGTGTTTCCACCATTGCTTCCAGGCGTCGGGGTCGCCCAGCGCTTCTTCGCCCCATTTGCGCGTGTTGGTCACGTAGCCGATCACGTTATCAAACCAGACGTACAGGCGCTTGTTTTGGCTGTCCGGGTCGTCCAGCGGGATGGGCACGCCCCAGTCGGTGTCGCGCGTGATGCACCGCGCACGCAGGTCCGACACCCAGCCGTAAGCGATCCCGCGGACGTTCGGCCGCCACTCCGGATGGCCGTCGAGCCACGCTTTGATCTGCGGGGCGAAATCCTGCAGGCGGAGGAACCAGTGGGCCGAGTCACGCAGCACCGGCGTCGACGTGTCGCCGGGGATATTTGCCCGCGGCGCAACGAGATCCTCGGAAGCATACTGTGCCCCGCAATTCTCGCACTCGTCGCCGCTGGCGTCGGTGTAGCCGCATTTCGGGCAGGTGCCTTTCACGTACCGGTCCGGCAGGAACCGGTCGCTCTGCTCGGAATACCACAGTTTCATGACCTGTTTTTCGATGTGGCCCTTCTCGTAAAGCTTGCGGAAGAACGCTTGAGTCGTTTCGATGTGAATGGGCCACGAGGTGCGCCCGTAGATGTCATACGAGATGCCGATATCGGCAAACGCTTTTTCATTGGCGGCGTGGTATCGGTCGATGATCTCGGTGGGCGTCACGCCTTCCTTCAGCGCGGTCAGCGTAATGGGCACGCCGTACTCGTCCGACCCGCCCACGAACAGCACCCGCGCGCCCCGAAGCCGCTTGTACCGAACGTAGATGTCCGGCGGCAGATACGAGCCCGCGATATGGCCCAAATGGATGTGGCCATTGGCATACGGCAGCGCGCTGGTTACCAGCGTGTGCTCAAACTGTTTCTGCGTCGACATGAATCAAACTACCTTCCTGTTCAGGCGATTATGCGAGTGCAACCGGTTTGTCTTATGGCCACTTCATGCGCAGTTAGTCCGCGGGACCGATCATCCGGCCGGGATCCGCAAGGTTGCGGAACTCTTCCTCGGACAACACCCCGAGGGCCACCGCTTCCTCGAGGAGGGTGGTCCCGTTTTGATGTGCGGCGCGGGCGATTTTGGCGGCCATGTCGTAACCGATATGACAGTTTAGCGCCGTGACGAGCATCAGCGAATTCTCGACGTTCGCCTTGATCCGGTCGAGGTTCGGCTTGATCCCGGCAACCGCGTTATGCGTGAACGAGACCACCACGTCCGAAAGCAGCCGCACCGATTGCAGGACGTTGTACATGATGACCGGCTTGAACACGTTCAGCTCGAAATCGCCCGAACACCCCGCTACCGCGATCGTGGCGTCGTTGCCGATCACGTGGGCCGCCACCATCATGACGGCTTCGGATTGGCTGGGGTTGACCTTCCCCGGCATGATGGACGAGCCCGGCTCGTTCTCCGGCAACCGAAGCTCGCCGATCCCGCACCTCGGCCCGCTCGCCAGCCACCGGATGTCGTTGGCGATCTTGACCAGGCTGCACGCCACCACGCGCAACGCGCCCGACGTCATCACGACGGCGTCGTGCGCGGCCAGCGCCTCGAACTTGTTGGGCGCGGACCGGAACGGCAGGCCGATGATGTCGCCGATCTGTTTGGCCACGCGCGACGCGTAGTTGCGTTTCGTGTTCAGGCCCGTGCCGACCGCCGTGCCGCCCAAGGCCAGTTCCGACAGCCGCGGGAGCGTCAATACCACCCGCTCGAGCCCGTTGTTGATTTGCTGCGCATATCCCGAGAACTCCTGGCCCAGCGTGAGCGGCGTGGCGTCCATCAGGTGGGTCCGGCCGATCTTCACAATCGAGTCGAACGCGTCGGCTTTGGCCACCAGCGCTTCGTAAAGGCCTTTGAGCGCGGGAATCAGCCGCCGGTGGATCTGTTCGACGGCCGCCACGTTCATCGCGGTCGGGAACACGTCGTTGGTGGATTGCGACATGTTCACGTGGTCGTTGGGATGGACCGGCGTTTTCGACCCCAGCTCGCCGCCGAGCAGTTGAATGGCGCGGTTCGAGATCACCTCGTTGGCGTTCATGTTGGTTTGGGTGCCGCTGCCGGACTGCCAAATCACCAGCGGGAAATGGTCGTCCAGCTTCCCTTCGATGACCTCGTCGGCCGCCTTGCAGATCGCCTCGCATAGGTGCACCGGCAGCAGGCCCTGCGCACAGTTGACAATGGCCGCCGCCTTCTTCACCGCGCCCAGCGCCCGGATAAACTCCCGCGGCACCCGCTCGCAGCCGATCTTGAAATTGGCCAGCGCCCGCGCGGTTTGCGCGCCGTAATACATGCCCGCCGGCACTTGGACCTCGCCCAACGTGTCTCGTTCAACCCGGTATTCCAACACAACGCCTCCCGTGATTTAGAAATATGATAATAAACTAAGAAACCCCGTTCAATTCCGGTTTTTTGGGTGCGTGAGACCCGCGGTCGAACAGGCCTCGCCGCAGGATCAAAAAAGCAGCCGCCCCGGGTGCCTCCTCCCGATAGCACCCGGGGCAGCCAACTCGGCCTCCCCTCCGTCAGTCGGCGCAATTAATTTACAATTGCTACCGAATATCGGCGTCGAACCACTTCAACAGGGCCATCAGCCCGCGGGCCTGTTTGAGCATGGTAGCTTTCAGGCCTTTCTGGCGCAGCTTCTCCTTGGCGTCGCGCCGGGATTTCGCTATGATTACGCCTCCGACAAACGACTTCTCTTCATCTCCTTCCGCCCGAATCGCATGATATTCATACGTCGGCATACGTTAACCTCCCGGTGCAACCGGCACATTGTAACACGTTGAATAGTGGTTGCCAAGCCCTTTTTTGTCATCTGTTTACTGGACTAGTTCACAGTCCGGCATATCGGTCTTGAACAACACGATGGCTTGCGGGGATACTGTTGCGCCGCGGATGTCCAGCCGGCGCAACCGGCCCATCCGCTTGATGGTCACGGCGGCCGCGTTGCTCACGGCAGTGCCGTGGAGGCCAAGCGACCGCAGCCGCGGGAAATTGTTCAAAACGTCCAGCACGTCACCGCCCAGGCGGATGCTGTCCAGGCTTAACTCTTCAAGCATAACAAGCGGCCGCAGATGCTCCAATGCGGCCGAAGTCAGAGAGGCCGACATCACCTCGAGCGCCTGCAGGCCCGTGAGATGCTCGACCGGCGCGAGCAAGTCGTTGGTCAGATCGTTGCCGATCACCACGAGCGTGTGCAACGCGGTAGGGTCGAGTTCCCGCAGGGGCGCCAGGTCTTTTCGCGTGTTCTGATCCATCACGAGCCTGACCGCCGTGTTGGCGGGCACGTTGACGGCGCCACGGGCCGCCCCCGCCCGTTTCCATTGCGCCCCGTTCCACGGCCGGAAATGCAAAACGCCTATCGACCGGCTCGCCGGAAACTCGAGGGTGCGCGCCCCCTGCGGTTCCGGTTCGGGCACAGCCACGGCTGGGGCTACCGCGTCCGTTCCAGGTGTTTGCGCAACAACCGGCTGCGCAACAACCGGCGGCTGCCCCGTCGCCGCAGGCGGTTTCGTCCGGAACACAAAATACGCTGCCCATCCCAATACGGCGACCATCAGCACCGCCGTAACCGCCACCGGGACCACCCAGGTCGGCATTCCTTTCGACGGCGCGTATGGGGCCGCCGACTCGGCTTTTCTCAACTGCTTCTCGATCGCCAGGAGTTCGGCCTGAGCTTGTTCGAGTTTTTTGGCCTTGGCCGTTTGCGCGTCCTGCAACACGCGCACTTGCGCGGCCAGTTTTCTCTCCGCCTCGGTAGGCACCCCTTCCAGTGCCCGCACTGCTTCGAGTTCCCGTTGCAGGGCGTGCAGCGACTCTTCGCTCTGGGTCTGCTCGTGCTGTGCGCCCGCCATGTTCGACTCTTTATCCTCGAGCGACTTCCGGAGCGATTCCAACTCCGACTGCGCCTGCTTCAGCGCCTCCTCTTTTTCCGACTCTTCCGCCCGCGCCTGCTCGAGCTGCGATAAAAGCGCCTGCTCGGATTCCGACGCTTTCGCCCGGACGGCCGCAAGTTCGTCTGCCTCCGTCACGTCGCGCTCGCTCAGTTTCTTTTGAAGCCTCTCCAGTTCGCGTCGCGCGTCTTCCAGTTGGCTCGATTTTGCCGCCTCCGCCGACTGCAGCGCCTGGAGTTCGCCCGTCAGTTTTTCTTCTTTCCCCTGGGTGTCCCCCGCCACCGACCGCATTTTTTCGAGTTCGGCCTGCATCGCCGCCACTTTCTTCTCATGTTCCGCCTGGGCGTCCCGCGCCTCGAGCACCGCCTTCTCCTGCTCCTGGAGTGTCTGCTTGAGCGACTCAAGTTCCGCACGCGCTGTTTCAAGTTGGTGCGACTTCTGCGTCTCGCCGTCGCGGAGCTGGGCGAGTTCCGTAAGAAGCGATTCCTCGGAAGACGAGGCATTACTGGCCTGCCCCCGCAACGACGCCAGTTCCGCCTGCAACGACGCGATCCGTTTTTCCTGTTTGACCCGGCTCTTTTCCGCGGCAGCCATGTCCGCCTCGCGCGAAGTCAGCCGGTTTTTGAGTGAATCGAGTTCGGTTCGCGCTTCATCGAGCAACTTGGACTTGGCGCCCTCGTTCGACCGCAGTTGCTCCACCTCATCCATGAGGTTCTTCTCGAACACCGCCGCCTCGTTGCTGCGTGACTTCAGGTTTTTGAGTTCTTGCTGCATCGCCGCCGCGGCTTGAGCTTGTTCCTCCCGACTGCGCGAAATCTCGGCGATCGCGCATTCGCGCTGGTTGAGCGTGTCTTGGAGCGATTGCAGTTGACTGCGCGCCTCATCGAGCGCGTTTGTCCGGGCCGCCTCGTTGGTCTTAAGCTGGTCCAGTTCCGCCAGGAGCGCCTGCTCCGACGTCACGGCCGTAGTCGCTTTGGACCGCAACGACTCGAGTTCGTCTTTCAGCGCCGAGGTGACTTTTTCCTGTTCAGCCCGCTTCTGCTCGGCCGACGCCACGGCCTCCTCGCGTTTTGTCAACGCCCCGCGCAACTGATCCCGCTCCGCACGCGCCTCCTCGAGCGTCCGCGATTTCGATGAATGGTCCGCCCGCAACTGTTCCACTTCCGACTGCAGTTGCTGCTCGGAATCCAGGACATCCAGCACACGCTGCGCCAGTTCATCCCGCTCCCGCTCGAGTTTCGCCAACGCCCCACTTTTTTTTGTCGAGGCTTGTTGCGCCACTTTTTGGGCCGCTTCGATGGCCGCATCCCGCTCATACAACGTTGTCTTGAGCGATTCCAACTCGAGCCGCGTCTTATCCAGTGCATCGAGCCTCGCCTTCTCCCGCACCCTGGCTTCCTCGACTTCCGCCGCCAGCGACTTCTCCGAATCCGCCGCGGCCGCCGCCTTCCGCCTGACGCCCTCGAGTTCCTGCTGCAGCACCGCGACCGCCTGCTGTTTCTCTTCGCTCGTGCGCGCGGCCGCCGCTATCGCCGCCTCCCGGTCAGAAAGCTGGCCGCGAAGCGCTTCCAACTGTGCGCGCGCGTTCTCGAGGTCCTGGGCCTTCGCCCGCTCGTTCGCCCGCACTTCCTCGACCTGCGCGAGCAACTGTTTCTCGTTGGCCGACGCCTGCGCCGTCTGCGCCTTGAACTGATCCAGTTCCCCCCGCAGTTCTTTGACGACTTTTTCGCGCTCGGCGTTGGTCTTCTCGGCTTGGGCGATCGCCGCCTCCCGCTCCGCGAGCGATTGCCGGAGCGCCTCGGACTCGGACCGTGCCTCCGCCAGCGCCTGGGATTTTGCCTGCTGGTCGCTTTGCACCTGCGCCAGTTCGTCCACAAGCCGTTGCTCGCTGGCCTCCGCGCCGCGCGCCTTCTCCTGCAGCGTGCCCAGCTCGCGCTGCAAGCCCTCGAGGGCCTTTTCCCGATCCTCAGCGTGACGTTGCGCCTCCGCCACCGCCGCCTCACGGTCTGCCAGCGTCTTTTTCAGGCTGTCCAGTTCACCCCGCGCCCTCTCGAGCGCCTCCGACTTCTGCCGCTCGTCCGTGCGAAGTTGCGCCAACTCGGCCGCCAGTTTTTGCTCGGACGACGTCGCCCCCGCGGCCTGCGCTTTGGACGTGTCGAGCTGGCCCTGAAGCGCGGACAGTGCCTGGGCCTGTTCAACATTTTTTTTCCCCGCCGTGGCGATTTCCGACTCGCGCTGGGACAGCTCGCCGTGCAGGGCATCAATTTTCGAGTGGGCCTCTTGCAATGCCTCTGCTTTCGCCTTGGCATCGGCCCGCATCTGCTCCACCTGCGATGACAAAGCCTCCTCCGAAGAGGCGGTGTCCTCGGCCATGGCCCGCAGCACCTGCAACTCGTGCTGCAGCGATACCACCGCCTTCTTGAGCTGCGCCTTCTCCTCTTCCTCGGACACCTTCGCGGCGACGGTGTTTTTCAGGTGCTGGGTCAGGATCTGCTGGCTCTCGAGAAGCCCTTCAAGTTCCGTCTTCTGCCCCGGACTCAAAAAACCCGCCAGCACGCCGGCATCAGTGCGGGCCTGGTCAATTCGCGCCAGAACCGCGTCGCACGCTTCCACGGCATCGTCCCGCCGGTCCAGGGCGATCAGGTGCTGTGCCCGCATCTGGACGAGCTTGATGCTGTTGGGAAACGCCGGGATCAGCCGCACCAGAAAAACCAGCGCCTCCTCGTACTTTTCTTCCTGGAAGAGGCGCGCCGTGTCCAAAAAATCCCGTTCGGCCTGCTCAAGGTTCATGCTCGACTGTCCCCTCGCGCTGTACGCATCAGATATCGTATATCACACGGCACCGGAAGGCAAGGACTCGCACCACAGTCAACCGGGTGGAAGTGGCCCCCATTTTTCACGCATAATGGCCCCTTCTGAACAAAAGGAGTGTGTTATGAAGGCACGGTTTGCGGTTTTCATTTGTCTGCTGTTGGTTTTCGGGATAGCCCTCGCCCAGGAAAAGCCCTACAAGCAGGTCGAAAACATTGTCTACCAGGAGACCGAAGGTGTCGGGCTCGTCATGGACATCTTCACGCCCGTTGGAACGCCCAACGGCCTGGGCATCGTTGATACCGTCAGCGGCGCCTGGCATTCCGACAGGGGAAAAATCGAAGACCACAGAAAGGCGGGCATGTACGACGTGTTCTGCGGGCACGGGTATGTCGTGTTTGCGGTGCGGCCCGGCTCGATCAGCAAGTTTACCGGCGAAGAGATGGTGACGCATCTTAAACAAGGCATCAAGTGGGTCAAAGAGCACGCAAAAGACTATGGCGTCGACCCGCAGCGGCTGGGCATCACCGGCGCGTCCGCGGGCGGCCATCTGGCCACGCTCACCGTCGTTACCGCCGAACCCGATGTGCAGGTCAAAGCTGCCGGCATTTTCTTCCCGCCGGCCGATTTCCTCGAGTGGGGCGAGGGCCCGCCGCCCTACGACCGGATCGGCGCCTTGTTCTTCCGCGGCGGCATCAAAGGAAAGACGGAAGAAGAAGTCGCAGAGGCGGCGCGGAAAATGTCACCCGTGGCCAACATTAAACCGGGCCTGCCGCCGTTCCTCATCTTCCACGGCGACGCCGACCCCCTGGTCCCCCTCCAGCAGTCTCAGGCGCTCGTCGCGGCGCTGACAAAGGCTGGCAACTCCGCCGAACTGATCATCAAACCGGGCGGCGCTCATCCCTGGCCTACCATCGCCGAAGAAGTGGCCAAAATGGCTGACTGGTTCGACAAAAACCTGTAGGGCCGCGAAAAGCGGGGACAGACACGCTTTTTTCAAACCGCCTACGGGCCGAAAATGCGCTTCCAAAGTGCCGGAAGCGAGCGAGTCAGTCCCCGTTTTTCGGTTTTACCTCGGCTTGAACCAGATATTGCGGTACTGGACCTTATTGCCGTGGTCTTGGAGGAACAGGATGCCTTTAGGGGCTTCGGTGTCGCTGACGCTGCCGCCGGTCATTCCGGGCAGCTCGACATTATCGTGAATCACAATGCCGTTATGCCTCATGGTGATGACGGCGTTTTGAATCTTGTCGCCCTGCTCATTGAACTTGGGGGCCCGCATGATGATGTCGTAGGTTTGCCACTCGAGCGGCGGCAGGGATGCGTTCACCTTTGGAGTAGCGATTTTGTAGACGCCGCCGCACTCGTTGTCCCGCGTTTTAAGGCCAAAACTGTCGAGCACCTGGATCTCATACCGCCCAAGCACGTATACGCCGCTGTTTCCGCGCGCCTGGCCCTTTTTGTTGCGCATGTATGGGGTGCGAAACTCGATGTGATACTCGCCGTCGCCGAACTCGTCTTTTGTGTGCAGCGCACCTTTCCCGACCTCGACAGCGCCGTCGGGCGTAATTTTCCACGGCCGTTCGGCCGGCTGCCATGCATCCAGATTGCTGCCGTCAAACAGGACAATCGCGCCCGCCGGCGGTTTGGCGCCGAGCGAGGGCGGCTTTTTCTCGATGCGCGTCAGCCTGAACGATCCCGGAGAATCCTTGCCGGTGAATTTGCCTTTGATCTCGCCATTCGCCAGCGTCATCTCGACCTCGCACCGGCCGCCAAGTTCGGCTGGCAGATTTGTCTCGGCTGAAAACACCAGCTTCTTCCTCTTGGGCGTCCCCGCCATCCATCTGGCGACAGGTGCGCCGGATTTGTCCAAGTAAAGGTTGGCTCGGTATCCGCGAGTTTCCCCAATGATTTCCACCCTGACAGGCGCGCCCTTTGTAATGCCGTTGGTAAATGCGCCTTCCCAATTCCCTTGTGTCACGTCAGGCTGTTGCGCACAAGCTGACACCGCAAACAAAGAGACCACAATCGCAGTAAGTCTTACCACCATTTTCAAAACCTCCTATTCAGTCGCTGGGACGCCCCCCGGCAGTTGTGGGGGGTGTCCCATTTTTCGTACGAGCCAAAAAGCTGCGAACTCTGTCACGTGCGCCGCGCACCTCGCACTTGAAACTGCGGGACACCCCCCACAACTGCCGGGGGGCGTCCCAACGCTACTTCGTAGATGGCGAAAATGTTTTCGAGCGGCGTGTCGGGTTGGATGCAGTGGGCTGGGGCGAAAATGTAGCCTCCTCCCTTCCCCATGACGCGGATTCGGTGGCGGGCCTCGTCGCGGCACTCTTGCTCGGAGCCGAACGGCAGGGTTTTTTGCGTGCTGATCAGGCCGCAGAACGCCAGGTTGTCGCCGTGCTGCGCTTTGATTTCCTCGGGGATCATGCCCGGCGGTTCGGGCTGCATGGCGTCGAGGATATCGAGCCCCATGTCGATAAAGCGCGGCATCAGTTTGCGGGTGTTGCCGCACGAATGCATCATGGCTTTTGCGCCGAATCGGTGGGCCAGGTTGTAGAAGCGCTCGAGCCGCGGCCGGAAAAACGAGTCAAACACCGCCGGCGGGAACATTGGCCCGGCCTGGTTGCCGCAATCCTCGCCCAGGCACAGGATATCGATCTTGCCGTTCCCCGCCTCGAGGGTCCTGCGGCATTGTTCGTAGAGGATATCGCACCGTTTGTCGATGATGGCCGTCCCAACTGGGTCGCCTGTGACAATGTCCATCACGACCTGTTCCATGCCGCGGCCGCGGCTGACCCCGTTGAGGATGTCGGGAATCCCCGCACCGCCGCAGCAGACCGCGTACTTTGCGTGGGCGTCGCACTGCGGCTCGATCGTGGAATAGTCGTGCGAATCCGGGTCCGGCCAAGGGTGCGCCTCGACATCGTCCAGCGTCCGCATCTGCGCCAGCGGGAGGTAAACGGCCTCGTCGTACGCGCCGGCGCCGAACTCGACCCGCTTATAGCCGACGCCCCATTCGTCCACGATGTCGCAACCCGCGGGAATACGCAATGGCGGGCCCGTATAGACCGGTTCGACTCCCCGGAAATCCACGCCAAACGCCGACAGCAGGTCGTCCGTCTTGAGGTACTGCTTCAGCCGCTGCTCGATCTCCGGCGTCAGGTAGATTTGGATGGGGACCCTGTCGGGCTGGCGGTGCTCGATGGCGGCCAGCACGCGTTGCTTGGGCGTCATTTCCGGGTATCTCATCGAGGCCTATTGTGCAGTTTTGCCGACCGCCGCCGCAATGTTGGCAAAATGACGCGGCGTGGACGGCGCTTGGACGACTGGGCCGTTTGGTTGCGGCTATGCCGCGATGGGCTGACAATGGTCTAATCCCTCGGGGATATTTGGAACGAGTGCACCGCAAACACGGGAAGTTTGATAAATTTGTGGGCGCGAACGTATCATATTTCTGCGCCATAGCGCCGCCCTGCATGGTGAACGCGGAAAGCGAGGTCTACCTGTAATGCGACATCTGCTCATCTTCCTCATGGTTGCGGGCTCAGTATATTTCATCGCAGCCGCCCAAGACGCCCCGGCCCCGGCGGCCGCCACGCCCACCGAACCCCCCTTCGCGCCGCCCTTGCTGGACGATCAGGCGCTCCAGGAGCTCCGTGAAGAAACCCTGCGCGACCTCGAGCAGTATTGGAAAAGCGAGGGGCCCGAGGAGGCCGCGCCCAACGCCCTCGAGTTGACGCTGCCCCAGGCGGTCCAGACGGCCCTGCGCCAGAACCCGCAGGTGCTCATCTCTCAGAGCGAAGTCGATATCGCCCGCGCCCAGGCCGGTCAGGCGCGGGCGGAACGGTACCCGCAGGTTGGCGTCCAAGGCAGCTACGTCTACATGGAAGGCGCGGAATCGCCCTTGGGCAGCCTCGGCGCGTTCTCGAGCATCCTGGGCGGCGGCCTCGAACCCAGCGACACGTTCCGCCGGGATCAGTTGAGCATTAAACAGACGCTATACGCCGGCGGCCAGATCGCCTCTGCCGTCCGGGCGTCCCGATTCCTGGCCGAATCCCGGGAATGGCAGCGGCAGGCCCAGTTGAACGACCTCGAATACCAGACGAAGCAGGCCTACTACGATTCGCTGCTTGCGCGCGCTTTGATCCGGGTCGCTCAGGAGAGCGTTGTTACGTTTGAGCGTCATCTCGCCGACACGCAGCAGATGTTCGACGTTGGGCTGGTGAGCCAGTTCGAGGTACTTCGGGCGCGCACCGAGGTGAGCGCGCGCCAGTCCAACTGGGTGGCCGCGAAAAACGCCGAGCGGCTCGCCCTCGTCAACTTGCGCAGAATCCTGGCGGTCCCGCAGGATCACCCCCTCCGGCTCGCCAGTTCCATTGAAATCATCCCGCTCAAAGAGTCGCTCGAAGATCTCCTGGCGCAGGCGGATCAGGCGCGGCCGGAACTGATCGCGCTCAACAAGGGCATCAGCGCCGCCGGCCAGAATGTCAGGGCCGCCAAGGGCCGCTACCTCCCCCAAGCCGCCGCCAGCGCCGAGTACCTCAACGTCGACAAGGGCGGCATGACCCAGCCCGACGGATGGACGCTGGCGCTGGGCGCGCAGTGGGAAGTGTTTACCGGCGGGCGGCGTAAGCACCAGGTGGCCGAGGCGCGTGCGCGGGAAAGCAGCCTTGTCAACCAGCGGGACGACCTCACCCGCCTGATCGAGCTCGATGTGCGCCAGGCCTATATCCAGATGCAGGATGCGCTCGCCAAAGTCATGGAAGAACGGGCGACGGTCGAGTTTGCCCGGGAAGGGCTGAGGCTGGCCCAACTCAGGTTCCAGGAAGGCGTGGGGACACAGGCCGAGATTCTCGACGCCGAACTCGCACTCACCGGCGCGGAATCCTCGCTGATCCGCGCGATGCGCGATTATGCCGTTGCGCACGCGTCCATGGAAAAAGCCACCGGCCGCAGTTGGTTCCCTGACATGGCCGCCGAAGATACACAAGCCGGCACAGGCGACAGGGCCGGGAAACGCGAAACTAACACGCCCCAGCCGCCAGTGCCGGCCGAATCGACCGCCACGGCCCCGAATGCCCAAGAAGCCGCTCCTCGACAGGCCCCATAACGTCCCGCAGGTGGATCAACTGGTTGGCGAGGTACTTGACGGGGTTTTGCGCCTTATACTTCGCATTCGATGTCGGTATCGACAAAATTGCCTGGCAATTCAGCTCGAACCGGTCGCCGTTCCGCTGCACCAGAGATCGCTTCCGCAAGAATCGCATCAGCCTTTCCGCCTCCCGCTCGGGACTCTCCACGAGCGCGGGGTCCAGCATCCGCGCCGGGTTTCGCTCGGCAACCGCCGCGATGATGTCGCGCAGGGCGTCGGCAAGTTCGTCGACCCCGGCCCGCAACGACAACCCGTGCAGGCAGCGCAGGTACAGCAGCGCGCTGAGAAGTTGAGGCGCGTTCACTTCGACCAGATCCGCAATGGCGCGTACAAGCCCGTAATCGAATTCCCGCTGCCCGGCCGGCGACGCGCCCCGTTCCAGGTAAAGGCCCTGACCAAACGCAACACAGCTCCGTTTCGTCAGCGGGTTATACGTCCGCGTCACCGGCACCACCGGCACGTCCAGCCCCGGGTCGCGCATGTGGACCAGCGACGGGAACAACGAGGTCCGGCCAGGGCTCCGTATCCAGTCCCGATATTCGAAGATAAGGCCCATCTGGGAACGCGATCGACCGGGATAGATTAAGAACGTTTCCCCTTGCAGCAACAGTCCGACAAACTGGTCGATTTGTTCCTCCGTGACCCCGTGCCTCGAAATCTGCGCCGCACCGATCAGGCGGCACACCTCGTCGGGGTCCAGCACACCGCGCATCCACCGCGGAATCCCCTTGAAAAAATCGTCCCGCATCATCGCGGCCGGCCGGATTCCGCCGCTGAGTTCGTGGATCAACGCGCCGGTCACAAACGGGTCGTCGATCTGGATATGGTTCGATGCGAAAATGGTCGGGCCTTTTCGGGGGACGTGCTCGGCGCCGCGAATACGCACCTTCCGCGTCCACCCGAACATCGCGTCCAGCCCGTGCAGCCCGTGGACGTAGTACTTCTTCACCTCGGGCGGCTGATGCCGTAAACCGAGCCGCCGCAGGAAGTACTGCCCCAGCA
>DATKVG010000180.1:0-2200 GCA_035530195.1 Bathyarchaeia archaeon | reverse complement strand
ATCCACGCAGGAATACACCCAGTCCGCGTACATCTTCAAAAGCTGCTCCGGCCGGATCGGGCCGGGTTGCGGAACCCCCGATTCGCCCATCTGTGGCGAATCCACGGATACGATTTCCTCCGGCGTCGCCTTGCCGTGCAGCGCCGGCGGTACGTAGATGCCCCGTGCCTCATCGAGCGTAAAGGTCGTCATTCACCGCGCTCCAACACGGGCTTCACTTCCTAACCGAAATCTTCATGTTCCGTCCCGTCTGCTGTCCGCACGCCTTGCACGTCCCGGCGGAGGACATCACGAACCGTGCGACCGGTATACCGCGTTCGGGCTTCATGGCCGGGATGCCCGGCCCTTCCACCATCAGAGACACGATTCCGCGCGCCTCGTCTTCCAGGTACGGCGATTTCACCCGGTGGCCCTCGGGCAACCCGAGAAGATCCCCGAGCATTGCGGCCGAAACATGGATATAGGCCACGTTTTCACTCACCGGACGGCGTTTCCTCGGGCGGCTCGTCCTTGAGTCGGACAACCGCAATTTCCTCGGTATCGTCAAGCACCAAAACATCGTTGAATGGAAAGATCCTGCCAATGCGAGTGCGAAGGGCGGTCTTTTTATACCCGCCCAGGTAGAGCTTCTTTCGGAAAATGATTACATCGCCCCGCCTGACCCGCAACGCCTTCATGCTTTCCATCCATTCGGCGCCGTCGAGATTCAACCCCTTGCTCATCCGACTTCACTCCAAATCGCCTCGTTATCCACTCGGCACCATTCGTCGCCGCCGCGCACGCGCACGCCCTGATATCCGGGGTCCACCAGCCAGTCTCGCGCCCGGGTATCGGCATTGCCGTCGCCCACATCCACCAAATGAAACTTGACGGGCACCCGGTCGATGGTCGCTATGGCGTACCGGATACCGTCGCACGCGTGGTCGTGTTCCTTGACCGGCATATCCTTCGCCTGATTCTTCGACCAGACGTAGCCCTCGATCTCCGCAATCGTCTTCCTGCATCGCGGCGCGAACGTCAGCATCGGCCTGCCAAGGCCGTGGGCCACCTCAAGACGGCCCTGCACCTTCGCAATCCCGTCCAAAACGTCGTTATTCGCCGCAATACAATTCAGGCCGGCATTTCGGAACGCGCCCCGCAGGCTCGCGGCGGACGGGTCGATATACACGTCGTCAAGCGCCCCATACCGCGCCGCCAGGGCAATCGACTTCTCGATCTGCTGTGTCTGTAGCAACTGGCTTTGGTGCAATTCGTCAATCAGGTGGAACGCGCCCTGCTCGTCCTCGCCAAACAGGCCGAAATAGAACGGGTTGCTGTATCCGTAATCCACACCCGCGAAAAACCGCACAAATTCGTCCGGGGCGCGGTCAACCACATGCAACTCGCGGTTGAAGTTCTGCCATACCATCCCCTCAAATTCGCCCCATTTCCCCTCGTAAAACCGCTTGCGGTACTGCACGGGCATCGTCCGCAACGCGTCTATATAGCGAGGGTCCAACGTCGTATTGTCGTCCGTGCTCAGGAAAAACGAATCCCGCCCCGCCGGCCGTTCGTCCGGATGTTCCGGCTTGAACCGATCAAACAGAAAATGACTCCTGGCGCTCGGGTTCGTCGCCACCAGCATCTGTGGATTCGGGTCGGCCGCGTTCCGCAACCCGCCCAGAAGCATCAAATACTCCTCTTCCGCACACTCCCGCGCCTCGTCTATCGCTATGCAACCCGGCTCCAACGACCCCAGCCGCTGCTCGTCGTCAAACCCGAAATACATGATGTCCCCGCCCCCAAGGACATGGACCACCCGCTCGTTCTTGTTGTGCTCGTATGCCCCCTCCGGCAATACCGCCGGCAGATTCCCGCTCGGCTTCAACAACGTCCGCAACGTCGTCGCCCGCAGATCCGTCCCGCGCTTGCGGCATAACAACACCAGGTTCCCGCGAATCGACGCATGATCCACAGCCTTCAAACACAGGCACCGCGTTTTCCCGCCGCCACGCCCGCCGTGCATCAAGACCTCGTACTTGCGACTCATAAACGCCGCAAGCTGGTTCGGAAATAGCGTTGTTCGATATTCAGGCAATGGGTTTCTCCATCACCCGCCAGACTCCATCGCTCGTACCCCGTTCTCAACCCACGGGTCGCAACCGTCACCCTTCCCGCGCCGCATTCGTAACCGACCGCGTACCTGCGCACTCCGCACCCG
>DATKVG010000179.1:0-5808 GCA_035530195.1 Bathyarchaeia archaeon | reverse complement strand
GGCCAGGAAGAACGCCACGCAGAACCACAACGTCATCAGCAATTGAGGTTGCGTCATCCGGCGGTGGTATCCCAGCCCCTGGAAGTACAAAGCCAGCAACACGAACGGCAGGCCATACCAGAGGATGTACTCGAAAAAGTATCCCGATTTGCGCTCCCACCCGCTGATGCCCAGCGCGTTGGTGTGCGCCAAAATGAGATAGTAGGCCAACGCCGGTACAAGCCAGACGGCCATCATTGCGTAGTTGAAGAACCGCCCCCAGCTTAACCGGCCGTCGCGGTAGCTCATAAAGGCAAAGAACAGAGCGTACACGAGGCAAATCTCGGGAAACGCGTACGGCCGTATGAGCAAATGAATCATGGCGCACAGACCGCTGAGGATAAAATAGCCACGTCGCTGCACGCCGTCTCGCTCAGCGGCGAGGAGAAAGGCGTAGGTCAATACGATGAACGCGCCGGCCAGCATGAAGTGCGGCATGTTCACCAGATAGTTGGAGATCATGACGCCGTCGATGTCGCGGCTTAGTACCGGGGGGAGGTTCAGCGATGCGGGCAGGTTTGCGCCAAAGAGTGGGCCAGCCAGGGGCATAAGGTGTTCATATAATTTCGACCCAAGCCACGGGATCCAGCCAAAACCCGAGCCAAACACGATGAGCGCCAGGGCCAAACGTCGTTGAAACCCCGTTTGCAGGCAAAGGGAAATCAGGTAGGCGCAAGAGAAGACCACCAGCACTGCCGCCAACGCCCGGTGCAAATGGAAAACGCCAATCAGCGGAAGCCCCGTCCAACGCGCTACCCGGCCAAATAGCCACCATTCCGGCCCGAAATACGCCCGGGGGAGCGGCTCCGGCGTCAGCCGGTTCTCGAACAACCACAGGCCCTGTTGGGCTTGCTTGGCAAACATGAGGTACTCGTTGTTGGCCGGGACGGCGCGCCCAACGAACCCCACGAAACGTTCGCTAGGCTGGGCATGCCAGTAGCCGTAGGCATAGGGAAGGGAACCCGCCGCAATTAGGACCACGGCGAGAAACAACGGAAAACGATAGCTTGAACACTCCGGTGTCGCAGACACTGTTTTCACGCGTTAAGTATACTGGACTGCTCGGCTTATGGGCAAGGCAACCGTATCCGGCAGCCATTTGACGTGCCGCGGGGCAGGATGAGATACTTTTACCCGTTTGAGCAAATCAAAACGGTGGGAATTATGGCGCGGACCGGCCTTTATTACGACGATCGGATGCTGTTGCATGATGCGGGGCCGGGGCATCCGGAGCGGTCGGAACGGCTGGACGCGATCCGGCGCGCGTTCGCCGAGGCGCAGATAGCGTTTCCGAACATGCCGATCACGCCGGCAACACGGCAGGACCTGCTGCGTGTGCATACGCCGGGCCATATCGACACGATCGAGGAAGTCTGCCTGAATGATGAGGTGTATCCAGACCCGGACACGCAGATGGGGCCGGGATCGTGGGACGCGGCGTTGCTGGCGGCGGGCGCGGTGATCTCGGCGTGCAAGGCGGTGCTCGAGGGGAAGATCGACAATGCGTATTGCGCGGTGCGCCCGCCGGGTCATCATGCCGAGGAAGACCGGGCAATGGGTTTCTGCCTGTTCAACAACCTTGCGGTGGCGGGCAAATGGCTGTTGCAGGAAGCGAGCATTTCGCGGATCGCGATTGTCGACTGGGACGTTCACCACGGCAACGGGACGCAGCAGGCGTTTTACAACGATCGGGGCGCGTACTTCGCCAGCATTCACCAGCACCCGCTGTTCCCGGGGACGGGCTGGCCGTCGGAACGCGGCGCGTTCAATAACATCCTGAACATCCAGATGCATCCGGGTGCGGGTGGCCGGGAATGGCACGAGGCGCTTGGGCATTACATCATCCCGGAGTTGGAAAAGTTCAAGCCGGAGTTTGTGCTGGTTTCGGCGGGGTTTGACACGCACCGGCTGGACCCGCTGGGATCGCAACGGCTCGATACGGAAGATTTCGCGCGGATGACGCGGCAAGTGAAGCATCTGGCTCGAGGCCGGCTGGTGTCGGTGCTTGAAGGGGGGTATAACACCGAAGCGCTTACGGCATGCTCGCTGGCGCATTATGCGGTGTTGCAGGCGTAGGTGTTCAAGGGGCGGCGGCCGCAATTCCTTTGAGGTGCTTGTCGAAGAACTCGCGGGTGAGCCGCAGGGTGTTCTCGTACTTCTCGCCGCCCCAACCGTGAGCCGCCTTTTCTACCACGACGAGCCTGTTTGGCACGCCGGCCTTATCGAGGGCCTGGTGGAGGATGTGCGCCTGGTCCACCGGAACCAGCGGGTCTTTGTCACCGTGAAAGGTGAGGACGGGCGGGTCGCCGGCATCGATATAGGTCACCGGAGACACTTCTTTCATGACGGCCGCAGAGCGGTCGGCCGTACCTACAAGATCCACGAGCAGTTCGTCAAAGCTCTTGCCGAACCCGCGCCGAATTTCCACCAGACCAAGCGGTCGCAACTGCCATGACGTGAAATCGGTCGGCCCGAAAAGGTTCACGACTGCCTTGACTTTGCTCGAGGGGCCGGGATTGCCCCCGCCCTCGTCGAACGGCCCTGTGCCGTCCATCAGGGCCAGCAACAAGACGAGATGGCCGCCGGCCGAATCGCCCATTGCGCCGATGTTGTCGGGGTCGATGCCGAGTGTTGCGGCGTTGGCGCGGAGGTAGCGGACGGCGCATTTGGCGTCTTGGATTTGAGCGGGCCATTTGTGGGCCGGGGTGAGCCGATACCCGACGGAAACGGCGGCGTACCCGTAGGATGCGAGCAGGCGGATCAGGGGCTCGGACTCGTCTTTGTTACCGGCCTCCCAGCCGCCGCCATGGACGTAGACGATGGTGGGCAGCGGGGCATCCGCGCCGGCGGGTTTGGCGAGGTTCAGGAGCAGGTCTACGCCGTCGGCATGGCCGTAGACGACGTCTTTTTGCAGGACGACGTCGGGTGGCTGCTGGGCGAGGGCGGAGAGGGTCGTGAGGATGGCAGCGACGAGGATGAGCAATTGTTTTTTCATGTTCTTTTCTTCCCATGTAGTGCGCGAAAAGCGGGGCCGCGAAAAGCGGGTACAGCCACCTTTTTCAAACTGCCGAAAGAGGTGGCTGTCCCCGTTTTTCGCTACTGTGGTGTAAGTCGATAGCAGTCGAAGCCGGCGAGGTAACCCGTCGAGGCGGGGTTTTTGCCGGTTATACGAACTTCCAACACGTTTTCTGACGGTTTTATTGAACCGGGCAACTTTGTATCGAGCTTTTTGCGCGCCATGGCCCCGGCGTTGTAGCCGTCCCAGGCGCCGATCATCCGGCCGTTCAGCCACAACTCGCACTGGCCGTAATCCGGCCCGGCCGTATACCAGATCTCGAACAGGAAATTGCCGGCGTCCGTGGGATAGGTTGGTAGGTTCGCGGTGAAGACGGCGGGCGCGTCGGCGTTGAAGAACAGGTGTTTGCCCTGGCTCCAGAAGTTGCCCCACTCGAGTGTAGACGAGCTCGAGACCTTCTCGTTTTGGAACACGGGCGCAAGATCTTCCGCCTCCTGCACCCAGTCTTCGGTGTAGGTGGTGGCTTCGGTCCACATCCGCGCTTGAGGTTCGGCGAGTGGGCTGAATGGTTTGTGCGGCTCGGTCTGGTACCAGTATGCGACGGACGCCCAGTCGTCTGCGCGGTTGTTGGCGTGGCCGTGTTCCATGGTGACGCGGATGGATTTGGTGAACGGGATGGGGTCTTCGAGGTGGTATCGGTATACGTTCCAGACGGCGTTGCGCTGGTGCTGGCCGTCGATGAGTGGCGCGCCGAAATACAGGTTGCTGAACGGCTTGCCGTATGCCCACGCGCCGCAGAAATAGTCTTCGGAGCCGGTGCCGTGGAGCGCGGGTTTCTCGTCGCCGTCGATGTAGATCATGTCGTCGCCTTCGCCCCACCAGGCGCTCGATCGGTTGTGTACGGAGAGGTTGACGCCGACGTAATGGCCCTGGCCGGTGGCGTCGAGGAAGACATAGTTTTCTCTGCCCTGGCAGGGAAATGCCTGGCGGTATTGGGCGTGGAACCGCAGCGGGGACTGAGGCGGTGCGGCAAGTTTTTGATAGTCGACATAGTAGTAGAACGCGGTGCAGGGGATGGCGCCGTCGTTCGTGACGGTAATCTTGGCCGAGGTGGCGAATGGCATTCGCCAAAAACAGTTGAGGCCGCCCTCGGTTCCGATCTGGATGGGGAGCGAAGCGTACTGGTAGACGCGGTTGTTGCCGAGCCCGAAGAAGTCGCCGATGGGCGACTCGACCGACGGGTTTTCCTCGCCGTCCCAGTAGAAGCGCAATACAATGTTTTTGAGGTATTGCGGGTCTTTTGAAGCGATAGTGAACCATAGATGCGTAATAGCGCCGGGGCCTTTGATATCGGCAATTGTGCGGGTTTCGCCGGGCTGCATGGGGGTGTCGTGGCGGCCATCAGCGTTGCCGCCGGTGGGGTCGTAGCTGGATTCGCGCCCGACGGTGAACGTTTTGGGGTTGGCCAGATCGGCCAGCAAGGACGTCCCTGCCGAATCGGGCGCGGCGAACGCAGGTTGTGGCATAAGCACGATGGCCGCCGCCACGGACATCATGAGCAGGGCGCAGATTCTTGCCACGGTTGTTCCCTCCATCAGTCTTTCGTCCAGCAAGGATTTTACTGCCCCGGTTGACACCGCAACAACAATTTGCGGGCGCCACAAAAGCCGCCCGCGGGCCGTTTTTAACCGGCCCGCGGGGGCGGACAAACCAGCGCCGGAGTTTACTACCCCCCGGCGCGCGACATGGGACACCGCCATCACGGGGCGGCAGAGGGCTTAGAAATCGCTCGCAACCGCGCCAACCAGCACCGCGATTGACCTGTTCACCGGCGCCTGGGCACATTGTTCATACTTGATGAACTCGCAGTGGCCGTCCATGAACAGCACGTTCGAGCCACCCGGTACATGGTTGAACGCGGTAGCCCTGGTGGCAACCGAGTCAAACATGATGAACAGCTCGCTCTGGGCGATAGCGCTGGCGGCCGGATTGTTGATGTCCGTGATCATGAACCGCTCGATACCCTCGCGCAACCGGTACAAAATCTGGCCGTCGCCATTACCATACCCGCTACCCGCCGAACCCAGATCCAAGTCCTGGTCAGTAAACCGCGCGAACCCCAGAGGGACGTACTCACCAGCATCTTGCGCCTTGGCAATGATGGCATCGGCGGCGTAACCCACCTGGGCCGCGATCTCTTGGCTGAGGTCAATGCCGGGATCGACCATGGCGGCCAGGGCGGCAAGATAGGTGGTCGTGCTCAACGCCACGGGATCATCCGTGCAATCGGCCTTGTCAAACGCCCAACCGTAATACGCGTAGCTCGAGTCGATCGACCGGTTGCAGTACGAGCCATGCCACGAACCGTAGGCAAAGCAGTCTTCTGAATTTTCGAGGTACTCACCCATCGAGGCGTCGGACGGGCAGAAAATAATCTTGCCGTCAGTGAGGTACTCCGGATAGATCGACGGCATGTTCGGACCCACATTGAGATCTTGGTGCACAGTCCCATCCTCCCACGCATACATGCCAACCATCATGGGCGGGAACTTCATGCCTTTGGATTCGTTGGCGTACATTTTGTACACGAGTCCCCACTGCTTGAGGTTATTTTGGCAACTGGACCGCCGCGCCGCTTCGCGGGCGCGCGCCAATGCCGGCAGCAGAATAGCTGCCAGAATTCCGATAATCGCTATTACGACCAGCAGTTCAATGAGCGTAAAACCTTTCTTTCGCATCTCCCATTCTCCTTG
>DATKVG010000178.1:0-3982 GCA_035530195.1 Bathyarchaeia archaeon | reverse complement strand
AGACGCCCGCACCACAATAAGGCCTGTTAAGCCTCACCATATCTCCCAGTATTCCCTTTGCGGCTTGGCGAAAGACAACATGACCCTCGCCACAATTGAAAATTCCCGCCTGCGCCCGTATGCTTTCCTGTATTGCTGAGGGGTGGGCGCACGTATGGCCAAAGAGAAGCCAGTCAAACGCATCATGAGCTGGAACGTCAACGGCATCCGAGCCGCGGCGCGGGCGGGGATGCTCGATTGGCTCGACCAGGCGCAGCCGGACGTGTTGTGCGTCCAGGAAATCAAGGCGGCGCCGGAAGATCTCGACCTGTGGCTGATGAATCCACCCGGTTACGTGTCGCTGTGGCGGCCGGCAGTGAGAAAGGGCTATAGCGGCGTGGCGGCGTTTGTGAAGGAAGAGCCGCTGTCGGTAGGCCAGATGGGGGCGGACGAGTTCGACGACGAGGGCCGCGTACAGACGCTCGAATACGCCGATTTCACCGTCGTCAACGCCTATTTCCCAAACAGCCAGCCGCACGGCGCGCGCCTCGATTACAAGCTGGCCTTTATGAAGGCGATACGCCGGTTCTGCAACCGCCTCGTGGCCGCAGGGAAAGACGTGATCCTGTGCGGCGATTTCAACGTCGCCCATGAAGAGATCGATATTGCGCGCCCAAAAGAAAACGTCAAGAACGCGGGGTTCCTTCCCGAAGAACGTGCCGCCATGACCGACCTGCTGAACGCGGGTTACATCGACACGTTCCGGCATTTCAACCAGGAGCCGGGCCATTACACGTGGTGGTCGTATTTCCGCAACGAGCGCGAGCGAAACATCGGATGGCGCATCGACTACTTTTGTGTGAACAAGAAATTCATGCGGCACGTCGTCGACGCCTCGATCGTGTGCGACGTCCGCGGGTCCGATCACTGTCCGGTCGCGCTGACGGTCAAATAGAGGAGAGAAGAGGATGATCAAGAGCCAGGTTACTACGGGCCGGGGCGACAGCGGCGACACGTCCGCGCTCGACGGCCAGACATACAGCAAGTCTCACCCGATTATGGAATGCGTCGGCACGGTCGATGAGTTGCGCGCGCAAACGGCCGTGCTGCGCCTCGCCATTCTCGAACACCAGCCACCGGATCGCGAGCCAATCGCGGAGTTCTTGTTGTGGTTGATCGGACGGTACTTTTTGATAGGTTCGTCGTGCAGCGACGCGGAAAACAGGCATCCCGAGCATCACCCGCACAAATTGACGGCCGAAGACGTCGCGAAACTCGAAGCCGAGCAACTGCGGCTCGAAACCCTCGCGCAGCTGCCGCGCGTGTTCATTCTCACGGCATCGACGGCGCGCGCCGCCCAGGCCGATCTCACCTGCGCCGTCGCGCGAAGGCTGGAACGCCAATGCGTGCGGCTGAAAGAGGCCGTACCCGGATTCGACGCCACGCTCATTATTGTTTTCCTCAACAGACTGAGCGATTGCCTGTTCGTTCTAGCCCGTTACCTCGATCAGGGAAAACACATTACGGTTTAGTATCGGCCGGATCGGTCGGATCGGTCCGATCATCCTATTTGAAAAGGAGCTATTCAATGGACTACGTCCTGCTCGGCAACACGGGTGTCCGCGTATCGAAACTCTGCCTGGGAACCATGACGTTCGGCAACGAGTCCGATGAGAAGACGTCATTTGCCATCATGGACCGCGCGGCCGAGATCGGCATCAACTTTTTCGACACCGCCAACATCTACAACAAGGGCCAGTCGGAAGTCATCACGGGCAAATGGCTCAAAGGGCGCAGGGAGAGCATCGTGCTGGCGTCCAAAGTCCATTTCCCGACGGGCGACGGTGTCAACGAACGCGGCAGTTCGCGGCGCAACATTCTGCTGTCTGTCGAGAAATCGCTCGAGCGCCTCGATACGGACTGGCTCGATATCTTGTATCTTCACCATTGGGATGCCGACACCGATCTCGAACAGACGCTGGGCGCGGTGACCTCGCTGGTCGAGCAGGGCAAGGTGATGTACCTCGGCCTGTCGAATTTTTCCGCGTGGCAAACCATGAAAACGCTGGCCATGGCGGAGAACGCCGGTTACGCTCCGCCCGTGTGCATCCAGCCGATGTACAACCTTGTGAAACGCCAGGCGGAAGTCGAACTGTTGCCGCTGGCAGAGTGGGAAAACCTGTCCGTGTTCCCCTACAACCCGCTGGCGGCGGGCCTGCTCACGGGGAAGTACCAGCGCAAGGAAACCGGACGGCTCAACGAAAACGAGATGTACAAAGAACGGTTCAAGAATCCCCTGTACTGGAAAATCGCCGAGCGGTTCGCAAAATACGCCCAAGACAACGGCTACTCACCCGCGGCGCTCGCCATGGCGTGGGTCGCCTCGAACCCCGCCGTCACCGCGCCCATCCTCGGCGCCCGAAATCTCAAGCAGATGAATGACACCATGAAGTGTCTCGAAATAAAGCTGAGCGAAGAAGAACGTGCGAAGATCTCCGCGCTCTCCATCGTGCCCCCATTAGCAACAGATCGATAGTCAGATTCTACCGCTGGGTTGGTCGTTCTACGACAGACAGCCCCCCGACGCCGATAACGGCCGGGGTTTCACCAACAAGGCGGTCGTCGATATTGAAGAACAGGTCGGAGATGTTGCTGAAAGCCTGGCCGCCGCCGTAGCCGCCGCCCATCATGCCGCCTCTCATGCCCATCCCGCCGCCCATACCGCCCATGCCCATACCGCCTCGCATCCCCATCCCGCCGCCGTAGCCGCCGCCCATCCCGCCGCCCATGCCCATTCCGCCGCCACCCATGCCGTAGCCGCCGCCCATCCCGCCACCGTAGCCACCGCCGCCCATCCCGCCGCCGTAGCCCATCTGCGGGTATGCGCCGCCCGGGTTGCGCAGGACGATCTTGGGCAGCGTGTCGGACGCGGTTGCGCCGGCCACCGCGTAAGCCCGCGACCGGACCCCCTCGAGCGGTTCCTGCCGCAACCGTTGCGGCGTGCTTACATAGATATAATTGTCATAGACCCTGTAGTCGAGGTTTTGCCCGCGCAACGTCACCCGCAACGCGTCGCGCAACGGGACGTTCTTCAGCTTGATGCTTGCATTTCCGCTATTGGCCGGCGCGCGGACCGCCGGCGCGGGATCGGACGGGACAGGGCCAACGGGCCGCGCCGACGCGGCCGCCATCACCGCCGACTGTGCCACCGCCGTCAGTGCCGGCAACGGCTTATCGGTCTTTGCCGATTTCCACTGGTCCAGCAGCGCCTGGCGCGCCGATGCGTCGGAGCTGATATTGACGCCGGCGGCGCCGACCTCGCTTTTGGGCATGGCTGTCACGGCGCCTGTCGCCGGGTCTTGCACGTAGTAGGACGAGTTGCCTTCGCGCACATAGACGTTGTCGTACGTTTTGCCGTTGTGGACAATCGAATCCGCCCAAACGGGCGCCCCCGCGAGAAGGGCCAACAAAACCAACGTTGCCACGTACTTCATACGGGCCTCCTTTTTGGGCGCTACCCTATACATTATAACGCTTTTCAGCCAAAACGTTAAGCCGCGCTTCTACGAAGTCGTTTCTTCCACTTGATATACACCGCTCTCGCGGCGCATAGTAAGTTCCCCGGAGATTTCAATGCTGGACGACTATGTCAAGATAGCCGCAAAAGGGCATAAGGCGCTCGTGCGCGGCGACTGCCCGGACGCGGTGGCCGCCGCCCTGATTGACGGGGCCGGGTGCGTTCCCGCGGGCGATTCCGGGCGCGGAACCGTCCATCGGTTCCCGTGCGGGGGACGGTGTGGCATCGTGCGTAAGTGTTTGCGCGGCGGCATGATACGGTATTTCATCCGGGAGTCGTACCTGCTGCACAACCGCCCACTCCGCGAATTGCGCCTGCACGACCATGTTTGGCGCCAAGGCCTGCCGGTTCCCGAGCCGCTGGGCGCGTGCTGGCAATGGCGCGGCCCGTTTGTCCGGGGCGCGTTTGCCACGGTCGAAATACGCG
>DATKVG010000177.1:0-35218 GCA_035530195.1 Bathyarchaeia archaeon | reverse complement strand
TCGTTATATCGACCTAAGTGCAGGCGGGACGCCCGCACCACAACTTGCCGCCTGCGGAAATCAAAAAAAAGGAGATGCCGCGTGAATACAATCGCTCTCGTCTCATTTGCCGCAGCCGCCATCGGTTTAACGGCCTCTGCCGCTCGCATCACCGCCTACGACGACGACGGCGCGATCATGGTCGACGGCAAGCGCACGTTTATCATTGGTTCGTACGCCGCGGCCAAATCGGACCGGCCCTACGCGGAACTGGCCGAGGCGGGGTTCAACCTCGTCAACGCCTCACCCGACAAACTCGATGCCGCGCACGAAGCCGGTCTCATGACGTGGACATCCGTCGGCACCATCAAGCTCGACGCCGGAAAAGACGAAAGCGTGCAGGCGTTGACGGCCGCTGTAAACCGGGTCAAAGACCACCCGTCCCTGGCGTTCCTCGAAACGGTCGACGAACCCGCCTGGACCTATTTGAAAACCGAGGTGCGGGTGCCCCCGCAGGCGTTCGTCGAAGCCTACCCCATCATCAAGCAGGCCGACCCGAATCACCTGTTGTACATGAACCAGGCGCCCACCAACCTCGTCAAGACGATGCAAGCCTACAACGCCGGCACCGACATCGTCGCCTGCGACATTTACCCGGTGAACCCCGGCGGTCTCCAGCCCATGTTTGCGCTGTTTCCCGACGGCAACCAGGGGGACCTCAACAACGAGCACATCAGCCAGGTCGGCGAGTACGTCGACAAGATGCGCCAGGTCACCGGACCGAACCGGCCCCTGTTCATGGTGTTGCAGGCGTTCGCCTGGCAGGATCTCAACGACGAACTGCCGCTGCACGAGCGCCGCGAAGAGAAGGTTCTCTACCCCACCCACGCACAGAGCCGGTTCATGGCGTTCCAGTCGATCATCAAAGGGGCCAATGGCATCGTCTACTGGGGCAGCCACACGATGCCGCAACCGTCACAGGCATGGAGCGACATCAAACGCGTCGTGCGCGAGGTCGCCGACCTCGGACCCGTCCTCGCCGAGCTCAACGCGCCCGTAAACGTCGCCGTCGACTACCACGAGATGGGCCATTCCGTCGACGACGGTGTGCAGCGCCTCGCAAAACAGCACGACGACAAGCTCTACCTGCTAACGTGCAACGCCGACAAGAATAGCTGCAAAGCCGCGTTGTCGGGTCTCGGAGACTGGGCAAACTGCGCCGTGCTGAACGAAAACCGAACGCTGCCGGTTTCAGGCGGCGAAATCACCGACACCTGGCGCCGGTTCGACGTGCATATCTATGAGTTGACGAAGTAGCGAAAAACAGGGACGGACACCTTTCCAGCATTTCGGAAAGGCGTTTCCAGCAGTCTGGAAAAGTGTCTGCCCCTGCTTTTCGTGGTCCGAAGAAGCCCGGCAGGCGATCGAAAACCCCTGCCGAACTCCCTACCTGACTACTGGTTCATCTCCGAACTGACAATGCGCCAGACTTTGTCGGGTTCTTTCTTCAGCACCAGCGAGGCTTCCAACGACCCCGCATCGCTGCTCAATGTGATCGGGGCGACATTCGCCGTGCCTTCTTCGATCTTGATTTCGGCCGCCGTCAAATCGGCTGTGGCGCCATCGAGATAACCCTGTTCCTTGGCGCCTTCAAAGAATCCCTTAAGCTCGTCCTTGGTGTTGCCGCGGTCGGTAGTGAAGCTCTCGGAATAGAACGCCATCATAGCGTCGATGTCTTGTTTTTCGAGAGCCGCTTTCCAGTCCGCCAGCGTCTTCTCGATGGCCTTCTGGTCTTTGTCACCGCCCATGGTTGCGCAACCGGCCACCAAGAGCACCAGCATCCCCACAGCCAGCAGTTTCGCCGCAAATCGCATACGCATCAGCCGTTCCTCCTCCGTTTGGCGAACAGACGCGCCCGGGCAACCGTCCCACGCGCCCCTGCTCAGGTTCCTCAGAGCATACCTAAATTGGCATTACAGCTTCAAGCGCGCTGACACGATTTCCTCTCCAGAACGTCCACCGTGTCCACAAGGCCCATGTCGAGTCCTGCCCGGCCTCTTGTTGACAGGCGCATCCGGCTCATCTACGATTCCGGCTGGAGGATGAGTGCAGTAATGTTGTTGTCCGTCATAATGCCCGTGTACAACGAAGCCGCCACGGTCGCCAAAGCCGTTGCCCGCGTCCGCGACGCCGCACCCGACTGCGAAATTGTCGTGGTCGACGACGGGTCAACCGACGGCACCGCCGAACAACTCGATCAAAACCTCCCGCTGAACAATCTCAAAATTGTGCGGCACCCCGTCAACCGCGGCAAAGGCGCCGCGCTGCGCACCGGGTTCAGCTCGGCCTCGGGCGACATCATCCTGATCCAGGACGCCGACCTCGAATACAGCCCGCTGGACTATCCCCGCCTGCTCGAGCCCATCATCAACAACGAGGCGGACGTCGTCTACGGCAGCCGGTTTCTCGGCGGGCCGCACCGGGTGCTGTTCTTCTGGCATTACGCCGGCAACAAGTTTCTTACCCTGCTCTCGAACATGCTCACCAACCTCAACCTGACCGACATGGAAACCGGCTACAAAGTGTTCCGCCGCGAAGTCATCGAGTCCATCCGCCTGAGATCAAACCGGTTCGGCTTCGAGCCGGAAGTCACCGCAAAAGTCGCCCGCAAGAAATGGCGCATATATGAAGTCCCCGTCCAATACCACGGCAGAACATACGAACAAGGCAAGAAAATAACCTGGAAAGACGGCGCGCTCGCGTTCTTTTACATCATCTGGTACAGGTTCTTTTAAACGCAATAAAAAAACAGCAGGCGAGACGCCTGCACCACAATTGACCCTTTCTATTGAGGAAGGATTTCTGCCGGAGAGGAGGCTCCTGTATGCGCGCTATGTCCATTTTCTCCTTGGTTCTCCTGCTGGTTTTCGCTGCCGGCGCCGCTGACGTCAGCGGATCGAAAGTGGAGTTTCGTCCTCACCGCATCGGCTCATACCGCGGCGAGGCATGCGGCGTCGGCGATTTCAACAACGACTCCAAACTCGACATCGTCGCCCTGCCCTACCTCTACCTCGCGCCGGAGTTCCAGCCGCTGAAAATTGCCGAAGTCGCCGGCGAGGTGGGCGACGACGGAAAAGGATACCGCGACGATTTCATGAACATCCCCCTCGACGTCGATGGCGACGGGCGTCTCGACGTCGTCACCTGCTCGTGGTTCGCAAAAAAGGCCGAGTGGCTGCGCAACCCCGGCGATGCCGGCGGCCTGTGGCCGCGCAACCTCGTGGATGAAAACGGCAACTTCGAGTGCGGCGAACTCGTAGACATCGACGGCGACGGCAAGCCGCTCGAGATCCTGCCGTCTGTCGTCGATACGGTCTGGTATGAAAAATCCGGCGCCGGCCTCGTCAAGCACGTCATCTGCCCCAAAACTATGGAGTGGGGCACGGGCTGCGGCGATGTCAACGGCGACGGGCGGCCGGACGTGATCCGGCCGGTTGCGTGGTTCGAAGCACCTGCCGACCCACGCGCCCTCGAGTGGAAAGAGCACCCGATCGCTATCGGCAGCATCGAAGAAGGCAAAGCCGCACACACACCGCAAATCCTCGTGTACGACGTCAACGCCGACGGACTCAACGACCTCGTCACCAGCAACGCACACGACTACGGCATTTTCTGGTACGAACAGACGCGCCAGGACGGCGAGATCGCCTTCAAGCAACACCTGATCGACAAGTCATGGTCACAGCCGCACAGCCTGGCGCTGGCGGACCTCGACAGGGACGGCGACCTCGATCTCGTCGCGGGCAAACGGTTCATGGCGCACAACGGCGGCGACCCCGGCGCAACCGACCCGCCCGGCGTCTACTGGTACGAACTAAAGCGCGGGCCGAACCCCGAATGGATCAAGCACATCATCTCCTACGACGAAGGGATCGGCTCGGGCATGAACTTGGTCGCCGAGGATTTTGACGGGGACGGCGATATCGATGTGGTGGTGACAGGCAAATGGGGCGGGCCTGTTTGGTTTGAGAATACGCTGAAGTAGCCGTTGGGACGCTCCCCGGCAGTCGTGGGGAGCGTCCCTCTTTTGAATTATTCATACCCCCTGATTAGAAAATGGGACACTCCCCACAACTGCCGGAGAGCGTCCCAACAATCAAAACGAATATCTCACGCCCGCGTACACGTTCGTGTTGTCCTCGAACTGGCCGAAAAACGTGTAGTCGTGCCTGCCCGCGAAAATGTTTGCCCCCGCTTCGACTCGCCAGTTATCGGTGATCTTGTAGGAGATGTGCGGCCGCGCGTAGAGGTCCGAGTCCGACGGGCTCCAATACGTGAAAAACGACACGGTCATGTTCTGGTTCATCAGCAGCTTCGTCAGCCGCAGCGTGATCACGTGGCGCGTCTCGTCGCGCGGTTCCATGATGAGGAAGAACGGCGATTTGCGGTATTCGTCGTAATCGAGCATGTGCTCGACGTAGTACTGGACGCCGCCGACAAGCTCGTGCGCCAGTTCCTGCTCGTAACCGAGCAGGAGGCGCAGTTCGCTGTTGTTGATGAACGGCGAGCGGCCGCCCCGGTCGGTGACGGACTCGTACCACCCGAACTCGGCGTTGGCCACACCGCGGCCGACCGTCCCGCGCAGGCTTGCGCCGTACACGTTGAGCCGCGGGAACGTCGCCTGCATTGGAAACATCCGCTGGCCGCCCGGGCTCTTCCAATACCCCCAGTAACCGTAGAGGGCGGCTTCCCAACTGCCGAACGTCCTGTAAATCCTGACCGCCAATTCGTCGTCGGTGAACCAGTCGCTCGGCGGATTGGCGTCGACGTCGTCGTGACGCCCCGCGTGACGCCCGAACAGCGGGTTCCAATAGCTGATGCGCTCGCCCGTGATGTACCGGTCGGGCTCGAACTGCGGCGTGTACACAATATCCACGTTAGCGATATCGTGGAACAGCCCAACGCGTACCGCGTCCGACGGCGCCTTCAAGTACTCGACGTCCCGCCCGATGAAAAACGACACCCAGTCTTTCGGAAACAGGTCGTTGATGAACAGCATATCGCCCGTGCCCCACGTCAGCACCTGCCGGCCCGCGCTCACGTCGATCCAATCCGCCGGCCGCCACGTTAGGCGCAACCGCCGCAAATCAAACTCCCCCTTCTCGCTGATGGCGTCGGCATAGAAATCGGCAATCGCGTCGATGCCTGCGCGTTCCCAGGCGCGTTCGCTGCGCAACTGCAACCGCGCCTCGCCCAGCGGCGCATCCTCCGGCTGGGCGCCGTCTTCCTGCGTCCGCACCCCGGCGCGCACGTCGATGAAACCGTTCAGCCGCAGCCGCTCTGCCAACCCTGGCGACGGCGCGGGTTCCACGGGCGCGGCTGCACGTGGCGGAGATTCAGGAGCGGCTTCCAGCCCCGGCGGCAACGAGGGTGCGGATTCCGTGGGCGGTGTTTCTGCGAGTCCCGGCGGCAACGCCGGCGCCTGAGCCCAGGCGGACACGCACAACACCAAGAGAAGCAATGTCAAGCTTGTCTTCCGCACACAAGCCTCCTTCGCAGTCCGGCAATCGTTATTGTACTTGCTTTCACCTATTGTGGTGCGGGCGTCTCGCCTGCACGAGCCAGTTATCCAGCAATAAACTTATCCGTGCAGACGAGACGCCCGCACCACAATTTCTTCGCGCCTATTTAATATATTCCGCCGGCGGGTTTTTCAAATACCGTTCCGTAAAGACGTCCGGCGAGATGCCGAGGTCATACTTCACGTCACTGTAGCTGATGGCGGTGTTGCCGCCGATATTGTTGTCGGTCATTTTGGATTTGGTGACGGTCTTGTACCCTTGTACGTCCTTGACTTCGAGGACCTCCGCGGTTCTATAGACGTTTCCGCCCTTTTCGAACGCCACCTTGACGGGGATGAACGTGCTCTTGTGAATCCACATGGTGAACGAGTCGAACTCGACCGCCCCCTTGTTCTTGGGCGTGTTTTTGACGACGTAATACGTCTCGGTCGTCTCGACCAGTTCATGCGTGTCTTCATCGAGCCCGCGGCCCGACACGTCCTCGTAGAAAAAATGCGAGCCCACAAAACTGGTCCGCTCATCGCTGGCGGCGATCCGCTTGGTGACGTCGAGCTTGGGCAAGTACAGCCACCGGTCGTCATCCGCGCCCACGTGCTTCCACACCATGTAAGTCACGCCCTGCTCGTCGGACGGCTCGTGAAAATACACGTAAAAGCGCTGTTCTTTGTCCTGGTCGTCGGTGTTTTTGCGCAGGATGGTGAAGGCCTTTTGCCGCGTGCGCCCTTGTTTGTCGGTGATCGTCATGCTGACGCGGGCCACGCCGCTCTCGCCCTGGTAATAGGCCTGGTGGTTGGTTTTCTTAACGATTTCATCGACGCCCGGCGCGTCCTGCGCCCACGCATGCCAACTCGCGGCCAGCACGACTGCCGCCGTTAATATCCACAACCGTTTCATGCGACATCTCCTCAATAGGGGCCTTTAAGCCACGTTGCTTTCACACTTGTTCTGACCCGCCTGTTGCCGGCATGCTTCCCGCCGCGACATCAGCCCGCACCCGCCCGCCAGCACCGCAATCGCCACGAGGCTCACCCAGGTCAGCGTTGTCCAGCCCGCCGACAAAAACTGGCCGACATTCACCGCCACGAGTAACACCGCCGTTGTCGTCGTCACGACGCACGTGGCGCACCGGCACGTCACCGTGCACACACGCGTCTTGGGAAACATCAGCGGTTCGAGCAGCCGCACCAGCGCCGGCAACACCACAAACGTCGTCACGCCCGACACCAGCAGGATCGACGCCAAAAAAATGCCTACGGTCTTGTACGGAACCAGCGGCGCGAACAGCAGCGGCAGGAATCCAACGGCAATCACCACGATATTCCGCGCCACCGCGCGTGCCGGCTCCCCGTACAGGTGGCGGTACGCGGCCGCCCACGACCCGTGCTCGGCGTACAGCGATCTGCTTCTCGCCAGCAGGTGGATCGAAAAATCGACCGCCAGGCCCAGCGTCAATGACGACAGCACCGCCACCGGCATGTCATAGTCTTTGCCAATGAGGCCAATCACCCCGTAGATGAGCCCGATCGTGATGGTCAGCGGCATCATGCTCAGGAAACCCCACAGACCGCTCCGGAAAAGCACGATCATCATCAGCAACACCACCAGGAAACTGCCCAGAAACGATGCCAGCATCCCCCGCACCATTTTGTCCTGCCAAATCACGTTGATGTACGTCAAGCCGAACCACTGGTGTTCGAGCCCTTCGGGCACGAGCGCCGCCAACTCCGGCGGCGGCGGATTTTGGGAGAAAAACTGCTCGACCGCCTCGATAACCCCCGCCATGTCCTTGTTGTCACCGCTTTTCAACTGGACCCAGATGCTGCTGTGGCGGAAATCCGGCGTGGCGAAATGCCACAGGTCCTGGGGCCGGTGGCTGCTTGCGTACTGTACGAGCGTCTCGGCGACGGCTCCCCGCGAATCGGGAATCCGGTACTGCGCCTCCGAACCATCCATCAACTCGCGGTGCACCGTTTTTACGATATCCGCCAGCGAATTCGACTTGCCCACCACATCCAATTGTTTGAGGTAGTCCTGCAGCCCTGCAATGTACCGCAGCGCCTCGGGATTCTTGAACAACTCCTCTTTAGATTCCACGTGTGCGGCCGCCTCTTGTTCGGCTGGGACCTCGGCGCCGCCCAGCCCGGCAGGCAATTCCGGCTCGCTGCCGCCGCCCAGCCCTTCCGGCAACGCTGGCGCGCCGCTGTCAAGTCCAATACCCTCGGGCAGGGCCGGTTCACCCACGGCGACCGGCTCCGAAGCTTGGCCGGTTTCTGCTTGCCCGCCTGGCAACTCGCTGCCGGCCCGGAGCGCCAGGTAGGCCATGTAGGTGCCGCCGAAATGCTCGTTCAACACGCGGTCGGCCACGCGTATCGGGTGGGTTTTGGAGAACCACTTGATCGGGTTGTCGTTGATCTGGATCATGCTGATGCCCACCAGCGCCAGAACCACCGCCGCGCCCGACAGCGCAATTACCAGCTTTGCCCGGTTGTAGCTGAACTCGCCCACCGCCTCGAGCATCCGGCTTACGCGCGTCTTGTGCGCTTCCCCCGCGGTATGCTGCAATCCAAAGTTCTTGAGCGACTTGTCCGGTATGAACATCACGAATGCCGGCACGAACGTCACGGTCAGCACCCACGCCAGCGAGACGCCGATCGCAATAAAAAGCCCAAACACCTGCACCGGCGGGATCGGCGTCAACGCCAGCGACGCAAAACCCGCCACTGTTGTGAGCGACGTGTACAGCATCGGCGTAAACAGCATGTTCATCACCGCGATAATCGTCTTGCGCCGGTCGCGCGTCTTCTGATATTGATCGAAAAACTCCGAGAGGATGTGCACCGAGTCCAGCACCGCGATGGGCATGATGAAAATCGGGATCATCGAACTCATGATGTGGATCGTGTTGCCCGTCGCGACCAGCAGGCCCATCGTCAACACCACCGTCGCCAGCGCCACAATCAGCGGCGACACAATCAGTACCAGCTTGCGGAAAAAGTACAGCAACAGCAGGAAAATCACCAGCATCGCCACCGGCGCCGAGATCGCCATCTGTTTGAACATCTCGACGCCGAACGTGTCTTCGGCCACCGGCAGGCCCGTGATGAAATAACGGTCGTTCCCCTCGATTTTGGCGATTTCGGCCCGAAGGCTTTTGTATACCCGGTAACTGAGATCCTTCGACGTCAGCGGCAGGTAGAGGGCCAGCGCCTTGCCGTCTTCGGAAACAAGCGTCCCGTCCAGAAACGGGATCCGCCGCGCCTTGTCGCGAATCGCCAGCGCGTCGGCGTCGGTCTCGGGCGGCTGCGCCATCAGCCACTCGAACTTCACCTCGCCCGGCCCCCCCTGCTCGATGTTATCGACCGTCGACGGGGCGATAATGTCCACTTCGATTACGCCCTCGCGCTCGGCCGAGTTGGTGCGGGACGGCCATTGCAGCGCCTTGGCGAACTGCGTCAGGTCGTAAACGTGCCGCAGGCTCTCGGGGTTAAACACGCCCTGGGGATGCGTCTCATTCACCACGCCCACCACCACCATGTCGTTCAGCGACAGCGCCCGCTTCATCCGGTCGTGGAAAATGCGCACCGCCTCGTCCTCGCTGAGCATGTTTTCAGGGTCGGTGTCGACATCGAGCGGGTGCAGCATGGGAAACGCGCGGGGCGCCAGACTCGGTGCAACCGCCACCGCCGCAACAACAACGCACAAAATAACCATTAGCCAAGTCACTGTGCGCGGGCGGTTTACGCCGAATTCCACCAATTTGCGGCCTGCACTCATCGCGTTCCTCCGAAATGCGCAAGACCTGGATTTGCCCCGCCAAAGGGCATACTAGGCGGCCCAAGAATTCCCCGCGAACACGGACATTCCCAAGACGCCCTTTATTCCCGGAAAGTATAACTGTGCCGGTGGTGCAAAGTCAGGTTCGGATCCCATTCCATGCAACCGGCTACCGCGTCAGCTCGAAATGCAGCGGCATGGCTTGCCAGCCCGGATAGAGCACCGCCGTGAGCAGCACCGGGATTCCCTCGAAGTCACGGGCCCGGTACAGGTTCGCCACGGTTTCCGCCTGATTCTCGTCCACCGTCATGCCGGCAAACCGTGACTCCCCCGAATGGTACACGGGGAAATAAACCCGGGTCGGCTCGCCGTCCCGTGCCAGGCGCAGGTCGGCTGTTACGGTGCGTGTGAAATCGCGCTCCGGGTCTTCGGCCTCGTACAGAAATGTCAACTGCACGGGTTCGGGCGCCGCCCCCGGCTCGAGTTCCACCACGAGGTACTCCGTCTGTGTCGACGTGCCCTCGGGGTCGAATTGCGCAAAGTCCTGCGGCTCGAAAAGGACGCGGCCGCCCTCGAGCGTCAGGCGGCGCACCTCGATCCGGTCGAGTGACGCTGTGGTTGTTTTACGCAGCAACTCCCACACGCGCAGGTCCTGGTATGCGCGCAGCCCCGCCAGCGGCGCCCATGTCGCCACCACTGCAATCGCGGCAAATGCGGCCACGTTGATGACGTACCGCCGCCATGCAATCGGGTTTTCTAAGACCGGCTTCCCCGTCCGGACTTTCACCCACAACGCCCCTGGCAGGTCCAGCCCCCGTTGCACCAGAAACCCCGCCGCGAGGTACGAAACGATCTGCATGTGGAAACAGTGGCGCACGCTGAACCGTAGCGACGGGTAGCCCGCGAACCAGCCCAGCAGGAACAGCGCCGCAACGCCCCAGCGAAGGTCGTACCCCGCCAGCAGCAACAGCGCCAACACCATCACGTACCGTCCGTGTGACAGCAGCAGCCGCGTCACCGCACCATACGCCCGGTAAAACAGCCGCGCACCGCCATTCTCCACGTCCCGCGGCCACGGCTCGGCCGAGTCCGGCCGCATCTCGTCCACGATCCGCAGCACCGACGCGTACGCACGCACAACGAGGTCCGCCGGAAACATCAGCGCCAACTCGCGAAAATACTGGCTGCCCGCGCGGTCATACGCCGCCGTGTAATGGCGCAGCCGCTCGCTGCCGCCGTTGACGCGCGCGTCATAACTCTCCACGACCGCACGCGTGTACTCGTCCAGGAACGGGTCCCCAAAATCATAGACCGGCGACCCAACCCCCAGCCGGTCGTTGCAATATTTGTTGAACCCGATCAGGGTATCGTGGCTCGAATTGTTGCCTTTGACAAACAGGACCCGCAAAATGGGCGCGCCCACCACCAGAAAACACGCCAGAAACATCGCCACACCCGCCAGCCGCTTCCCCTTTTCCCGCAACGGATTCCCCGGCGCCAAAAACAGCGCCACAACCACGAACGGCGGGATGCAGATCAGCAGGTCCTGCCGGAATCCGATTCCGACCCCCAGCACCATGCCGCACATCGCGCAAACACCTGCAAATGCCCGGCCGCTCAGCCGCTTCTTTGCGACGAGCCCGGTTAAAAAAATGACCGTAAGAAAAAACGGCGCTTTCGCGTAATCCCGCAGGTCCGGCAATTGCTGGATGTGCAGGGGCGCCGCTACAAACAGCAGCGCAAACACTACCGCCGGCGCGCGCCGCATCACAAGCCGGAACAGCCCGTAACACGCGGCCCCCGTCATCCCGAACAGCAGACCGTACAACGGCAGCAGCGAGATCCACGCCACACCCAGAATCCGCCAAAGTACCGCTACGCCGCCCAGCAAGTACAGGTGAAATCGCTGGCAGTTCACCCAGCCCCCATATTCCGGGTGCGGATGGTACGCCGCCCACTCCTGTGTCGACAGCGACTCCCCGTCCCACGGCGCCAGCGGAATATCCGCCGGAATTTCGCTGCACTCGATGCAGTCCCGCCGCGAATACAAGAAATCCGTCAGCGCCGGCGCACGCGACAGCATCGGATTCTCAAACCCCCGCCCGCACGCCCACATCGCCGCCGGTCCGAACATATGCTGCGCGAAATACGCCTGACCCTCGAACGTCGCCATATACAAAACGCCGGCCGCAGCGGAGACAGCAAATACCGCCAACACCGGCCAGGCGTCTCCCGGCAGTTTCCCCCGCATCATTCCCATCGAACCGTCAAATCCTCCTTCCCCAGAGCATATCAAACACGCGGCTAACCGCGGCCTTTCACGCCCGTCCGGGCCGCCTCCCGGCTGCGCTTCTTAGCGCCGCACGCTAGTGCGCCTTTGTTGGGGGTGTCCCGAATGGCGCTAACTTAGTTTCTGTCCGGCGAGTTGCAACTGGTTTAGAATGAAGGCGTTAGATGCGATTTTCCTTGACAAAATGCGGGGGTTCGGTTTATACTTATTACACTTAAGCTGTTAAGTGGCTAACAAGTAGAATCGCCAAAACCACCACAAGAGGAGTCGTCGCATGCGCCGGGTTTCCCAACGCCAACGTTCGCTGTCATTTTATCAGAGTCTGCCCTTGTTCACGCAAGAGTGGGACATAATCTCTTCGATCCTGGAAGCAAATCCGTCGACTTACCGTCGCCTCTGGGATGACTTGATGCTGAATGCAGCGGGTACTGCGAAGAGATCGACGGGGGCGCGCGGAATGACGGCGGAGCATGGTTCGGTTGGCCGTTGTAAAGATGAAACAGCAACTGAGCTATCGCGATCTGCAGTCGCATGTGGCGGATTCAATCGCCTTGCGGGAGTTTTGCCAGGTCGGATTTCAGGATGTTCCCGCCTTCACTACGCTGCAGGAAAACATGAAGCGCATCCGGCCGCAAACGTGGCAAGCCATCAACGCCACGACCGTCGAGTATGCCTGTGCACAAGACATCGAGGACGGCCGACCGGCCGGCCCGCATTTTGCAGCGCGTCGAAACCGACATCGTTCGGTTGATGGCTGCTAGCCGTATTAGCGGCATAGCCGCAACCAAACCAGTTATACGAGCCTTTGGGTTCAACGCGGTGGGGTCGCGCTCCCGCGCGACCGGGTGGTGGCGGCGGAGGTGGCGCATGCGAGCCTTTGGGTTCAACGCGGTGGGGTCGCGCTCCCGCGCGACCGGGTGGTGGTGGCGGAGGTGGCGCATGCAAAACCGAGGTCTGTTTCGCTACCCCACGGTCGAGCAGGAGCTCGACCCCACCGCGTTGCTGCATAAGAGTTACGAAAGAATTTCATGCTCCTGATCATTAGGAGCCCAAGGTAGCTCCCGACCCGGTAGGGTCTGGAGCTACCCTGGGATTTCCTGCAATTACTTCCGAAAACTGGGAATCAGTGAAGTATGCACTGGACATCTCCGTTTCGGGCAAGGTATTTTGTGCGGTGGCACGGAGGCGGCTGCAGTGACGCTCAGCGTAATTGACCTTGTAATAATCTGCGCTTACCTGGTGGTGGTGTTTGTGGCGGGGGTGTACATGGAACGGCGGGCATCCAGGAGCTTAAGCAGCTATTTCCTGGGGAGCCGCAAAATGCCGTGGTGGGTTTTGGGCATGAGCGGGAGCAGCAACTATTTCGACGTGTCCGGCACGATGTGGATGGTTTCGGTGTTTTACGTGCTCGGGATGCGCGGGATGTGGCAGCACATCTTCTGGGCGTTTCCGTTCGCGGGCATCATGATCGCCTACAAGGCCAAGTGGGCCTACCGGAGCGGCGTGCTGACGGCGATGGAATGGCTGGTGCTGCGGTACGGATCGGGCGCGGCGGGCCAGGCGGCGCGGGTTATCAACGTGGTGTTATACGTGGTGCTGACGGTGCTGATGCTGGGTTACGCGGGGATCGGGATCGCCAAGTTTGTGGCGGTTTTCCTGCCAGTGGACCGGACGGTCATCGTTCCGCTGATATTTGGGTTCACGGGCCTGTACGTAGTTTTGGGCGGGTTTCTGGGGGTGGTGTACAGCGACTTCATCCACACCGTCGTGCTTTCATTTGCGGCGGTTTATATCGGAGTCACCGCGTTCTTTCACATTGATCCGGAGGCGTTGCGGGCGGCGGTCGGTCCGGACTGGTTCAGCCTGGCGCCTGCGATGCGGCTTGTGCCGCCGTCGCCGGAGTATCCCGACCTGCTGGGGTTGCTCATTGTCATCTGGGTCATTAAAGGCGTGATGTCGCTGCTGACGGTTGCGGCGGGGCCGGAATTCCAGCGGTTCCGGGCGGCCAAATCCGAGGCGGAAGCGAGCAAGATCGGATTTGCGTGGGGCATGGTGATCAGCGTGAGGTGGTGCATGGTGATGGGCCTGACGGCGGTGGGGTTGTCGCGGTTGGGTGGGCAGGCGGTGGACAGCGAGTCGGTCCTGCCGATGATGGTGCAGGAGATTATCCCGGTGGGGATAAAAGGTCTGGTACTTGCGGGCCTGCTGGCGGCGTTCATGTCGACGTTCGACTCGACGCTCAACGTGGCCGCGTCGTTCGTGGTAAACGATCTCGTCAAGCCGGTGTGGAAGAAGGCCAGCCAAAAGGCGCTGGTGAAAGTCAGCTACGCCGCCACGGTCGTCATCATATTGCTGGGCATCGTGATCAGCATGTACACGGAGCGGATCAGCGCGATCTGGAACCCGATCAATTTTGCGCTGGGCGCGGCGCTTATTGTGCCTGGCTTGCTTGCCGGCTACTGGTGGCGAATCAACGGGTGGACGGTCTGCCTTTGCGGTGCGTGCACGATGCCGGCGGCGTTTTACATCAAGATGTTCACAGACCTGCGCGAGGCGCAGTATTTTCCCATCCTGATCGGCATCAACCTGGCGTCGTGCCTGCTTGGCGCGTACCTGCTTCCGGAAACGCCCGCCGACTCGCTCAAAAACTACTACCGGAAAGTCCGCCCGTTCGGTGCGTGGGGCCGTGCGCGCCGGTTGTTGGCGGAAGCGGGCGAAGATTCGGGCAGGTTCGACCGCGACAAATACGACGTGCCGGTGGCCGTAGTCGGCGTGGTGTTCTTCACGCTGGTTTATGTTTTCATGATGGACCTTGTGCTGCATAATTGGCCGCGGCTGGCGGTGCTTTCGGTGCTGCTTGCGGCGACGGTGGCGTGTTTGTACGCGATGTGGTGGCGGCCGCTGGCGCGTGCGGAGCGCATTGAAATGGCCGCTTCGGCGGCCACAGAGTCAGCGGGCAACTGAAAGGGACGCAAAACATGTACTGCCGAAACGTGTTGTGGATTGGCGTGGCGCTGGTCATTGCGGGATGCGCGACAACGCCGCGCGAAGCAGCCCGCAATGCGGGGCGCAATGCGGGGCCAAAACAGGAAGCGTGGCGCGGCGTTCATCTCGGGCTGGGCGACCGCTCGGATCTGCCCGTGCTCCACAAGACCATCACGGAGGTGCTCGTCCCTCTGGGCGTGAATGCGCTGGTGTTGGAGGTGAATTACGGGTACGAGTTCCAGTCGCATCCGGAACTCAGCCGCAAGGGCGCCATGACGCATGACGATGCAAGAGCACTCGCGGCATTGTGCCGTGAACAAGGCGTGCGCCTGATCCCACAATTCCAGTGTTTTGGCCACCAGGGCGGGCGGCCAAACGTTTTGCTGAGGAACTATCCCGAACTCATGGCGCCGCCGAATCCGAACTATGACGATCCGAACCATTACCAGGTGAGTTGGAACCCGCTGCATCCGGAAACGAACGAGATCGTGTTTGCGCTGATCGACGAACTGATTGAGGCATTCCAGGCGGAGTATTTTCACGTTGGGTTTGACGAGGTCATGCTGTTCCCCGATGCCACAACGCCGTATTACAACGGCGAGACGCACGCGGAGGTTTTCGCGAAGGCGGTGAACGATCTGCACGGCTACGTTGTTGGGAAACGCGGGTTGACGATGCTGATGTGGGGCGACCGGCTGATCGATCTGGCCGAGTTTCCCTACAACCGCTATGAGGCCAGTGACAACGGCACGGCACCCGCGATCGATCTGATTCCGCGCGACATCATCCTCTGCGACTGGCACTACTCGCTGCGCAAGGATTATGCCTCGGTGCAGTATTTCCAGCAGAAGGGGTTCAGGGTCTGGCCGTCGAGTTGGAAGTCGAGCGCCGCGACGCTGGCGCTGATGGACGCGGCGAAAACTGAGGCAACGGACAGGATGATCGGCCACTTGTGCACGACGTGGTGCGGCATCGGGCCGTTTTATCAGGCAGCGGTCGCTGACAAACCGGCGGCCGGGAATGACGCGGAACGCGCCGCAAAAGCGTTTAAAGCAGCGGCGGCGGCGTGGTAAACGCGGAACGCGGAACAGAAAAGGGGAAGCGGAGGTCACGCGGTGGGGTCGCGCTCCCGCGCGACCGAGGGAAGCAGCAGATTTGCGACGGTAAAACAGAGGCTTCTGGTGAAAGCCACGGTCGCGCGGGAGCGCGACCCCACCGCGACGGCATTTGCGGACTGCGTTATTTAAAGATTCTTGCGCGCCAGGCGGGGTAGTCTTTTTCGAGCAAGCCTCTTGGGTAGTAGCCGTACCAACTGTAGCCTGTTCGGCGCTCGCGGGAGACCTCGGCGAGGGTGTAGACCTTGATGCCGTCCCGGTTGGCCATGAACGGGCGGTTGGTGTCGATTTCGTAGAATCGGGCCCATATGGGGGGCGCGTCTGGGTCGTCGACGGCTCGGCGGTCGAAGGTCGAGGTATGGAATTCGTACTGCACCGGTTCGGCGTCTATTTGTTCGATCCGCAGGCCCTGAATCTTCGACCGCTCGAACCATTTTGCCGCGCACTCGATCGCCCGCACGATTTCGGGTGAAGGTTTCTCGAAACCCATGAGGTACCGCACCACGCCGACGCTCTCCGCCGACACGAGCGAGGGCAGCTCGTACGTCCGCGCCTGCGCCGGCTCGAGGGTGGCCGGGTCGTACTGGCCCGCCCATACGGTGGGTACGCCGTTGACAACGACTTGCAGCCGGAGAACACAGGCGGTGCCCTTCTGGACGGCGTCGGCAATTCGCGCGCGCAATTCGTCGCCAAGAAACGTAAACGGCCCGCGGCCCGCTGCGGCGTCGCGCAACGTGGTCAACACGCCCGCGGTCACGTCGTCCATGAACGTGATGAGCGGGCGGTAGTTGTCCGTACGCGGGTAAGAATGCGGCCAGCCGCCGCATTGGGTTTGGGCCTGCAGGATAAACTCAATGCCGCGCAGGGCGGCGTCGCGATAAGCCGTGTTGCCGGTGGTGTTGAACGCGTGGGCCAGAAACTCGACCTGCGGATACGTGGCGCGGTTGTCGAACGAGGTGTCGGTTTTTTGTTTATCTGCGATCAACCGGGACTTCTCTTCGTCAGACAAGATGCGGAGCGGGTCCCAGTTCGGCGTCCAGCCGCCGTTCGCGCGCTGGTGCAGCAGGATATTGTCGGCGATCTCGGCGACCTGATCTTCGCTGTATCGGGCGTAGTCACTCCGCCCCGACCCGTTGCGGTAGTGGTTGACGCCGTCGGCGAACTTGTCGATGGAAACGGCGCTCGATGCGCCGAACAGTAATGCGATGATCAGAATGGGCATGACGGCCTCCAAGGCGATTTGGCCAATCAGGTATAATGGCTGGCCTTCAGGAAATCAACCATGGCGAAAGTCACCATAGCCAGTTATAAGAATGAAGCCGAGTCGGAACTCGCGGCGGGCCGGCTTGGTTGCGACGGCATTAAAGCGGAGGTGCACCGGTTCAGCCGGTATCGGGCGATGGGTGCGGGCGGATATCAACTCCAAGTGGAGTCCGCCGATCTCGGCACGGCGCGGCGGATTCTCGGCAGCATCGAGCGCGAAATCGACATGGACGAGTATGTGGATCCTGACGACACGTCATACCGGCGCTGCCCGAAATGCGGGTCGGTGAACGTGACGGCAGGTCCGCGGCCGTTGGGGGTGGTGTTGGCGAGCGTGCTGCTGTTGGGCGCGCCGCTGCTGTTTATGCGCCGGGACTACACGTGCCGGAAGTGTGGTCATGGTTGGCGCAAGTGAGGATCTCAGATTTGAGATTTTGAAACTCAAGATATGCCGGGTGTGAACAGGAGGGATTTTCCCATGTTAAGCCGACTGACAATCTTGGCCGTAGTTGTGTTACTTGCTGCGCCGGCCATTGCGGCCGAGCCCGGAGAGCCGGCACGATTCAATGTGGGCCGGGCGCAAGAGAAAATCACGCCGCCGGTTGGTGTGTCGCTTGCAGGGTACTTCCACGACAGGAAAGGGGAGTCGGTTCGCGACGACCTGTATGCGCGGGCGGTGGTGCTCGAATCGGGCGGGGAACGGCTGGCCCTTGTTTCGTGCGACCTGATCTGTCTTACGGAAGAAGTTGTGGATGCGGCGCGCGGCCTTATTGCAGCGGAAACCGCGATTGCGGCCGATCACGTGATGCTGTGCGCAACGCACACGCATACGGGGCCGGAGTTGCGGGCGGACAGCGTGGTGCCGCGCGATGATGCATGGGTGGCGGGGCTGCCGCGCCAGATAGCGGATTGTGTGGCGACGGCTGCGGCGTCCATGACGCCCGCAACATTGCGCGCCGGCAGCATTGACGTCACCGGCTATTCATTCAACCGGCTTTTCCGGCAGAAGGATGGATCGGAACTGTTCGGCAGGAGAGAAGGCGAGCTGGGTCCGGCGGGCCCGATCGATCCGCAACTTCAGACGCTTTCGGCGGTGGGCGAGGACGGGAAACTGCTGGCGGTGTTGGTGAATTTTGCGCTGCACGTGGACGTGATCGGCGGCGGCGGCGCGACCATGATTTCGGCGGACTGGCCCGGGGTGATGGCGGACACGATCTCGCGCGTCTATGGCGGGGAGGTGGTTACGATGCTGGCGCAGGGCACGTGCGGCGACATCAATCACGTGCCGCACGACCCGACGGCGCTTCCCCGGGGCGGTCCGGCAAAGGCCGAACAGATCGGCAGGGCGCTGGCGGGCGCGGCGATGGCGGCGCTGGAGCGGGCGGAGCCTATGCGGGACGGACGGATCGCCGTCATTGAGAAGACGCTCGAGATCCCGTACTACACCCGCGACGAGTCTTTCATGGCGGAACTCGCCGCGCTCAAGAAAAAAGAAACGCTCTCCGGTTTTGAGAAATACACTATCGAGCGCGGTGAGACTTGGTCGCATGACAACCAAACCGCGAAAGTCCCGCTCCAGGTGATGCGGATCGGCGAGATTGGGCTGGTAGCGTTGCCCGCGGAGATCTTTGTGGCGATTGGCCTCGAGATCAAGCGGTGGGCGCCGACGCCGACGTTCGTGGTTGAGTTGGCCAACGGCAGGGTGACGGGTTACGTGCCGACCACGGACCAGGCGGAGCGCGGCGCGTATGGCGCCAAACCCATTTTGTCTCGCTGGCTGTGTTCGGATGCCGGCAGGCGGCTAGCCGACGCGGCCCTGGTGATGCTTCAGGAACTGAAATGACGTACGAAGTGCGAAGTTCTAGATGATTTTAAGGTTGAGATGCCCCGTGCGCTCAAGCCGCATAATGAAAACCAGAGAGTGTAGAAGAGGCTTCCAGCCTCTTGTTCTTGAAAGCCGAGACGCAAGAACGCGGCAAGGATGCCGCGTCTACGTTAAAGCTGCATTTCAAGACGAAAATGATCTAAGCGCGAAGTTGAGTGCTGTTGGGGGATGCGGCGGGAAGGGTGACGGTGAAGGTGGTCATGTCGTTGCGGGGTTTTTCGAGGGTGAGTTCGCCTCGGTGTGCGCGGACGATCTCGCGGGCGAGGCTGAGGCCGAGGCCGATGCCGTCGACACGGCGGCTGCGGGATTTCTCGCCGCGGTAGAATCGCTCGAAAACGCGGTCGCGGTCTTCCACGGGGATGCCGGGGCCGGAGTTGGCGATGGCGAGCCGGATATTTTCGTTGTCTCTGTGAAGTTGAATGGCGACGAGGCCGCCGGGCTGGTTGTACTTGATGGAGTTGCTGGTGAGGTTTTGGATCACCTGGCGGAGCAGGTCGGGATCGCCGTTTACCCAAAGGGCGGGCTCGACCGACAGGTCAACGCGCAAATCGCCTGCGAGGACCTGGATGTCTTCGCCCGCGGCCTCGACCATTTCGCTGAGGTTCACGGGTTCCAACTGGGGTTTGAGTTGGCCCGAGTCGGCCAGCGACAGCAGCAGCAGCTTGCGCGTGATGGTTTTGAGCCGCTGCACCTCTTCGATCAACCGCCCGAGTGCCTGCTGATGTTCGGAGCCGGATTCAGCGGCCTGAACGGCTGCCGCCAATTCGCCCTGAAGGATCGTGAGGGGCGTCTTCAATTCATGGGCGGCATCGGCGCTGAACCGGAGTGCCTGGCGGAAACTTTTTTCGAGCCGGTCCAGCATTCCGTTGAACACGCGGATGAGCCTGTCGAACTCCTCGTCTTCGCCGGTGGGTGCGATCCGGCGGTCGAGCCCTTGCGCCGTAATGCTTTCGGCGGCGGTCGTGAGTGCCTGCACGGGCCGCAATGCGCGTTGCGCCAGCCACCAGCCGCCCAGGGCGACCAGCAGCAGGGCCGCGGGCGCCGCCAGCAGGAACAGACGCCGCAACCGATCCATCTCGGCGGTGTACGGCGCGAGGTTCAGGCCAAGCACGAGGGTGCTTTCGGGATTGGTCATCACGCCGACTCGCCAGGAATGGCCGCCGGAGGGCGAGGTGTAAAAGGACTGGGTGCGGATCGGCAGCATGGGCGGCGGACCGGGCGGTCCGAACGGACCGGGCGGCGGACTGAACGCTTCAGACCCATCGGGCGGGCTCGGCGGGGGCCGGTCGAATGATTCTCGCATCATGGGTCCAAACCGCGCGCGTCGAGGGCCTCCGCCCGGCATTTGGCCGCCGGGCGGCCCCCACCTGTCCGGGGGCTCGGTGAATCCGGCTTCGACCGGCGTGGGAAACGATGCGGTGTCCCATTCGGCGGGCCAGTTGCCGGAGGCGTGGAGGGTCTCGCCTTCGCGGCCTCGTACGAGCAGGACGAACGCGTTGGATTCGGTTTCGCCGAGGACAAACTGGAGCGACTCGTTGACGCGCTCCCAGTACTGTGGTCCGCGCCGCATGCCGAGGTATCTGTCGCCGAGGTCGCGGATCGACTGATCGATCCGGTGCAGGCTGGCGCGCTCGACGGCTTGCCATGTCCAGAGTCCAAAACCCAGCAACACGGTGCCGGACAGCAGCGTGGACAGCAGCGCGATGCGCAACTTGAACGATCCGATGCGGTCGCATCTGCGGGTGCCAATGCGGGGGCGGGACATGGTGGTCATGGTTTTATGAACCTGTATCCGACGCCGCGGACGGTTTCAATGAAAGCGGCGGCGCGCGCGCCGAGTTTTTTTCGCATGCGCTGGATGTGGACGTCGATAAGGTTGGTTTCGACGTCGAAATCGTAGCCCCATACGTGTTCGAGGATCTGGGTGCGGGTCAGGACTCTGCCGGGCGACCGCATCAGGTACTCGAGCAGGTTGAACTCGCGCACGGTGAGGCGGACGGGCGTGTCAGCCACTTTCACCTCGCGCGTGATCAGGTTTACGGAAAGCGGGCCGGCCTGCAGGATGCTCAGCCGCTCGCCGGACGCACGGCGCGCCAATGCATGGAGTCTGGCGACGAGTTCTTCGATGAAGAACGGCTTGGTCATGTAATCGTCGGCGCCGCAGTTCAGGCCCTCGACGCGTTCGCCGAGTTCGGAACGCGCGGTGAGCAACAGGATGGGGACGGGGTTGGATTGTTTGCGCAGGTTTTGCAGGATGCTGAGGCCGTCGCGGCCGGGGAGCATGATGTCGAGGACGATGGCGTCGTACTGCTGGGTGGTCGCCAGCCGGTAGGCCTCGTCGCCGTCGCGGCTGCATTCGACGAGAAACCCCTGCTCTTCGAGCCCCTTGGAGATGAAGCTCGAAATACGGTCTTCGTCTTCTACCACCAGCACTTTCATGATGGGAGTATAGCATGGTGGGGGGGAGGTAAAAGGCGGCGGGCAGATTAAGAATTTGTAATCTGCCGGATGGAAAGGCAGCGCGTATTGACGATTGACAGGTGGCACTTATGGCAGCAGCAGATCCAGTATGGCCGTCTGGGCCGGAGCGACCTCCACCGGCTGGACTACGGCGCGCCCTTTTGACACCGCCGTGAGGACGGCAGCGCTGTCGGACTCGCTGCCGGCTGGCACGGCTACGGCCCCGAGGTAGTAAACGCCGGGGGGCAGGCCGTTGAACCGGAACTCTTCTCCCGGCTTTACCACGGTCTCGGCGATGAGGTCGTTGCCCAGCGCAGCGGAAATAATGGAGAAGTCGGTCGTATCGGGGAAGACGGCAACGTGGGCAACCTCATTCTGCCGCAACCTTCCCACAGTACCTTCGATTGCGCCAGCGAGTATTTCGAAATCACAGCGGACCATTTCGCCGGCGTGCGTCTGCACCTCGCGGCGGACCGCATGGATGATTTTGGGGTTGAACAAATCGTGCACTTCGACGTCGTACATGCCTTCGCGCAGTTGGCTGGCCTGGTAATAACCGCCGGCGCCGCATTCGAAGGTCATTTTGTCGGCGTCGCCGGTCGAACCTGTCGGATAGACAATAACCTGCGGGTAGAAGTCGATGCCGCTTTGCGTGACGTAGCCTTCGATTCCATAGCTGGTTTCGCCCAGATCGAAATCAACTCTGCATGTCTCGCCGGCCGCCAGATCGATTTCCTCGGCCCGCTGCGTCCGGCCGCCGTCAGCCGTGCTCACCCTCAGAGACACCGTCAGCCTGCCCGGACGCAGTTTGGTGATGCGATAAAAACCATCCACATCGGTCAGATCGTGCGCCGAACCCACCCACTCCTCGCCATCGCAATTCGCTCCCACGCCCACGCCCGGCATCGGCGCTCCGTTCGAAAGCACAAACCCCTCGACTTGCCCCAACCCCTGGGTATTAATCACGAGGCGGGCGTGCAAGGTTTCGCCTTCCCGCACGGTGACGTCCGCCGTCGCCACAGGGTAACCGACGGGCGAACTGCCGGCATAGACGTTAAGGGTATGCGCGCCGGGCAGGACAAAGTCGACGCGGAACAGCCCCGTCGCCGAGGTCGTGGCCGCAGATCCGTCTATTCCGTTCCCCGGGTACCACAGAGGGCCGTTGATCTCCACCTGTACCAACATGTCCGGCTGCGGCCGTCCCGACTGGTCGACCACCGTCCCTTCAATCCGCGAGGCCGGGAGCAGCGTGAGCCGATGGTCCGAATCGCCGCGGACAGGGCCGACCTCTTCGCTGGCGCGGCCCAATGAGTACGCTTGCAGCCGAGTGGGAAGGTGCCTCTTGGCAAGCCGGATTGAGAATCGGCCTTCGGAGTCCGTGGTGGCAAAATGCTGCTGTTCTGCGGACGCGGCGACCACGGACGCTCCGGCCACGGGCCTGCCTTCGTAATCCACGACCGTACCGGTGACGGCGGCGTCGTGCGCCACCTTAAAATCCACACCCGCCACGTCGGCAAACGAGGGAAGCGTGTAAGAAGTTTCCGTCAAGAAATCGCCCCACAGCAACACCCGGTACCGGCCGGGCACGAGCGGCCCGAGCGAATATGCACCTTGGTCGTCCGTGAAAGTCTGGGGGTATGTGCCCGTGCCAAACCCGCCACCCTCCGGCGCGTCAAATCGCATTTGAATGCGCGGCACAGGCTCGCCTGTTTTCTCATCCAGTACCCGCCCGGAAACATACGCCCCCCGGACCGCCTGGACTTCCACCCCCGTCACCGCCTCCCCTTCCAGCACGACAACCTCCGGTGATTCCGCAATCACCCAGGGATCGCCGTCGCTTAAGCGGAGCCGATACGTGTCGGGTTCGATGCCGAAAATGTCGAATCGGCCCGCACCGTCGGTTGTTCCCGAGTAGGACGGACGGTTTCTGCACCAGGATGAAAGAGTTGCGCCTGCAATAGGCCGGCCATCGGGCCGGCTGGTAAGACGGCCTGAGATTGAACATCCGCCGGAGGTCATCTGAATGGTCAGCCGTTGGCGGCCCGGCATAAAGCAACACATCTCGTTCTTTTTGGAAAAGCCGGGGCAGTCCGAAATGACGTTGTAATAGCCGGGCGTCAGGGGTCCGGCCAGAAATGTTCCGTTAGCCTCAATTTCAAACGGGCGTGGCAAGTACCTGCCAACTGAATCGCTGCACACCATCACTTTCGCATCGCCGAGCCCAACCCCTGACGCATCCACAACGCGCCCCTCCACAATCGCCGCCGGTTCCAGCACCAGTTCGCAATATGTGTCGCCAGCACCCCCCACACAACTCACAATAACTTCGGCGTACGCGTAGTTCTTCTCGGCAGAGATGCGGACCTGGCCGAACAGGTCGTTGGCGGCCACAGGCACTTGCTCAAAACAGAATGTGCCGTCAGCCGTTGTGGACTGCGAGACTTCCACGGGTTCAATCGAGTACGGGCCTTCCCCATTCTTCGAGAAGTTTTGAAAATTTCTGAGGGCCTGCTGGTTGTCAATCTTGACGGTCGCACCCGCCACAGGTTTCAGCGCATTATCAAGCACAAGGCCGCGAAAAGCCGCGGTAGGTTTCGCCGCGCGTGAAGCCGCCTGCCCCGTGGCGGCATCCAACACCGCCTCTTCTTTCTCAGCGGCAACCGGCGGCGCGGCTGCCTCCGTTGCGGCGGGTTCCGGCCGCGTCACAAACTCGCTCTTCTGGGTGATGTTCTGCGTGTCATAGGGCCGGTTTATATACCGCCAGCCCACCAGAAGGCTCAGCCCGACCAAGACGGCTACCGCGGCCACGCCCGTCACGACCTTGGCCGTGCTCACCCCGACAATGGCCGCGCCCGAAACCGACAACGCCGCCGACGGCTGCCATGCGGCCCGGGCAACGCCGATAGCCGCCATAACTTTGTGGACACGCGCGAACTCTTTGCCCCTGGCAGACGTTGTCTCTCCCACCATCGCGGCCACGCGCCGTCCCAGTTCGTAGCGCGAGCGCTCCAGCCGCTTCCTGGCGGCCGCCGGAGAAATCTGGAGTAGCCGCGCGATTTCGCCGGTCTTCTTCCCCTCGAAATAATGCAGAATGAGGACTTCACGGTGCAGGTCGTCCAGGCCGCCCAGTTGTTCCCACACCACCCGGCACACTTCGTCCCGCGCATGGTCGTGTGCCCGCACTGCCGCCACCTCACCGGAGAGATCATCCAGCGAAACTTCCCGTTCACGCCGGCGCAGCAGGTCCGTTGCCGCGTTCCGCGCCACTTCCACCAGCCACGGCCCGACCGTCCGCCGCCCCGCAACACGGTCCAGCCACTGATACAGTCGCACGAACGCAACCTGCGCGATTTCCTCCGCATCCGCGGCATTGCCGATACGAGCGTACGCCACGCCGTACACGACGTTGCCGTACCGTTCCACCAGCACCCGGAATGCATCCGTTTGCCCCCGCAAGACTTTGCGGATCACGCCCCCGTCGCTCTGGATGCTCGTGAACATGTCGTGGCCTCCTTTTGAGTATATACGCAGAGAGCCGCAACTTGTGACTTGATCTTTTTCCGCCGCTGTTGGCCGCGATTAGCCGAAATGCCCCCCAAGAAAAGGACGCCCCCTGAACGGCAGGGGGCGTCCCAGCGAATTATTGGAGATCGGTGATTAGTTTGTCGAGCCCTTTCTGGGAGTTTTCCCAGGCGGTGATGAGGTAGCGGATGTTGATGGGTTTGTTGGTGGCGAGGTAGACGTCGCGGTATTCCTGCCATAGGGCCCATTGGCGCTCTTTGAGTGCCTGGTATTTTTGGGCGTGAGCGCGGCCGTTGAAATCGGGCTGTTTTTGCTCGAGCGCGGTGTCGCGGTATTGGAGTGCGAGATCGGCGGCGAGTTCGAGCATTCTGGCGCAGAGATCGTGGCTGCGCAAGTAGTCGGCGTTGAGGCGCGGGGCCGATTTCTTGAGCAAGACGTGGGTGCGGCCCGCGCACTCTTTCATGTTTTGCCAGTACTCGATGTCGGCCTCGGAGGCCGCGGCCATCGCGGGGATTTGCTCGGCAGGGTCGCTCACGGACATGCGCCGCGCCTTCTGATGGCCATACAGCGAGTCGCCCTGGGCTTTCGCCAGCAGCGTGAGGGCCTCGCCGGCATCGTCGCGCCCTGCGCCGAAAAACTGCGCGGCGAACGCGGCCGAATAGGCGTCCATCGGGATGGGATCGGGCTTCCAACCTTGCGCGCCGCAATAAATAGCGCCGTAATACGTCACCTCGCTGAGGTTGGCGCCGGCCGCGCCGAGGTTCCAGTCGCCCCAGTTCGAGACGAACGTGCCCAGGGCTTTTTGTTGCGCGGTCTTGGCGGCAATCTGCTCGATGTTTTTCAGCGAGTATGCGTACATCGGGTAGAGGTTCGCCCAGTCCCATATGCCGGAGAGCGAGACGGTGGTGAACCCGCTTTTGACGAGCGATTCGAGGCCGGGATGATCATCTTTGACCGCGTAGTCCCAATACATCATGACGATGTCGCGGGGCAGCATGGGGATGACGTTGGGGTGGTTGAGAACGATGTCGGCGTACATCATCATGGTTTTGCCGTTGGCTTTGACGGTGTCGTCGAGGCGGGTGTAGTAATCGGCATAGACGCGCTCGACTCCCTTTTCCTTGATGGCGCCGGCGCTCTTTCCTTTGCCGACCTCCTGGCTCTCGTCGAGGGCGCAGTGAAAATATTTGCCGGGGAAATTGGGGGCGATCTCGTTGATGATGTTCTGGACGAACTTGAAGCTTTCCTCGGAGGTGGGGCAGATGGTACCCGCACCTTCCTTTTCGGCGAGATGGGCGTACTTGGGATCGCTGAGGGTGTTTTCCATATGGGCGAGCAACTCGACAACGGGGATCACTTCGATGTAGTAGTCTTTGGCGTATTCGGCGACTTCGCGCAACTCGTCGAACGTGAACCGGTCATGACTCGAGCCGAGTTCCGGGTCGAACTTGTAGACAAAATGGTCGCTCTCGATGAACCAGAGGTGGGTGTTCATCTTGAACTGTGCGAGCGTGCGCACGGTGCGCTTGTGGTCCTCGACGGTTGGCAACTGGTCGCGCCCGTAGTCTTCGTGGAAGCCGCGCATCTCGAGCGCGGGCCAGTCGGCGATCCGGGCGCAGGGGATGGTGTCGAGCTTGTGGACGCGCGCGCTCTCGAGCAACTGCTCCGCCGTCATCATCCCGTAGAACAGGCCTTGCTCGGCCTTGGCGGCGACGCGGATGCCGGCCGGGCTGATCTCGAGGACGTACCCTTCGCGATTGGCCGTGGGCGCCCCCGCCGCGGCCTCGGGCAGGTCGGGGCTGACGGGGCCGGGTGTGGCGTCGCCGGCGAAGATGGCGAGGCCGAACGTGCCGGCGGCCGGGAATTCGGAGATATCGATGCCGCGCGAGATTCCGAGCCGCGCCTGCATCTCGCGCAACCGCGCCTGAAGCCGGTCTGCGGCCTCTTTATCCGGCGCCTGAATGATAAACCCGAGCGGGGTGTCGGGCAGAGTGAACACGTCGTTGCGGATTTCGACCTGTTGCGGCCGCGGCAGGAGATCGTTGAATACGTTGCCGGGATTGCCACCGGCCATAAGTGCCAGAACCGTTACAAATGAAATCACACTCATCATGAGCCCCTTTCCTTGAACGTGACGTTTGCTTCATCTTACAGCGAATCGGTCCGACTTTCATCTTGCGGCCGAAACAGTCTGAAGCGGCGTTGAAGCGCGCTAATGAAAAGGGGTGAGCCATGTCTGAAAGATGGGTGCAAAGGCCGACCGAAGAAGGTCGGGAGCTTGCTGAAGCAAGCTAAGAATTGGCGTGCAGGTACGGGGCGCTGTGGTACGCAAGAGCGAGTTGTGTTGGTCTCCACCGGAGCTCGTCCATCCGGTGCAACTGCTCACAGAATGCGGGGCTCGACAAGATCATACTCCCACCGGATTGCGTTCATGGACAGGGCTCCCCCGCAAAAGGAGTTCAGTTCAGCCAGCCGCACTCATCGAGACGGTTCCACGCCACACGAAGATGCTCCGTCTTGAACACCTTCCGTTTCCGCTCACTCCACGCATGAACCGCCTCGATGGCCTCATCAGCGGTCCTTGCCGGGTTTTCCGCATGCCGGACCACCCAATGAATCGACGACAGCAGTTCCATGCCGTAGGGTGTCTCGAAGCCTTCGATGACCTCCGCAACCCGCGTCAGCCGATCACGTGAATCGGGATGCACTTGTAGAAAAGCATCAGCTTTCTCAACGGCTCCCGGCAAAAGGTCAATTTCAACATCGGGCCTCTGGCTATCGCCATATCCACGAGTGAAATGACTTTCGATCCGTTCCAGCACCTTGTTCAAGTTCGGCGCGTACGGACCATAATGCCCTGCCTCATACTTGAGCCGCAACGGTTCCCCTGCTTCTTGAAGGAAATAAGCCAGTTTCTGGATCTCAAGGAGAGTCAGCCGGTATGCCATCGAAGCGTACTGTTCCATCAGCTTGACCAAAAGTGCACGGGCGACCGTCATCTCGGCCGGCTCGGTCCTAATCGGCATCGTTTTGGCCTCCGGCGTACCCGTCGGCGCGAACAACAACACCTCGATATCCGGAAGGTCGGCGAATGCTTGTTCGATCAGAGGGCGTACCGTGTCCCAAGCCAACCCACCCAAACCGCAACCCAGTGGTGGCACGGCAATGGATCGGACGCCCAAGCGCTGGACTTCATCTGTCAACGCCGTCAGCCCGGATTTGATGTCCTCCAGACGCGAATTACCCCGCCAGTGGCGTTTGGTCGGGAAATTGATGATGTACCGTGGATTGGTCATCATTCCCGTCTCGAAAACAAGCACCCGGCCAGGCTGCACCTTACCGGCGCGGCACGCCTTCTGATAGGCATCGAAGTTCTCCGGGAATGCCTGCTTGAACTGCAGCGCGATGCCCTTGCCCATGAACCCCACGCAGTTCACGGTGTTCACCAAAGCATCAGCATCCGCCTCAAGCAGGTTGCCTTCGGCCAATCTAACCATGTTTCCGTCCCTCATCACTAATAATACCACTCCCGTTTCACTTTGACCACTCGCCGTAAGTTCTTCGGAAATCCGTTCAGGATGGCCTCCACGCGCGCCTTCATATCTTCATTGATAACCGCAATGTCCTGGATAAGCGACCAGTCACAGAACCGGTGTATCAGGAACTCCGCCTGCTTGCGCCGTTTCAATTCTCCTGTCGGATCGTTCTGCGTACCCCAGTACTGCGCGGCCACCGCTTTCCAATCCACCTTCGACAGCATGCTGAGATCGTCGAACCATTCCGTGTACGCCACGTAGCCGTGGCCGTCCGAAAATACGAAACCAGAGCCCGACCCCGCCACTGTCTGCGCCGTCGAAACCAGGTAGATCAAGGGCGCTTGCCCGTCGTTGTAACCCTCAACTTGGCCTGTTTTCAGTTTCAACAACATGGGCGACAGTGCCCCAAAGTAGAAAGGCACATAATCGTGAACCGTCCCCCGCGGTCCGCATGGGATAACGGTGCGGCTCCGCGCCGCCTGCAGTTCAACGTTGTGTGCAACTTTGTACAGCAAGCCGTCCGAGGGTATATGGTTCGGCGCATGTAAGCCGCCCCGCTGAAGCAAGACCGTAAGGTTGTCCACAGGGACAAGCCGGAATATCGGCGTGGGCGTCGGGGGCTTCATGGCTCAGTCACCGTGTGATCGATGTTGATATCGTTGAGAAGGGCCAGTCGCTTCATGTGGCTGTCTCAGCACTCGATGCTTCTGTCTCCAGTACGGCTGGCTGGTCGCATGCACCGAATATTTCTGCAATAAGATACCGATGTCCGGTTTTGGACAGACTTGAGGTTAGGGTCCACATGGAATAAGGCCATTCTGAGTCGAATTCACGCCTTGGAGGTTGATGTATTGCGTGAAGAGGAAGTGCGGCCACTCTATGGCGAGGTTTAACGACTCCTCCTGAGCCGAGGTCAGCATCAGATGCGTGTGATTGGTCATAAGGCAATAAGCCAACTCCCCCACACCATGCTTTCGCACCACTCCCACAACAGATCCAAATAGGTCCCGCGACCCCGTCTGCAAGAAATGCGTCGTGCTAATTACTGCCCCGCTGCTTGACATGATGTGGCAGTTCCGGTACGACCACTTGCGCTCTTCTGAGCGTGCTTGCAGCATAGCTCACCCAATAAAAAAGAGTCAACAAAACAAGGGACTGTACATGCGTGATGGCGGCCCAACTGGAGGCGTCTCTGCGAGCTGTTCAGCCTTCGATGAAGGCTTTGAGTTCGCGGGGGATGACGTAGACGCTCGAGTCTTTTTCGAGGCGGAGTTCGCGGTATCGCTCCTGGGTGAGATTGACTTGGACGGGCTGCCCCCATTCGCTGATCAGCTCGACTTTGACGACGGGGCCGGCGGGGTTGATGTGGGTGACGCGGGCTTTGAAACTGTGCTCGCCGCCGGGCTCGTGCTGGATGTCGAGGAGGTGCGGGCGGACGAACACGAGGGCGTGTTCTTCGCCTTCGGCTCCGGCGGCGGGGTGTAGGTGTGGCTGGCCGTTTTCGACGCGGCCGTGGAACAGGTTGACGTCGCCGAGGAAGTTGTAGACGAACGGGTTTGCGGGATGGTGGTAGACGTCTTCGGATGTGCCGACCTGTTCGATGCGGCCTTCATTCATGACGACAACGCGATCCGCCACTTCGAGTGCTTCTTCCTGGTCGTGCGTGACGAACACGCTGGTGACGTGGATCTCGTCGTGGAGGCGGCGCAACCAGCGGCGCAGTTCTTTGCGGACTTTGGCGTCGAGCGCGCCGAACGGCTCGTCGAGCAGGAGCACTTTGGGCTCGACGGCGAGTGCGCGGGCGAGCGCCACGCGCTGGCGCTGGCCGCCGGACAACTGGGCTGGGCGGCGGTCGGACATCCGGTCGAGCTGGACGAGCCGCAGGAGCCGCATGACGCGGTCGCGGATCTCTTCTTTGGACGGGCGCTGGCCGCGGGGCCGCACGTTGAGGCCGAATGCGACGTTGTCGAACACGGTCATGTGGCGGAACAGGGCGTAATGCTGGAACACGAATCCAACCTTCCGCTGCTGAATGCGTTGTGTTGTGGCGTCTTCGCCTTCGAGTAGAACAGAGCCCGCGTCGGGGTCTTCCATCCCGGCGATGATTCTGAGCAGGGTTGTTTTGCCGGAGCCGGACGGGCCGAGCAGTGCGACGAGTTCGCCGGTCGCGACGGTTAGGCTGACGTCGGTGAGGGCTGCGAATGTTCCAAAGTTTTTACTGACGTTTCTGACTTCGATGCTCATAATGCGGTGCTTTCCACCGGCCCGCCGGAGGCGGGGTAGGCTGATTGGTCGAGGACATGCTGGCGGGATTTCCACTCGAACACTTTTTTGCCGCCGAGCGTGACGAGGCTGACGAGCGCCAGGAGGGATGCGACGCTGAATGCGGCGACGAAATTGTATTCGTTGTACAGGATCTCGATTTGTAGCGGCATGGTGTTTGTGACGCCGCGGATGTGGCCGGAGACGACGGACACGGCGCCGAACTCGCCCATGGCCCGGGCGACGCAGAGGACGACGCCGTACAGCAGACCCCAGCGGATGTTGGGCAGGGTGATCCGCCAGAACGTCTGGAATGGTCCTGCGCCGAGGGATACGGCGGCCTCTTCGTCGTCGTTGCCGAGCGCCTGCATGAGCGGGATCAACTCGCGGGCCACAAGCGGGAACGTGACGAAGATGGTTGCGATGAAGATGCCTGGCGGCGCGAAGATGATTTTGATGCCGTGATCGAGCAGCCATGCGCCCATCGGGCTGCGTGCGCCAAACAACAAGACAAACATCGCGCCGGCGATCACGGGCGATACGGTGAACGGAAGGTCGATCAGGGTGATCAGGACGTGTTTTCCGCGGAATTCGAACTTGGCGATAGCCCATGCGGCGGCGATGCCGAACAAAGCGTTGAGTGGCGCGGCGACCAGTACCGTCAGCAGCGTCAACCGGAGTGCGGCCAGGGTTTCCGGCTCTTTTATGGCCATCCAATAGGCGCGCCCGCCTTCTTCGAGCGCGTAGGCGAACACGGCGATCAGCGGCAGCAGCAGAAACAGCCCGAGAAATCCCGCGGTCGTTGCGATCAAGACTCTCCTTACCAGCCGGGGCTGGTGAGGGGCGTTATTGGCGTGTTTTTTCTTAGGCGACAGCATGATGCCGGCGGCTCCACCATTGAATGAGGTTGATTCCAAGCAGCAGCAGGAACGACAACACCAGCATGGACGCGGCGATCGCGGTTGCGCCGGCGTAGTCGTATTCTTCGAGCTTGGTCATGATGAGCAGCGGGACGATTTCGGTTCTGTTGGGCATGTTGCCGGAGATGAAGACCACCGAGCCGTATTCGCCCAGCGCCCGCGCGAACGCCAGGGCGAACCCGGTCAGCAGCGCGGGCAGCAGGCTCGGGAAAATGACGTAGAGGAACGCCTGCCACCGCCTGGCGCCGAGCCCGGCCGCGGCCTCTTCGACTTCGGGGTCGATCTCGCGAATTACGGGCTGGAGCGTCCTGACCACGAACGGCAGGCCGATGAACGTGAGGGCGATCACGATACCCAGGCGCGTATACGCGGCTTTTACGCCGACGGCCGCCAGCGCGCCGCCCAGCCATCCTTTTTCGCTGTAGAGCATCGTGAGGCTGATCCCGGCGACGGCGGTCGGCAGGGCGAACGGGAGGTCGACGAGGCCGTCGAGCAGCGATTTCCCCCAGAACTTGTAGCGAACAAGCACCCAGGCAACTATAAGGCCGAAAACGGCGTTGACGGCGGCGGCGGCAAACGACGCGCCGAACGACAGCCGGTACGCGGCAAGCGACCGGCTGGTCATGATGATATCGCCGATCTCGCGCAATGACAGAGAGGATGCCTTCAAGAACAGGGTCGACAATGGGATGAGGACAATGAGGCCGAGATAGACCAGCGTGAAGCCCATCGTCAAGCCGAATCCCGGCAGGATTCTTTTTTGCCCGCGGGACATCACCGCCGCCCCTCGAAGATCTCGTCAAACATGCCGCCATCGGCGAAATGGACCTGCTGGGCCTGTTTCCACGAGCCGAACACGTCGGCCAGCGTGAACAGGGTCACCTTCGGGAACTGTGCCTCGTACTTTTTCGCAATCTCCGGGTTGGACGGTCGGTAATAGTGGCGTGCGCAGATTTCCTGCCCTTCGTTCGAGTAGAGGTGGCGCAGGTACGCCTCGGCGACGGCGCGGGTGCCATGTTTGCCGGCGTATTTGTCGACAACGGCCACGGGCGGTTCGGCCAGGATGCTTACCGAGGGCATGACGATCTCGAACTCGCCCCGGCCGAGTTTGTTGACGGCGAGGAGGGCCTCGTTTTCCCACGAGATCAGGACGTCGCCCATCCCGCGCTCGACGAACGTCGTGGTAGAGCCGCGGGCGCCGGTATCGAGGACGGGCACGTTGTTGAACAGGCGCGTCACGAAGTCTTTAGCCTGGGCCTCATTACCGCCTGGCCGGCGGAGCGCATAAGCCCATGCGGCGAGGTAGTTCCAGCGTGCGCCGCCGGACGTTTTTGGGTTGGGCGTGATTACGCTGACGCCCTCTCGCACGAGATCAGCCCAGTCTTTGATGCCTTTGGGGTTTCCCTTGCCAACGAGGAACACAATCGTTGACGTATAGGGGCAACTGTTGTTGGGGAGCCGCGACTGCCAGTCGGCCGGGAGCAGTTGGGCCTTTTCCTCGAGCATGTCGATGTCGTACGCCAGTGCCAGCGTGACGACGTCCGCCTCGAGCCCGTCGATCACCGACCTCGCCTGTTTGCCCGAGCCGCCGTGCGACTGCCGTATCACGACCTTCTCGCCCATCTGCGCCTGCCATTGGCGGGTAAAAACGGCGTTGAGGTCCTGGTAAAGCTCGCGCGTCGGGTCGTACGACACGTTCAAGAGTTCGACATCGGCCCAGGCCGCCCCCACAACGAATGCCAAAACAATGCAAATAAAGAAAATACGGTTCACTACCGCAGCCCTCCCTTTTTCTCGTCTTGGCCGGAATGCCGGCGCGCCGATCCCGCCGCCGGATTCTGTTGAGACAGGCGCGCCAGGACATCGGCGAAGGTGGTGCCGTCCAGGATGTCCGCTATGGCGTCTCGCACCTCCTTCATTACGAGCCGCACCCCGCACATCTGTTCGTCCACGCACCCGTCGCAACGCCCATAGGCCGTCACGCTCACGCACGGAATCGGCGCCAGCGGCCCGTCGATCAACCGGACCACCTCGCCGATCGTCACCTCGGATGGAGGCCGGCTCAGCGCGTAGCCGCCACCTTTGCCTTTGCGGCTGCGCAGCAGGCCCCGGTTCTTGAGGCTCAGCAGGATCGATTCCAGGAATTTTTTTGGCATTTTCCCTTGCACGGCGAGGTCGGAGATGAGCACATAGCCGCGCTCGTAGTGTTGGGCCAGGAGGATCATGGCCTGTAGCGCGTATCGGGCTTTATGACTGAGCATCCGCAATTCCCTACCAAATAGATAGAGTATATAGAGTGTCCGGGGCGAAGTCAAGAAAGAAATGATGAATGCGGAACGCGGAATGATGAATAAACGACAGATTGGAGACTGGACGTAAATCAATTGACAAGCAAAGGCAGGGCAAAGTGAGCAGACGTGACGATGAAAAGAGGGACACCCCCACAACGCGCGCTAGGAAGCGCGTCGCTAGGAAGCGCGTCGCTAGGAAGCGCGGCCGGGGGGCGTCCCGACGTCGCAAAGTTAGGGTTTGAGGAGGGATTGGAATGCGGGGTCGTCGCGAAGCGAGTCGAAGTCGGGGTCAGTGTTGGCATCCTGGCGGAGGGTGGGGCTGAGCGCGAAGGCTTTTTGGAGTAAGGGTATGGCGTCGTCTTTTTTATTTTGGAGGGCGTAAACGCAGGCGAGGTTGTAATAGGGTTTTGGGTGGGCTGGGTCGAGCGAGATGGCTTGCAAGTACTCGGTTTCGGCCTGTTCGAGCCTCTTTCGGGCGATGAGCAGGTTTCCGTAGTTGTTGTGTGTGGCGACGTTGCCGGGGTCGAGCCGCAGGGCGAGGAGGGCTTGTTGCTCGGCTTCGTCGAGCCGGCCCGCCAGCCTTAGCAGAATGGCGAGGTCGTTGTGGGGCCGGCTCCACTCGGGATCGAGCCGGATGGCGGTTCGGAACTCTTGTTCGGCTTCGTCGAGCCGGTTCTGGGCGTAGTTGCCGAGGACGATTCCGAGCGCATTATGTGGCCAGCTCCAGCCGGGCCGGATGGTGAGGCATTGGCGGAAGGCCTGCTCCGCCGCGTCAAAGGCTTTTGTCTCGGCGTGCCACAAGCCGAGGGCGTAGTACGCTTCGGCGGACGTGATCGAGCCTGCGGCGGTCAGCTCAGCGACGCGGCGGACCGCGTCTTTGGTTTCGGGCTTGTCCATGGGGTGGTCCTGCGAGAGGCGATCCATCATGGTTGTAACCAGCGCGGCCTGGGACGCGCCGCCCGGCGCCGGCTCGACTTCCCCCGCGTGACGCACCCAAATGACCAGCGCCGCTACTCCCGCGGCGGAACACGCGATGTACCAGACGATCCTATGGCTAGACATTGCCCTATTGTAGCTGCAAAAAGCGGGGACAGGCACGCTTTTTCAAACTGCCGAAAAAGCGAGCCAGTCCCCGTTTTTTGCTGTGTGTAGACATTGGCATCATTGTACTTGTGTTTTTGTGCGGCGACAATAGGTTTGGTTGGGGTGTTTTTGCGGAAATTGTGAGACAAGGGGGAATTGATTGACTAAATTCATGAAAACTGCGCGGCAGGTTACGGTGTGTAGACAACTTAACCTTATGATGTAAACGGAATTGCGCGAGATTGTCTGTTGACACGAATTTTCTTGTATG
>DATKVG010000176.1:0-26244 GCA_035530195.1 Bathyarchaeia archaeon | reverse complement strand
GGCAGGGCTTTTTTGTGGAAGAAAACCAAGATCAAAACATGTCATCCAAAGCCCGCCCCAAAGCCTGTCATCCTGAGCCCTGCCAGCCACTGGCTAAGGCTTTTTTTCATGGCCCTTTATGGCAGGGCGTGAGGATCCCCTTGCTCGGAACCAGTGGCGTCCCAAGTGGTCATCCCCATGATTGCTTCAGGAAGCTGGACCACGCCGCCGGCGAAGTGTATGATCGATCCTGTTTTTCATCAATCGAAGCTTTGCAAAAGGAGAGACCCCATGCGCCCCAAACTCATGCTGACCGCCATGGCCGTTGCCGTGGCCGCATTCGCAATGGTCCCCCAGGCCGTTGCCGATTCTTGGATCAACCTGTTTGACAACGAGACCCTGTTCGGCTTGACGCCCTACGGCGACGTCGATTGGACCGTCCAGGACGGCAATCTGGTCAGCGGTAAAGGCTCGGGCGGGTGGATTTCGACCACGAGCCAGTACGGCGATTTTGAACTGACGGCCAAGTTGAAAGTTGCGGCGGGTTGGTCGGCGGCGTTGCTGCTCCGGGCGGGCAGTGAAGGCCATCCCAGCGAAAACGGGTCCACCGTCATCCTGATCAGCGAACCCGAAAAAACCAAGCCGGCCTGGCGCGAACTCGCCGTCAAGGCCGAGGGCGGCACCATTACGGCCACGCTCGATGGCCAGCCGGTTGAAGTCCAGGCGGGTTCACGCCCCGTCGGTTTCATCGGCATCACGTACAACCGCGGCGAGAAGGTGCGCGGCGGCGAGGTCCAGTTGGCCAGCCTGAAACTGCGGCCAATCAACATGAAACCCCTTTTTAACGGCGCCGACCTTACCGGCTGGAACATCATCCCGGAGCACAAGTCCGTCTTCACGGTTGTTGACGGCGCCATCAACATCAAAAACGGCAACGGCCAAATCGAGACCGCCGGCACCTACAAAGATTTCGTGTTCCAGATCGACATCATCTCGAACGGCTCGAAGCTCAACAGCGGCGTGTTCTACCGCGGGCCGGTGGGCGTGTTCTGGAAGGGCTATGAGTCGCAGGTGCGCAACCAGTGGGTTGGCGAGAACCGTAACAAACCGGTTGATTTCGGCACCGGCGGCAATTACGGCAACCAGCCCGCCCGCAAAGTCGTCTCGAGCGACGGCGAGTGGTTCACCAAGACGATCGTCGCCAACGGCAACCACACCTCGATCTTCATCAACGGCTACCTGGTCAGCGACTACCTTGACATGCGCCCGGTTTCTGCCGAATCCAACGGCAAGGAAGGCTACGTCACCGGCCCCGGCACCATTCACCTCCAGGGCCACGACCCGACCACCGACCTGTCGTTCAAAAATATCGTGATTCAGGAATACCCGGCCGGCCGGTAGGTCACACGGAGGCGTGCAATGCCCGTAGCCGTACTGCTCAGCGTGGCGCTCACACTTTGTAGCGCAGGCGCCCCGCCTGCAGATGAAAGAGTGAATGTCGAGCCGGTATGGTCAGGCCACCCGGTCGGCTTCTCGCTGCTGACCCACGGCGACCGGCAGTTTGTAGCCTACTACGATGCTGAACGACGGATGAAGGTAGCGGCCCGCGCGCTTGACTCGCACCAGTGGGACATCGTCGAGCTGCCCGAGCAACTCGGATGGGATAGCCACAACTACGTCACCATGGCCATCGACGACGAGGGATACATCCACCTCAGCGGCAACATGCACGTGAAACCGCTCGTCTATTTCCGCACCACGTGGCCGCTCGACATCCATTCATTCGAGCGGGCCGCGATGGTGGGCGAAAAGGAAGACCGCGTCACATATCCCGACTTTTTCCGCGGCCCGGAAAACTCGTTCATCTTCACGTACCGCGACGGGCAGAGCGGTAAAGGCGACCAGATCTACAACGTGTACAACCAGCCAGCAAAATCCTGGCGGCGGTTGCTGGACACGCCGCTCACGTCCGGCCAGGGAAAGATGAACGCATACTTGAACGGGCCGCGCCGCGGACCGGACGGCCTGTTCCACCTCTGCTGGGTCTGGCGCGACAACCCCGGCTGCGAGTCCAACCACGATCCCTGCTACGCCCGCAGCGCGGACCTCGTCCACTGGGAGACCGCCGCGGGCAAGCCGCTTGACCTGCCAATCACGCTGGAGAACGCAGACGTTGTCGATCCCGTCCCTGCCGGCGGCGGCATTATCAACGGCAACGTTAAGCTGGGGTTTGACTCTAAGCAACGGCCAGTCATCAGCTACCACAAGTATGACGAGTCTGGCTTCACGCAGATCTACAACGCCCGATTCGAAAACGGCGCATGGAAATCCGTGCAAGCCACAAATTGGGATTACCGCTGGGCGTTCAGCGGCGGCGGCTGTATCGTGTTCGAGGTCCGCATCAACGGCGTCGCGCCGCACGGCCAAGGCCTCTTGAAACAGACCTGCACACACAGCCAATACGGCGCGATCGAACTGCTGCTCGACGAGGAAACGCTGAAACCTGTCGGCGAACCCCGCCGGAGGCCCATGGATGGCAACCAGGAAATCGCCCGGAACATGATAGTGCGCCGCGCGTCCGATTTGGGCCGTGCAACCGAACAGGATGCCCAGTACACCCTGGAATGGATGACGCTTCCGCCCAACCGCGACAGACCGCGCGAGGGCGATCCGCCCCCGCCGTCCATGCTCTACGTTGTAAAGAAGTCTGATAACAAACAACCTTCTATGAACGAATAAGGAGAGGAATTCATGATGAAAAAGATGTCAATTGCAGCAATCGCATGTTGCCTTGCCGCCTTCTCAGTGTTTGCCGCTGATGATGCGTCCTGGAAGACCCTGTTCAACGGCAAGGACCTCACCGGCTGGACCAACGCGCGTCCCGGCCAAAAAATCAATTGGGTCGTTGAAGACGGCGCCATCACCAACACGCCAAAAGACAAAGATATCGCCACCACCGAGCAGTTCCAGGATTTCGACCTCCAGCTCGAATACAAAACCGTTCCCAAAGGCAACAGCGGCGTGTATCTGCGCGGTAGGATCGAGTTGCAGGTGCTCGACAGCTTCGGCAAAACCGAACTCTCCACCGGCGACGACGGCGGCATCTACGGCCAACACGCCCCGCTCGTAAACGCATCCAAGCCAGCCGGTGAATGGAACGTCCTCGAAACCACCTTTATCGGCGACACGCTGACCGCCAAGCTCAACGGGAAACTCATCCACGACAAGGTCAAGATTACGGGACTAACGGGCGGCGCGCTGCCCGGCGGCGTAACGGATCCCGGTCCGCTCATGCTGCAGGGCGACCACGGCAAGGTCTGGTATAGAAACATCCGCATCCGGCCCATAAAACCCGCCGCCGAGGGCTCCGAAAAGAAGTAAGTAAACAGCGGCGGGTAGCCCAAAAACCACCCGCCGCCGTTTTTCTTTTTCTCTTCCTACGTCCTCCAGCCTACGGCCTGACTTTATCTCGCCGCTCCTTGAGTTCGCGCCAGGTAGTCAGAATAATCCCCTCTTCTTCGACCACTTTCCTGACTTCCGGCGAAATCATCGCCTCGGTCTCGGCCAGCCGATTGCCGCCGGATCCGGAGATGTGCTGGAACAATTCGGACGGGCGCGTGCAGTGCACGATGAAATACGTGATGCCCGGTTTCACTTCGCGCAGGAATTGGCACACCTGCTCGGTTTTGTTGGCCGCCCCCTTGGGGAAATCGCCCGTGTTGATATCATCAATCACCGGCAACCCTGCGTCCCAAAGCTGCTGCGCCACCGGTCCGGCCATTTTGCTGGCAAGCGGGTTGTTCTGGGCGACGTACTGCATGTGGCCGCCCGGCATCAGGATCGGGATGCCCAACTCGATGCCCATCTTCACGTACCGCTCCGTGTACCGCGGGTCCGCGAACAGCGTGCCCATGTGCGAATCGAGGTGCGTCGGTTTCATCCCGAACGACATGCACCGGTCCACCTGCGCCCGGATTTCCTTCTCGACTTCGTCCGGCATCGCACTTTTCATAACCTGCATCACGCTGTGCCACATGCAACCTTCTTTGTCCACGAGCCCCGGGACCGTTTCTTTGCCCGCCAATGGGCCCCACCGGTAGTTTTTCCACTCCGCCGTCATGGTCAGGTGGACGCCCACGTCCCAGGTTGGATTGGCTTTCCACAGTTCCATGAATTCGGGCACGGCCGCACACGGAAACATCGTGCTCGTCGACGTTGCCACGCCGTTGCTGAGCGCGTCGCTGGCGCCCATGTTGGCGTCATGGCACATGCCCGAATCATCCACGTGGAATATCACCACACGCGATCCCGCCGGCCAGCCGAGCCGCTCCGCATAGGTCTTTTCCGGCGCGGCATCCTGCGCAAACACAACGGGCGCAACCGCCAGCGCCACAACCGTTAACAAACTAAGCTTCTTCATATCAGCACGTCCTTTCATGGATTCCGCTTCACTTCACCTGATCGCGCCGCTGCTTGAGTTCGCGCCACGTCGTCAAAATGATGCCCTGTTCCTCGACAACCTTTTTCACCTCCGGGTCGAGCATCAGGTCGAGATCGGCCTTTCTGGTGGGGCCGGATGAAGAAATGAACTGGAACGTGTCGCCGGGTTCCGTGCAATGCAGGATGAACTCCGTCAGGCCCGGTTTCAGCGCGCGCAAAAACTCGAGCGTCTTGGCTTTCTTCTCGTCGAATGTCCGCCAGCCGTAGCCGTCCGTGTGGATATCGTCCAGTGCCGGCAACCCCGCGGCCCACGCCGCCTCGCTCATCATCCTCGCCGCTTCCGCAATGTCGGCGTTCTCGATCAGGATATACGTCATGTGGCCGCCCGCCACCAGCACCGGGATACCCAGTTCAACGCCCACCTTCACGTACCGCTCGGCAAACCGCGGGTCGGCAAAAAGGGTCCCCATGTGCGAATCCAGGTGCGACGGTTTCAGCCCCATCGTCAGCGCGCGGTCCACCTGCGCCCGGACCTCTTTTTCCACCTGGTCCGGGTCCGCGTTCTTCACCACCAGCTCCACGTTGTCCCAAAGGCACCCTTCTTCATCCACCAGTGTTGGCGCCACCGGCTTACCCGCAACGGGTCCCCAGCGGTGGTTATCCCACTCGCTGGTCAACGTCAGGTGTAGCCCGTAATCCAGCTCCGGCTTGTCCGCCACGTGATGCGCGTACTCGCTCACCCACGGGCACGGCATCATGATGCTGCACGACGTCGCCATCCCCTCGGCCATGGCCTTGATTGTGCCCATGTTCGACTCGTGAGACATCCCCGCGTCGTCCACGTGCCAAATCAAGACCTTGTCCGTCGGTTTCCAGCCCAGCCTTTCGGCGTAACTGGGTTCACCCCAGGCGGTCGTCGCCACAAACGCCGCAAAAACGGCTATAACGGCCATCATCATGAGTTTTTTCATATCTTTTCTCCTGCTTTGTGATTCACCGTGACGCGTCCCGCCGCACACCCGCGACCGACGCCCCAATAATAACGTTATTACATTTTTGCTCTGTTTTCCAGCCTTTTCTCCGCGTTGAGACGCCCCCCGTCGCGCTTCCAGAGCATTTTTCATCCTTCATCCTTTACTCCTCCAGCCTGCATTCCGCCCCGCGCCTGGATGCCACCAGCGCGTTCAATACGCCCACCCGCACCTTCGCCCCGGCGGGTTTTCCCGTGACGGCATCCAGCACCTTGATGTCGATGTATCTGCGCCGCCTGCGGTAATAATAGACCCATACCGGATAGTAATAGAGAAGGATCTGGTCGACGCCTTCAATAACGGGCTTGTTGATCTGGCCGCGCCGCCGGAGAATGTGTTTTTGCAGCCCCGCCCGGGCCGCCGCCGCCGCCGCCGTTTCGTCGAGGCCGGGCGGGAGGAAATCGACCGTTTTCTCGCACGGGCTCAGTTCGACGACGGCGTCGAAAAGGGTCACATCGCCCGAACATCCGTCAACCGATGTCCAGATGTTGCTTTCGGCGCGGCGCACGGTCGTCCTTACCAGCACGGCATACGCCGCCATCCAGAGGCATTCGAGGAACGGCAGTTTCCTCGAGTCCGGGTCGCTCCGTTTGGCGACGCGCGTGGGTTTCACGAGCAGGCCGTAAAGGTTGAGCAGGCGCGGCCGCTCGAAAAAACCGGCGGCCCGCTTGCTTGCGATGCGGACCGTGAGGCATTGTACGGTTGTGTTCACGCCCGCCTTTTGTTACGCGCCAGAAGGATTCCCCCATAACCCATCGAGCCGAGTGCCACCAAAATCAGCACCACCCCGCAAAGGCTATTGACAACGGCGCCGCGGACGTTTGGCACGCTATGCGCTTTGGTTACGTTGCCAATAACGAAGCCATCGGCCGCCAGAACCTCTTCGGCCCTGGCTTGCGTCATCCCGATGACGCTGGTCAGGCGCACGCTCTCTTTGGGCCCCAGCGACACCACAAAATTAACCTTGTCGCCGGGATCGGCCAACGCCCCGCCGGCCGGGTCCTGCGAGACAACCAATCCGGCCGCCACCTTCGGGTCGTTCGCCTGTGTCGCTTCGCCCACCGCGAAACCGTCGGCTTTGAGGGCTGCTTCAGCGGCCACCTGGCTCAAGCCGGTGATGTCTGTGGTGAGCAGCGTGCCTTCAGGCCCAATTGAAAGGACGATGTCTATGACATTTCCGGGCTGGCCGGCAGTCCCTGCGGCTGGGTTTTGGGCGACGACGTGTCCGGGTGCCATGGCTTGATAAGCCCAGTAGGTTCCAAGCAACACGGGGAGTCCGACCGCCATAATGAATATGCCCAGGGCGATGTAGGTCTCGCCGTCGCGTTTTTCCATTCTTATATTGGCGTTTTGGTCGGAATCAGACAGCTTGACTTCGCTCATTGTCATATTTCCTATCTGAAATATAGGTAGAAGATCACGTGCGGCATCATCGACAGGCATGTCCAAAGGCGGAGGTCAGTCCAGATTGACTTGTGAGGGCGGCCGTAGTTGACATAATCCTTCTTCAAAAACACCCCCACCCAAATCATGGCCATCACAAACAAGCCCACCCCAAACACGCTCGCCACCCAGTTGGGCAGCCCGCCCAGGACCGTGTTCAACGGATGGAATATGGGCGCCAACGCGGCGTGAAACATGTTCTGCAGGAATTCAAAAACTGCCATTATGGTTGACACTATGGCCGTCATGACGAAACCCTTTCATCCAGCGCTTTCTGGGCTTCCAGATCGCTCACAACCGAACTCCACACCAGCCCGCGAAGTTTTTCCGGCGATTCGGGCTTGGTTAAGAGGCTCACGACAACAACGACTATCAGCGCGAAAACGAACGACCACCATGCTACAAACAGGAACGGATCTTCGGAGGGGAAAAGGTCGGGCGTGTAATTGAGCACGAACGAGAAGAACACCCCGAGCACCAGCCCCGCCAGACCGCCATACCCCGTCGCCCTCGGCCAGATAATGCCCAGCAACAGCACGGCCAGCACCGGCCCCTGGAAAAACGAGAGCAGCGTCTGGATGTACACGTAAAGCTGCTCTTTGTCGCCAATCGGTTCGGCCAGCGCCGCCGTTGAAACAATCAGAATCGCCGTAATGGCGCGGCCAATGTGCAGCGCCATTCGCTCGGAAAGGGGCTTTTTCTTGCGCCATTTGCGCATTTCGCCCACGATGTCGGTGAGGAACATGGTGGCCGCAGAATTCAGCGTGCCCGAGATGCTCGACATCAGCGCCGCGAACAGGGCCGCGAACATCAGCCCACGCAGGCCCGCGGGCAGCATGATGCGGATCATCTCCGGGACCGCCCGGTCGGCGTCTTCGGGGCCAAGAGTCGGCACCAGCACCAGCGCGCATAGCCCCGGCAGCGCCACCATCAGCGGGATCATCGATTTGAGGAAACCGCCAAACAACATCCCGCCTTTGGCGTCCCATTCGGTCCGTGCGCCCAGCGTGCGCTGGACGATAACCTGGTTGCCGCTCATGTAAGCCACCGCCAGCACGAGCCCGAGGCCGAACACGATGCCGGTCCACGGGAATGGGCCCGTTGTGTTGTGCGGAAGCAGCAGCTTGAAGTGGTCCTGGAATTCGGGCCCCATCGCCAGAACCTTCGATTGCAGGGCCGACCAGCCGCCTACTTCCCAAAGGCTCAGCGCCAGCAGGCCGAACCCACCCACGTACATGACCACCAACTGGACCACGTCGGTGAACACCACGGCGGTCAGGCCGCCGGAGAATGTGTAGATGCCCGTCACCGCCGCAACGACCCAAAGTGCCACGTACTTGTTCCAGCCCAGAACGGTGAACATGAGCTTGTCCGCCGTAATCCACTGCATCACGGCAAGCATCATGAACAGGAAAACCACCCAGATTAAGCCGTTGATGAACTGGACCGCCGAGTTGTACCGCCGGCCCAAAAACTCCGGTATCGTGAACACGCCCGAACGCCAGAAATACGGCACGAACAGGAACGCCGCGATTACCATCGCCGGCATCGATCCCATCCAGTCGAAATTGGCCGCGGCCACCCCGTTGCGGTACGCCGCACCCGCCACCGCCACAAAATCCGTCGCACCGATGTCGCTGACCACGATCGAAAACCCGATCGCCCAGAACGGCAACGCCTTGCCCGCGACGAAAAAGTCTTCGGCGTTCCCCACAAACCGGGTGCAGTAAAGGCCCAGCAAGAGCGTGCCGGCCATGTACACACCGATAATGACAATGTCTACGGGATGCAGCCCGACTACTTCCATACGAGTCTCCCCGCGCCTTTGCCGCGCAGATTCGGCTTATCCTGGCCCACCACGAACATGCTGGGCGAGTATGCCAGAAACCAAAAAGCCCGTGCAACCTCCACAAATCCCCGCAATCCCCGGCTAAGGAGTCGATGATGGCAGGTCGTGGTAAATTGAGGCTGCGAGGCATGGCATTCTTTGTAGAACGGAACGGTTGCGGGACTGAAACGGGGCTTTGGACACATTCAGACAATCGTGGTATCGAATGAAAGGTCGAGTTTGGAGAAAATGGACGCAGCTTACCTATCGAGGAATGGCTTGAAGCTTCAGTTGCGCGTCAGCACAGGGTCTGAAATTGCGCCAGATGAGGGTGGCCGCGCGGGAGCTTGAGTAATAGCCGTCTGGCGTGATGGACGACAAGAGCGGGAAGCCCCAGCAGACGGAACAGAAATGTCTTGAGGCGAAGAGTCTTGTAAGGTTCGGGCAGCATCAGGGTCTTGAGCGCTACGAAGAGATTGTAGGCGAGCGTGATGATGCGTAGGTATACGGCATTGACAAAGAAGTCGCCCGACGGCAGCACACGCAACTCGAAATCCCACTTAAGTTCCTTAATCTGGTTTTCACATTGTTCACGCCGACGGTACCACGCAATCTGTTCTTCGAGCGGCAATTCCATGTTGGTGATGAGGGCCGTGTAGAGATAGGGGCCGTAGAACAAGTCGTCCTGAAGACGCTCCTTGCGGATAACGATCAACCGGTACGGACGCGTGGACTGATTCACCGTATGGACGCTCTCGCACGCCCATTCGCGCACGGTGGGTTCGGAGTCGGCCGGGTCGCTGCACAGATGGATACGTTGCCAAGCGTCTTCGCAGACGGCCATGATGGTTTGCTTAACGGCCTCGTCCTGGTCCGCACCGATACAGAAGGCATGGCCGTTGTCCGCACAGAAATCCAGCAGTTCCGCCTGGTTCCGCCGTACTGCTCGATAACGAACATCTGCATTGCACGCGCAATAGGTCTGTCCGTGTTTCGTGTTGTGCCGCAACTCCCGCGAGATGCTGCTCGGTGCCCGCCCCAATGCCCTGGCCACGTCCGCCTGAGAGTGTTCTTGCCACCGCATAAAATAGAGCACTTTTCGTTCCGCTAGACTAAAATGGGTGTAGGGCATTGTGTGTCCTCCGTTCGGTCTTTGGTTGTTTCCAAACGCATTGTACCGAACAGACCGCACAATGTCCTTTTCCATTAACCGAGGGAAAGGCCGTCCCGGAGAAGCCGCTGAAAGTTACCCACATACCCACAGCCACTAAAGCTAACGCAGCGAAGCTCGGCTGTGGATATGTGGATAACTTTCAGCTTAGCCCCTCCCGCTACCGTTGCACTTAGAATGTGAATCCGCGAGTTAAAACAGGTGACATTTCTAAAGAGTCTTGACAGAAGCTTGACCGGGAATACGCCCGCCCATGCGGCGCAAAAGCAGTTGGTGGTAGGAGAATATCAGGCCTATAATAGTGAAGAATTAACGCTTGAACTTTTTTCATTTTTTACATATAATTAGTTTTCCGCTGTTGGGGAAGGTGGGGTAGATCAATGGGCGTTTGTGGCGCAATCGAGGTGCCGTAATGGAACATACCGCTCAAGAGGCCGCGGAAGAGCGGCTCAGTTCAGCACTGACCAGCATCAGAGACGAGTTCGTGTCCGCCCATGAAGATCTGACGCGCCAACTTGAGCAGGCCAATCAGCGGCTGAACAACCTGCTGGGGATTCTTTCCAGTTCGACGCCGTCGAACGAACCGGTGGTATCGGGAATTGAACTTGAAAAACTGCGCCACGCGGTTGCGGAACGCGAATTGGTTTTGGCGGCCTCAACCAAACACGCCACGGAGCTGGAGGCGGCGGTGGCGGAGTTGAAAGCGGAAATCGCGCAGCTTAGAAGCCGGGAATCCTGGATCGTGGCGGCAAACCAGGACCTTAGCGAGCGCCTCGTGGTGTTGCGGGCCGAGGAAAAGACAACCGCGAACGTTTTGTCGAAGGCCAACGAAGATGCGGAGCGGTTGACCAAAGCGCTTGCCGTGCGCGAGCAGGCACTGGAATCTCTGAATAAACAGGCCGAATTCGCCCGCAAAACGATCGAGGAAGCCCGGCAAACCTCGAGACGGCTCACCAGGGAGGCGGCCGCGCTGCGTCGTGAAAACGCGCGGCTGCAAGCCGCCTTGGCCACCGCGGATTCTGCCGCTTCCGTGCGTGACCGCCAGCAGCGGATTTTTTTGGAGGCCTTGATTGCCAACGGCCATGCCAGGAAACTGGGCGAAATCCTTATCTCGGCGGAAATTATCACCCAGGGCCAATTGGCTGAAGCCCTCAGCGAGCAGAGATCCGGCGGCGACCGAATGGTGGGTGAAATCCTCATCAACAAGGGTCATGCGGAAGAGGAGGACGTCGCCCAAACAATTGCCTGCCAGTTGCACCTCCCGCTCGTCCAACTGTGCGACCAGATTGTCGAGGAAGAAGCCGTCAGAACCGTCGATGACCTCCTCTGCATGAGCCACAAATGTATACCTATCCGCATTACAGCCGACAGGATTTTTGTGGCTATGGCCAATCCGCGCGACGAACACGCCGTTAAAGCTATCGAAAAGGCCAGCAACCGCCGTGTCGTTACGATTGTTGCCACTCCCTCCGATGTCCAGGCAGCTATTCGGCGCCTTTTTTGTGTGTGACGCCGCCATGGGTCCCCCGTTCACCCCGTGTGTGAATTCGGTTAAAGTCTTATGCTTATGTCTCTTTCAAGAACCTGCACCGCGTCGCCCGGCAACGCGTAACATGCTGAAAAACCTTGCTTTAACCACACAAAAAACCTTGGCTGGATGGACTGCTAATAATGCGGAATTATGTTGCAAGGAGCGGTTGCGTACAGGAACTCTGCAAACGCACCGCTACGGAACCCTATGGTGTTGACCCGAACCTTGAAAAAGATCGAAACGTCATAGTCCTACTCAAAACAGGAAAAATGATGTAACGATCTTGACAGAACAGGGGTTACCGTATATCCTATAAGGTGTAAAATGTATGGAAAAGTGGGATTGAGGGTGCCGTGGGAAGCGGCTTGGGCATCTGAACATGCGGGAAGGACCAAGTCCCACTAAGGAGGGAGTAGAAGTGAGTCAAGTAACGGAGTCAAGGCTGCAGGGCAAGGTCAAGTGGTTCAGTGATCAAAAGGGCTACGGGTTCATCTCTCGGGATAACAGCGCGGACGTATTCGTTCATCACACGGCGATCCAGATGAGCGGTTTCCGCACGTTGAAAGAGGGGGACAGCGTCACCTATGACCTTCTGGAGAGCCCGAAAGGCCTCCAGGCGGTGAATGTCACCCGCGCGGAATGATCCCCGCAGTAAGGGCAGTAGTCCAACGGTGGGAAGCCACCTGAAACCAAGCATGTGCCGCGCCGCGGAATGAAGCATGTGCAAGCGGAGTAGGTACATCACAGTGGGCAGAGGTGTGGTCGTGTGGTTTTGGTTCTGCATGGCCGCGTGGGGTTTTCAAACAGACGAAAAAGCGCCGGCGGCGCTTATCTTGTCACCAGTAAATGCTACTTGGGCTGCCAACAACACAGCCTATTGGCGGGACAAAGGGTTTGACGGGTTCCTTTTAACGGGCCTCGCAGAAAACGCGGTGGCCGCAGGGGACCATACCAATACAGCGGCGGCCCAACGCCCCGGCACGCCGCTGATTTGCGAGGTGCGCCTGGCGCACGAGCGGCTCGCCCAGTCCGGCCTCGCCAATAACTTCCTTTACGCGAAATTCGACCCTGCCGATTCCGGCTTCTCGTCGCCGGCCGCCGCAACGTCTGCCGTTGATGCCATGCGGCTCACGGCCCGCCTGTGCGCCGCCATTGGCCTCAACGGAGTCGCCTTCGACAGCGCATCCTCGAGCAGGTTTTACGACTACCGCTGGGACGGCTACGCGTACGAGGACTACACCCCGGGCGATCTGGAGAGCCGTGCGCGGCGGCTGGGCCGGTCGTTGGCACGTGCCGTGTTGCTCGAACTGCCCGGCGCCGAGATCCTGTTCATCACCGACGGTTGGGCGGTATCCGGCCCGTTGTGGCTACCGCTGTTTGGGGGCTTTGTTGAAGGCTCCGCCATGGACGATGCCTCTCGGATTCACCTCCTCACCCGGGAAACGTTTTCTGCCCGCTCCGCCAACGACTTCCAGCGTGTTGCCCGGGAAACTCGCGCCATACTCGACCACCGGCTCGAACCGAAACAGCGTGCCCTGTGGCAGCGGCGCGGGGCTCTGGCCCTGGGTTTGGCGCCGCTGGCCTTTGATTCGTCTGCGCAAAGGCCCGTTGTGGCTGTCGATCCCGCGACCTTCCGGAGCCTTGTCGCCGCGGCAAAAGCGTTGTCAGATAAGTACATATGGATTCAATCCGACGGCTCCTCCTGGTGGCGGCTCTCTCAGCAGGAAGTCGATACTTACGCGCAGTTGCTGCAGAACGGCGCCGCCGTGCCGGACCAAACAAGGCCCGTTGTCGACAACCTTGACGCCTACACGCTGCGCATGCCCTACGATGACTGGCGCCGCGTCGGCCCGATCGAGGGCCTTGACGTTCCCGGCGAGATCTATGCCACGGACGCGGGCGCCGCACTTGTTCTCTGGGCCGGCACGGTGGGTGAGATGACGCTGCCGGCGGGGAAAATCCCCTTGGCCCTGCAAGATCTCACGACGGGCGAGCGGGTCGACCTTGAAGCCGAATCCGGCAGTGTCGCCTTGCCGGCATCTGGCGCGCCGTTGCTGGTGGAAGGTTTGCCGGCACGGCCGTGGCTCCTCGATGCGGGCTTGCGCGTGGAGGTGGCACAACCGCCTACGCCGATGAATCTCTCCGCAGGAATTGCCTGCCGGTTTTACAACGCCAGCGCCGTAGGGGTCAGGGGCTCTATTGACTTTCTGGCGCCCGCAGAGTTCAGCGTCAACCCGGCCAGCTTACCGTTCCAACTGGCGACCGGAGAAGTAGTCGAGGCGACTGTGAATCTCCGGGGAACGTTTGTCTTTGGCCAGCCCGTGATTGCCACCGTCAGCCTGGCGGTCGGCAGCGGCATCATAACGCGGTCGCTCGAGGTGCAAACCTGCCCGGACACTGCCTGGGAATATGCGCTCGACATGGATGCCGCCGGCAACCTTGTCGTCGCCGACATCGATGGGACACCGCCGGCTGAAGTCATTGTCTGCACGGACGCGGGCGAAGTCGTGTGCCTGAACGCGCGCGGCGGGCTGGTATGGAAACGGCGGTTCTCCGGCGCGTTCACGGCAAAACCCGTCGCAGGCGTGCTCGCCTCGGGCGAGCCAGCCATTGCCGTCGTCGACAGCCTTGGCCGTCTGCGCCTGCTTAACGCTGCTGGCGAGATGTCTTGGGAGCGGCCGGTCGAGCCATCGGTTCTTTCACCGGTTTTCGCCGACGTAGATGAGTTTGCTGGCCAGGAGTTGTTGCTGCCTTTTTCGGACGGTCGCATCGTTGCCCTCGATGCCGGCGGAGATGAACTATGGAGCTACAAGCCCTTGCCGCAGATGCAGTGGCTCGGACCCGTTGCCCCCGACGGCGGTAAGAACCTTCTCGCACTCCAGACCCAGCCCATCGGCCTGCTGGCCATGCTCGGGCCAACCGGCCGCGTCGGGTGGAGCGCCATTCTGGAAAGCAACTGCGTCTGCCCGCCACTCGTTCTCGATGCGCGCACCATTGTCACCGCAACGGAAAACGGCGCCATCACGGCGTGGGATATGGCAACCGGAGAAGTGGTCGGGCGAACCGAGACGGGGCTGGCCGGCCTGCACGCCATCGAGCCCGGCGGGCCGGGCATCCTGATTGCCGGCGACCAGGGGCTGCACGCATACACGCCGGCGCTGGAGCTTGCCTGGTTGTACCGGGGGAAAATTGCGGGGCCGCCCACGGCAACCGCGCCGCCTGCGGCCTCCGACTCGCTGATTGTCGCGCCAGTCGAATTTGACGCGGGCGAAGTCGCGCTCGTATGCCTTGACGCACTGGGGCGTCAACTGTGGCGGAGTTCAAGCGGCCCTTCGGTCACGGGCTCGCCGGTCCTTGCAGATCTGAACGGCGACGGGACGCTCGAATGCGTGTATTCGTCTACAGACCGGAGCCTGAGGTGTCTGGCATTTTAAGGTATAAGTTTTTGTATTTTTCTTGATCGGCCACCCTTTTTGGCCATACGCTTGTCACTCGTCTTCTTCGCGGAGTTTTCTTTCATGTACATGGCGGCAATCGGCGACATTCATGGCAACCTGCCGGCTTTGGACGCGGTTTTTGCGACCATTGATGACGCGGGAATACAGACGATCGTCAACACGGGCGATTTGGTCGTGGGGCACCCATGGGCGAATGAAGTCGTCGATCTAGTGCGCAGCCGAAACATCCCGACTGTCCAGGGAGATCTCGACCGGCGGGTGGTGCATTTCCTGCGCAAACAGGAAACATTGCGGCGGAAGTTGAGCGAGGATGGGTTCGAGGCGCTGCGCCAAACCCACGCCACCCTCCACAGTCATAACCTCGAGTTCCTGCGGAGCCTGCCACGCCACCGCATGCTGCACGTCGAGGGCATCGACCTCTGCGTGTGCCACGGTACGCCCACCAGCCAGTCTGAAACGCTCGATGAGGAAGACCCGCCGGGGAAATTCCGCCGCGTGCGCGAACTGACTAACGCGCAAATCGTGATCAGCGGCGCCACGCACCAGCCTTTCAGCCGGACTGTCGACGGCACGCTGTTTGTTAACCCGGGGGCGGTCGGCGTTGCGCCCGCCGGCGCGCGGATGGCCACGTATGTGATTGTCGATACCGAAACCGACCCGTGGGAAACCCGCATCCAGGAGTTGCCTTACTAATGAGCCGCCAGCCGAATGAACATGTCGTGAAGATTACGGCCGTGGCGCACGGCGGCTACGGCGTGAGCCGCATTAACGGGCAGGTGTGCTTCGTGGCGTATGCGCTGCCCGGCGATACGCTGCGCATCCGCGTGGCGCGACAAACCAAAGGCGTGCTGTGGGGCGAGATCCTCGAGGTGGTTGAACCCTCGCCCGACCGCATGCCCGTTGAAACCAACCATTTCGGCGCGTGCGGGGGCTGTAGTTGGCTTCATTTTGCCTACCCGGCGCAAGCGCACTGGAAACTGCGCATCGTGCGCGACGCATTGAGCCGGATCGGCGGGATCGATACCGAGCCGGAGTGGTTGGAAGAAGAATCGCTCCGGCTCGGATACAGGACCCGCGGCGAGTTTCATGGCAAATCGGGCCGGCTGGGTTTCTATGCGCTCGGCACGAACGAGATAAAAACCACCGACCTGTGCCCGCTCCTGCATCCGACCTTGGCGCAGGCGCTTGAACGGCTCCAGGAGTTGCGCGCGGACGGGCCCGTCGAGGTCACCGTGAATCCCGAAGATCCGCGCCCGCTCGACGCCGTGATGGTGTGGGCGCGGCGCCCGCCCGCGCAGAAGGTCCAGGACTTTTTCCCGGTCGTCGGGTGGGCGGGAAGACCGGGCGAGGCCGGCTGTTTTGTCTTTGACGGCGTCCCGGTTGTAAACGGTGCGTTTTCACAGGCGAGCCTGTTATTGAACCGCATGCTCGTTGAGAAGGTCCGCCAGATGCTGGCCACACCCGCCACGCTGCTTGATCTTTACTGCGGTTCGGGCAATTTCTCGCTCACGCTCGACGGGCGCGTGGACGTGCTGGGCCTGGATCACAACCGGGACGCTATCACGGCGGCAAACCAGATCCGCCCCAGCGCATACCGCGTTGCCGACGAGTCGGATTTCCTTCTGGAACTCGAGAAACCATGGGAGGCCATCCTGCTCGATCCGCCCCGCCAGGGCGCAAAAGAAATTATCGAGCCGATGTCCGCCGGCCCCGCAAGAAAGATCGTCTACGTGTCGTGCGACCCGGCCACACTCGCGCGCGACCTCAAGACGCTGACGGCACGCGGGTGGCGCCTGACCGAAACCGCCGTGCTCGACATGTTCCCCAACACGCCGCACGTCGAAACCGTCTGCAGGCTGCAGCGAGGCTAGCATGGCAAGCCGCCCCGCTTTATGGCCCCAATCCGTCGGATCCGACCGATCCGAAACGCAGCATAAATCATAGGTGAAATGGCTTTTCTACGGCATTTTTCTGTACCATGAACAAATATATCCATCAATAATTTGGAGTTCATGCGTGGAACGTAGTAAGAGCGCGGCGGGAAACCGGTTTGCAGTCTTGACAGCCATTCTGGCGTTTTTCTTTGTGTCGGGTGCATCAGGACTTCTTTACCAGGTGGTGTGGACGCGCAAGCTCGTATTGCTGTTCGGCACGACCTCGTTTGCCGTCAGCACCGTCCTTTCCATTTTCTTTATCGGCCTTGGCGTCGGCAGCCTTCTGGGCGGCCGGCTGGCCGACAGACCAAGGGGCCGCGGCCCGCTGTTTTTCTATGGCTTGTTTGAAGTGCTGATCGGCGTTTGGGCGTTGCTTTTTATCTTTGCCATCGACGGCGCCGAAGCGGCGGTGGTGGGGGTTTTACGCGGCGTCGCGGCATCGAGGGGCGCGGGAATAGCGCTTCGCGGGCTTCTGTCGGGTGCGTTTCTGCTCGTGCCCGTGATCCTCATGGGTGCGACACTGCCGTTGCTGGCGAAGTTTGTCACCAGCGGCGCGGACGGAGGCAAGAACCGCCGCGGCCGTCTTATCGGAATTCTATACAGCGTCAACACATTCGGCGCGGTGGCGGGCTGCGCGTTCACTGGGTTCTTCATCCTGCCTGCGCTCGGCTACACGCGCACCACGCTGGCCGGCGCGGCGGCCAACACGGCCATCGGCTTTCTGGCGATGCTGATGTCGCCGCGTAAACCGGCCGTGACCGCTGCCGAAGAATCGCCCGCGGTCGAACCGGGCCAGCCCGCCGGGGACGTGCCGGATTTTGCAGCGTTTGCGGTGATAGGCGTGTTCGCCCTCTCCGGTTTTTGCGCGCTGGCGCTCGAGGTGTTGTGGACGCGGCTGCTGGCCATCATCTTCCTCGGGACCACCTACGCGTTCACCACCATGCTGACGACGCTGCTGTGCGGGATCGCGCTGGGCAGCGCATTCAGCGCCGCCGTCGCCGTCAAACGGCGCCACCCGGTCAGCGTCCTTGGCCTGATTGAAATCCTATTTGGCCTCTCGTGCATCCTGATGTTGCCCGTGTTCGCCGAGTTGCCGCGCCGTCTCGAAGAGATGCGATTGAACAGCGGCTACGACTGGGCCGGAATGACGCGGGCCACGTTCCTGCTGTCGTTCATGGCCATTTTCGTGCCCACGTTCCTTTCGGGCATGACGTTCCCGGTGGTCGTGAAGACGCTGACGGGCCGGCAGGCGCGGCTGGGCCGCGACGTGGGGCTGCTGTATTCGGCGAACACGTTCGGCGGGGTCGTAGGCGCGATTGCGGGCGGCTACCTGATAATCCCGCTGATGGGCGTGCACGCAGGCATGATCACGCTGGCGTTCATCCTGATTGCGGCGGGGCTGGTGCTTGTCGGCGTCTGCCCAACGCGCGGCCGGTGGGATAAACTGGCCATAGGCGTTACGACCGCGGCGCTTATGGCCGTGGCCATGTGGCGCGCGCCGGCCGACGTCAGTTTCGCGCTCAACGACGCCTACATCCCCAAGGATCACCGGGTGGTTTACTACCGCGAGGGCGTTGAAGGCACCATCGCCGTGTCCGAGCCAAAAGAAGCCCCGGGGCGCGACCGGATCTTGTGGATCAACGCCGTGCAGGCTACCGCCGCTATTGAAAAAGGCGTTAAGATGAACCGGTTCCAGGGCGTGTTGCCGCTGTTGTTTGATCGCGACCCCCGCGAAGTGCTGTTCATGTGTTTTGGCTCGGGGATTACGGCGGGCACGCTCGGCCTGTACCCATTCGACCGGATCGACGCGGTCGAGATCGCGCGGGACGTGTATGGCGCAGCCCTGCTGTTCGCCTCGGATAATTTCAACGTGATTGCCAACCCGCGCGTCAATAAAATCGTGGATGACGGCCGCAATTTCCTGCTTACCACGGCCAACCACTACGATGTCATCACGTTTGAACCGATGCCGCTGGCGCTGGCCGGCGTGTCCACGTTCTACACGCGCGAGTATTACGAACTCTGCCTCGAACATCTCAAACCTGGGGGGCTGGTCTCCCAGTGGATCCCGCTACACAGCCTCAACACCGAGGTCGTCCGGTCGCTGATGGCGACCTTCATCGATGTGTTTCCGGAGTACTGCACCTGGTTCGTCAACGCCGACCTGTTCATGGTGGGTTCAAACCAGCCGCTGCAGATCGATTTCGCCCGCGCCAACGAGCGCCTGGCGGATCCCCGCATCTCGGCCGCGCTCGAGCAAGTGGGCTTTATCGATCTCGCCGAGGTGTTCGCCTCATTCTTCATGGGTAAGAAAAACATCGAAGAATTCGCCAAAGGCGCGCTCGTCATGACCGACGACCGGCCTTGGGCGGAGTTTGTCGCGCCGAAGCTTGTGTACGAGCGGACAGTCGACCAGTCGCTCGCGGTGCTGATCCCGCTGCTCGAGAGCCCCTCAACGATCCTGCGGCCGGACAGCCTGCCCCCGAGCGAAGCCGCAGAGTTTGTCCGGGCGCTGGACCGCCGGTACGCGGCGAGGAAGAATACGCTGGAGGGGCTGGCCCTTTACTACGGCGGCGGATTTGGTTCTGAGCCGGAAGCGGATTTCAAGGCGGCGCTCGATATCGACCCGAACGACCAAAGCGCGCGCTATTACCTTAAAGAAATTACGATGGCACGCACGAAAACCTACCTGGGCTGGGACGAACCGGAGAAAGCCATAAAGGTGTTGACCGAGGCCATCAAGTACATTCCCGAGGATCTGGATTTCAATCTTCAACTGGCAAACCTCTTATACGACCAAAAAGAAATGGACGACGCGCGGGTGGCCTACCTGGCATACCGCGCAATGGGCGGCAAAGACCAGACCGCGCTCGAACGCCTAAAACAATTGTCCACAGCGAGAACCGGAAATGCGCCTTCCCAAAACTGACCGAGAGCGGCCTGCCGCGCCGATTATGTCCGTGACGGCGCTATGCATTTTGGCGCTGGTATTCAGCGGCGGTTGTGCCAGCACGGGGGGCACAAAATGTTCCAGCCCGCCCGATTTGGTTCGCGTGGCGCTGATGCACGGCATACCCGAAAAGTGGAATCTCGACGCGAACTTTGCAGTCTTTCTCGAACAACTCGAAGCCGCCAGCGACAAGGGCGCCGATGTTTTCATCACGCCCGAATGCTGGCTCGACGGGTATGCGGCCCCCGACAAAAAGTCGACGCCGGATCGGTTGCGCCAAGTCGCCCAGCCGCTCGAATCAAGCCCATATCTGCGTCGCGTTGCCGATGAAGCCCGACAAAAACGCATCTGGATATGTTTCGGCTTCACGTCGCTCGAGGAGGAAAACATCTACAATGCCGCCGGGTTGTGGGACTCCGGCGGCAACCTGTTGGGCGTGTACCACAAAACGCACCTCCAGGCGCACGACCTCCAGTTCAGCCCGGGCAATTCGCTGCCCGTCTTTCCCTCGCCGTGGGGGCCGCTGGGCATCATGATCTGCGCGGACCGGCGATGGCCCGAAACCGCCAGGGTCCTTCGCCTCCAGGGCGCGCGCCTCATCCTCAACCCGACCTACGGGTTCTACAGCGACCTCAACGAAGCCATGATGCGCACCCGCTCGTACGAGAACGAATGCTTTATTGCGTTCACTCACCCCAGGCTCAGCCTGGTTACCGACCCCCGCGGCCGCATCGCGGCAAAAAGACTTTCCGACTCGCCCGGCATCCTCGTAGTCGACCTCGCCCTCGACAAGGCCACTACCGACAAGCATCTCGACGACCGCCGCCCCGACCTCTACCAACTCATCGGCAAGTAAGCGGCTTCTGTCACATGCGAAGCACTTTGTGGTGCGGGCGTCTCGCCTGCACGTGTGCCTCTCCCCTTATTTTGCAGATCTTCCTGCTAAACCGTTGGCCGAGGCTTGCCACGGATCACTTACACGTGCAGGCGAGACGCCCGCACCACAATGCGAAAAAAGCGGCAGCAAGCTGCCGCACTCCACAATGCCTTATACTCTGCGCAGGCGGCGGCGTGCGATGGCCACAATGAGTGCCGCGGCCACGGCCAGCCCCGCGATGCCCGCTGCGGGCAACGCGCTCAAACCGTCCTTCGGGTCGAAGTCGAAGTACCAGGCTTCGAACTCCTGCAGGTCGCTCACGCCGTCGCTGTCGTAGTCGGTGGTTTCGTCGGCGGTGTCAAGGTTGCCCTCGAACCAGTCCGTCTCCCACTCATCGCCGATCCCGTCCGAATCCGTGTCCGTCTGACCGTTGGGATTATAGGGGAACGCGTCGTAGATGTCGGGCGTTCCGTCGCTGTCCGAATCCATAAGGTCGCCTGCCAGGGCAAACACCGTGAAATGGGTCGTGGTGAACGAGACGGTTCTTGCGGTCGTGTTCACCGAGACGTCGGCAATGCCGGCGTCCGAATACGAGCCCGCATCGTAAGAATACGGCGTCAGAGTTGAGGCATCCAGGTTCGTGATTTGGCCCGACGTGTAAGGCATCGTAACGCTTACCGGGCTGGTAAACGACGTGCTGTTGGGAGTCAATTCCAATCCTGCCCCGCTCAACACCTTCCCGCCCGGCACGGCGCCTGGGGGGATGGATTCGGGGGTTGCGACGCCGGCGTTAATGGTGCCGGAGAAACTGCCGGGTGGGAACGTGACGGACGCGTCGTTGAGGCCTGTCACGGTTGCGCCTTCGCTGCCGGAGACCGGCCGGCTGCCGGGGTCTTCGGGGTCGGTGCCGGCGGTGAGTTCCTCGTCATCGTTCACGCCGTCGCCGTCGGTATCAGGCGGGTAATCGGGAATACCCGAGCCGGTTGCGCTGAAACTGGCAAAACCGCCTGTGCCCCCTGACTCGACACCCACCCGCACGCTGCTCGCGTACATAAGCGCACCTTCAAGAAACGCCCGCTCCGTGCCGTTGAGGAACAGAGTAGCCCGGCCGATCGAGGCGTTGTAGGTGAGCGTAAAATAATTGTCGGTTGCGGCCGGGTACGAAAACGACCAACTCCGCCAGATGCCGATGTAGTCCGTCAGCGTCACGAGGCCGGAACTGTCGCACACCGCTTCGACCGAGTCGCCCTCCGGCGAAACCATCACAAGCCCCACCAGGTTCACCGCGTCCACTGACGGCTGCAAGGTCATCGTCGCCGACACCGTGCCGCCGCTCGAGATCTGCGTCCCGCCCTGGGCAAGTAGGGACAGATTCGGCCCGGTAAACACGGCGCGGCCTTCAGGAGCGATCAGCGCCCCGGCGCCGGATTGTGACGTGAGCAGGCCTACGCCGGAGTCGAAATCCATGTTGGCGGTGCCGGCCACAGCGCCCAACGAAAACAGTACGACAACCATGCACGCGTAAACAGAGTATTTCATGGCTCCCTCCCTGTCATGTAGACGGCCCTCAACGAGCGGCCCCCTCTACAAAATTACATTGCGAGTTTACTTCAGAAGACCACACTTGGCCCATTTTGTCAATAGGCTCGCCAGCAGACTTCCCCTATGGCAGCCGAAGAGTTCCTGCTAAAATGCTGTAATTGCGGAACTCTTATCACCGCCGGGAGGAATTCAAACATGGCTTCTATCCAATGGGCTGACGCGGGAACTTACCGGGAAATCAAGTACCAGAAAGCCGAGGGGATCGCCAAGATCACCATCAACCGGCCTGATGTGCGAAATGCGTTCACACCCCAGACCGTCGACGAGATGGCCCACGCCCTGCGGGATGCGCGGTTCGATCCGCAGGTCGGCGTGATCATTCTGACCGGCGAGGGAAAAGAGGCGTTTTGCTCGGGTGGCGACCAGCGCGTGCGGGGCGAGGCGGGGTATGTCGACGACACCGGCACGCCGCGGCTGAACGTGCTCGATTTTCAGCGCCAGATGCGGACCTGCCCCAAGCCTATTATCGCCATGGTGGCCGGCTACGCCATCGGTGGCGGGCACATTCTGCATCTGATGGCCGACCTCACGATAGCGGCGGATAATGCCATATTCGGTCAGACGGGCCCCCGCGTCGGTTCGTTTGACGCGGGCTACGGGTCGGCTTACCTGGCGCGGATCGTGGGCCAGAAAAAGGCGCGGGAGATCTGGTTCCTGTGCCGCCAGTACAACGCCCGGCAGGCGCTCGAGATGGGGCTGGTGAACTGCGTGGTGCCGTACGAACGGCTGGAAGAGGAGACGGTCCAGTGGTGCCGGGAAATCCTGCAGAACTCGCCCACCGCCATCCGATGCCTCAAAGCGGCCATGAACGCGGACTGCGACGGTCAGGCGGGACTCCAGGAGCTTGGGGGCGATGCTACGATGCTTTTCTACATGACTGAAGAAGGGCAGGAAGGCCGCAACGCATTTCTTGAAAAGCGCCCGCCCGATTTCACGAAGTACCCGAGGCTGCCGTGAGGCGTGCTCCAGACCCCTTTATGTCCCTTCATCCGACCGATCCGACCGATTCCCCCTCTCCCAGAAGATGCGGGAATTTGATTGACACGATGCGCAGAGAACTGGACTAAACACAAGAGGGGCGCGACCGGCGCCGCGCCCCTCTTTCTGCGTTTTGTGGAGTGTTATGCGAGGTCGCGATACCCTCTGCGATACTCGCGCTGGAGCCAGTCGTTGGCCTTGGGGAAGTTGGTGACTTTCATGTTGACGGCATCGTACTCGATTTTCTGGCCGGCTGCTTTGACGGCGAGGTTGCCAAGCAGCACCATTTCGGTGAACGGCCCGGCATAGTCGAAGTTGCCGCACCAGTTGCCCGGGGCGGGCTTAATGCCTTTGCACGCGTCGATCCACTCCTGGTAATGGCCCGTCGAGCTCGGGATGGTCTTTTCCGGCTTTTTGAAATCCGCCATCTTCGAGCTTGGGATCAGGCAGGGGCCGCCGCCGTAGGTGCCGCACGCCATCATGCCCTTGTCGCCGATGAACAACGTGCCGTTGTCGCCGTCCCCCAGTTTTTCATCCGGGGCCAAGCCCTCGGGCCGGGTCGGCTGTTTCCCGCCGTCGTACCACACCAGCTTGACGGGCGGCATGTCGCCTCGCGCCAGGAACTGATACGTAATGATCGACCACGTCGGGAAGGTTTCCTCGTTGTTGCCTTGCTCGACCGCCTCGATCGACACCGGGTACTCGAGCTTGAGGGCGGTGTACGCCGGGTCCATGATGTGACAGGCCATGTCGCCCAGTGCGCCGCACCCGAAATCCCACCAGCCGCGCCATTTGAACGGCGCATAGCAGCGGTTGTACGGCCGTTTTGGGGCGGTGCCGAGCCACAGGTCCCAGTCCATTGTGTCGGGGCACTGCTGTTTTCCCGCCGGGCGCGGAATGGCCTGCGGCCAAATCGGCCGGTCGGTCCAGATATGTGCCTCGCGGACCGCCCCGATCGCGCCGCCGCGGATCCATTCCGTCATGCGCCGCACCCCGTCGCCCGAATGGCCCTGGTTACCCATCTGCGAGGCCACGCCGTATTTCCGGGCCATCTCCTTGAGCCGGCGGGCTTCGTAGATATCGTGCGTCAGCGGTTTCTGCACGTAAACGTGCTTGCCCATCTGCATCGCGGCCATCGCGATCGGCGCGTGCATATGATCGGGCGTCGATACCGTGACCGCATCGATATTGTTGTATTCCTTCTCGAGCATAACGCGGAAATCTTTGTACTTGGTGGCGTTCGGGAATTTCTTGAACGATCCCGCGCCAGTCCGCCAGTCCACGTCGCACAAGGCCACAATGTTGTTGCCCTCGGACGCGCCTTCAATGTCGCTTGAGCCCTTACCCCCGGCCCCGCAACCGGCGATATTGAGCTTGTCATTCGCCGAAACTCTGCGCGGCGCGTTGTAAGGCCGCTTCCCTGCCGTCGCGCACCCGGCCGCCATGATGGCGGAACCGAAAATGAACGTGCGCCTTGAAATGTTTTTCTTGCTCATTGTCTATGTACCTTTCTTTGAGTCCGACGTGACTGAAGCCCGCAGGATCATGTGTCACTCCCGAGACCAAAACAATTCAGGCGATTATAAGACAGGGTTGATGCAAATACCACCTTTTTTCAATGGGGGGGGCCTACTGCCGGCGGCGCTCCCGGGCAATGTATACTGCCGTTCAACGCCAAGAGGGAATGACGATGAGACGGTTCCGTTTTTCAGCATGGGTTACGGCGGTTGCGTTTGCGGTTTTTCCGCAGTGCGATTCAGGCGCCCAAGGCGACCGGTTTGTCCAGGACCGCTTTGTGATCGGCTTCTGGGTCGACCCGCCGGCGGACGAAAAGATGCCCGGGCGCTACCAGGAGATTGCGGATGCGAACTTCACGCTTGTCCTGGGCGGATTCTCCACGACGACGCCGGAACAGATCGAGCGTCAACTCGACCTGTGCCGCAAGTACGACCTCAAGGCGCTGGTGCTTCCAACGCCGTACGCGGTGGACGCGCTGCCAGCCGGGCCGGAATGTTGGGGATACGTGTTGCGCGACGAGCCCGGCGCCTCGGATTTTCCGGCGTTGCGCCTCGAGGTAGACGCGTTCCGGCGGGCGCGCCCGGGCAAACTGGCCTTGATAAACCTGTTTCCGAACTACTGCGATTTGAAGCGGCTGGGAACCGGCTCGTACGAGGAGCACGTGGCGTGCTTTATGGAGGAAGTCCGCCCGGATGTCCTGTGCATGGACCACTACCCCTTGTTCAAACCCGGCCAGGACGGCAGGCAGGCCTATTGCGACAACCTCGACGTTATGCGCCGGTTTTCGCTGGCAAACGGAGTGCCTTTCTGGAACTTCTTCAACACCATGCCTTTCGGCCCGCACACCGACCCCACCGAAGCCCAGTTACGCTGGCAGGTCTATACCTCTCTCGCGTACGGCGCCAAGGGCGTTCTTTATTTTTGCTACTACACGCCGCTGGGCGATGAATTCCCGAAAGGCGGCGCCATAATCGGCCGTGACGGGCGGCCCACCCGCCACTATGACCAGGCCAAACGCATCAATGCCGAACTCAAAAACCTCGGCCCGTTTCTTATGAAGGCCACCAGTACCGGCATACGCCGCCTCCGACCTGAAGACGACCCGGCCCAGGTCCTGGCGGGGACGCCCATCGAGACCATTTCGCGCGCTCCGGAAGACCCGCCAAATGATTATCTCATTGGCACGTTTGAACTTACAGATGGAAGAGCTGCCGTCTTGCTCAACAACTACCGCACTGAATATAGCGCTTGGCCAACCGTCGAGTTCAGGGCCGACTTGGGCCGCGTCATGGAAGTGAGTAAAAAAACAGGGATCGGGGTGTCCATACTGGACGACAGCCCCGACATGGAGGGTCTGCAACTGTCCTTTGACGCCGCAGAAGGCCGCCTTTTCCTGATAACACCTTAACCCATTGTAATGTAAGTAGTTATAGAACAAATGGCCATTACGGCGCCGCGTAATATGGTTTGGACCACTATCATAAGCCTCTTGGACCTTGGGCAC
>DATKVG010000175.1:0-12433 GCA_035530195.1 Bathyarchaeia archaeon | reverse complement strand
CAACCAAAAGGCGCCCGAAGGTGTCATTCCGAGGAGCGCTGGCACATGGCTTCTACTCTTAATGCAAGAGCCCGAGTCCAGCGCGACGTGGGAATCCCCCGGGTATTCTTCCCGACATCGGTATGGGAGGAGCGCTTTTATTCGGTTTTGGGATAGCTTCTAGTCTTTGAGGGAAAAGAATAATGCCGAAAATAGCATTTCTGGGAGCGGGGAGCACGGTATTTGCCAAGAACGTGCTTGGCGACTGTCTGAACGTTCCTGCGCTGCGTGACGCGCAGATCGCGCTCGTGGATATCGACGGGGACCGGCTGCGGGTGTCCGACGTCATGCTGCAAAATATCAACCGGACGCTTGGCGCGTCGGCGCGGATCAGCGCGCATTTGGCCGGCGACGCTCAAAATGCGCTGCGCGGCGCGGACTACGTCGTGAACGCGATCCAGGTCGGCGGGTATGAGCCGGCGACCGTCATCGATTTCGAGACACCCAAGAAATACGGCCTGCGCCAGACGATCGGCGATACGCTGGGCATCGGCGGCATTTTCCGGGCGTTGCGCACGATTCCGGTCATGCTCGAGTATTGCCGCTTAATCGAGCGAGTCGCGCCGGACGCGTGGCTGCTGAACTACGCAAACCCGATGGCGATGCTGACCGGGGCGATTTTGAAGGCGACCGGCGTCAAGACCGTGGGCCTTTGCCACAGCGTGCAGTCGTGCGCCAAATACCTGTGCTGGGAACTGGGGCTGCCGGACGACAACCTCGAGTGGAAGATTGCCGGGGTGAACCATCAAGGGTGGCTGCTCGAGATTTCCCGGGATGGCGAGGACCTTTACCCGGAGATCCGGCGCCGGGCGCAACTTGAAGCGCACCGGCACAAGGATTCCGTCCGGTTCGAGGTGATGAAACGGTTTGGCTACTACGTGACGGAGTCGAGTGAGCACACCAGCGAGTATGTCCCGTGGTTCATCAAGGCGCGGGCCCCAGAACTCATTGACCAGTTTCATATCCCGTTGGACGAGTATCCGCGGCGGTGCATCAGCCAGATCAAGGGGTGGGACGGCTTGCGCGAATTCCTGCTCGCCGACAACCCGCTCGAGCACGAGCGCGGCGACGAGTACGCGTCCTATATCCTCGAGGCCATCGAGACGGGTGCGGCGTTCACGTTCGGCGGGAATGTCCTTAACAGGGGGTTGATAACGAATCTGCCCGAGGGTGCGTGCGTCGAGGTGATGTGCGTGGCGGATCGGTTGGGGGTGACGCCGACGTTCGTGGGGGACCTGCCGCCGCAATGCGCCGCCCTGACCCGGACCAACGTGAACGTCCACGAATTGACAATCGAGGCGGCCCTGACGCGCAAGCGCGAACACATCTACCACGCGGCCCTGCTCGACCCACACACCGCCGCCGAACTGACCATCGACGAGATCGTGGCGCTCTGCGACGACCTAATCGAGGCGCACAAAGACTACTTGCCCGAATACGTGTAAACGTTACTTGCGCATCCCCGCTGCCAAGGCGTGTATGGTCTCTTCGATTCCAATCCGCGGCTGATACCCGAACGCGTTGTGCGCCTTGGCGTTCGAGATGTCCCAGGCCACGCCGTCTTCAGGGTCGGGCCGGCCGCCCAAGCTGACTTCACTCGTCGAATTCAGGATACGAACGCACAGCCGCGCCAACTCCAGATTCGAAATGCAGGCGGACCCGCCAATATTGAACAGTCCCGAGACGCCTCCCTCCAGGACCTGCTCCATCGCGCGCGCCACATCTCCCACGGCCACGTAGTTCTGCCGACGGCTCCCGTCACCGTTGATCTCGATACCGCGCCCCAGTAGCGCCTTCGCCACAATCGCCGGCAACAGGCGGTTGCGCGGCATGTTCGGCCCCACCGGCGCCGTCAGCCGAAGGGTCGACGCGCATATGCCTGCTTCCCGACCGGCCATCTCCGTCACATACTCGCCGAACAGCTTCGCTGCGATATACTCGTTCAAAGGCCGCACCGGATGCTCTTCCACAACAGGCGTCTCGACGGGTCTTCCAATCACGGCCACGCCTGACATGAAAACCAGGCTTCGCACCTTCCACTGCCTCGCAAGCGCCGCCACCTGCTGCGTCCCCAGGCAGTTCACTAACACCACCTCAGCCGCCCCCGGCGTCGGATTGCGTTCCGCCGCGCAATGCACGATCGCTTCGCACACGTGGCTCCCCGCGAAGGCGTCAAGAAATGACGCCTGCGCGAGATCCGCTTGAACTTGCTCCACACTTCCCGGTAGGCGCGGGTTGATGTTCCGGCTCACCCCGACTACCCGGTGTCCCAACTCCGCGAGCCGTTGAGCAACCGCCTCGCCCACCAGCCCGGTTGTTCCTGTCACCAGTATCTTCATGCTGGACTTCCCGGCATGCCGTAGTTTTCCACACCAAGGTTGTACCGCCTTGGGTTTTCTATCACGCCATTACGGGCACCCTCGGTAATCGCTTCGGGTGCCAAGTACATCTCGTTCCAATACCGCACCATCACCCCCTGAGTCACCAACGGCAGTTCCGGGCACGGCTCTCCCAGAACGTAATGGCGCAGGGCCGCATCAACCTCATTGAACCCGAACCACGCCCGGATGGGTGTCGTCCCTGAAAAGCGGACGTTAATCTCGATGCAGCATGCGCGTCCCTCGTGCATCCGAAACTGAATGTTGCACGGGCCCAACGGCCGCAGCGCCTCGCTTATCGCCCGCGCCGCCGCACGCACCTCGGGAAACTCGCCCAACTCCGACTGAACGGTGGTGCCTTCGTGGAGTTCGCGCCGCATCACAATAACGCCGCGGACCCGGCCTTCCTTGTCCGAAAAGCAGCCTGCCGTATACTCCTCGCAGGGGTCTCCCACGTGCTGCTGAACAATATAAAGCGGCTTTCGGCCCGCGTACTCCAGGTCGTTTTCGTTTTCGATGTGCACATGACCGCGGCTTCCGCCTCCTCGCCGGGTCTTGGCCACGAGCGGATATCCATAGCGCGCCGCGAGCTGCGACAGGCCTTCCCGATCTTCGGACCGGCAATACGCCGGACCGCTGAAACCCTGCCGTTCCAGCCACTGGCTCGTCAACAGCTTGTCGTCGCCGGTGTCAAGAGTCTCCAAATCGCTCACGATGCACTTGGCCCCCGTCTCGGCCCAAATGGCGTCCGAGTGCTTCGCCAGCACCGGCAGAATGGGCTCCGCCCCCGTAAAGACCGCATCCACCTTGTTGTCGCGGCACACACGAAGCAGCCAGTCCAGGAACCCGGGCTCGCGCGCCCACGGCGAGATGAGCGCCCGGTCGACCGTGTAAAGACCCATCTTTGCCGGCGCAATGTCGGCCCCGACCACGCGGCACCGAAGCGAAGAACGCCCAAGCGCTTTGAGGATCCCTTCGCTGACGTTGCCCCCCACGGCCAGCACCAGTACGGTTATATCAGGCTGTGGCACCGGCCCCCCAATCTGTATTGGCCCGGGAATTCACTCGATCACTTCCTTCACAAGATAATACGGCCGTCCCTGAACTTCCGCATAAATCCGGCTGATATACTCGCAAACGATTCCCGTACCCACCAACTGCACGCCGCCAACAAACAGCACCAGTGCCACAATCAGCACCGCGGGCCCCAACGGATGTCCCACCCAATGGTTCACCGCCGCAAACGCCCCAATGGCAATTCCAATCAAGGTGAACAGCCACCCCGTGAAACTCACAGCCTTCACCGGAGCCGATGTCAATCCTATTACGAGTTCAAACATCAGGCGGAACAGCGACAACACGTTGTACTTCGACTTGCCACGGCGGCGCTCGTCGTGGGCTATCTTCACCTCCGCTATCTTGACGCCCAGCCAGAAGATGTCCGCCGGCAGGTACCGCGCGCGGTGCTTGAACAAGTTCATCCGCTCAACCGTGTCCCGGCGGAACACCTTCATCCCGCATCCCAAATCGCGCACCCGCGCCTCGATGGCCCGGCTGATGAAAGCATTGAGCAACTTCGACGGGATCTTGCGAAACAACGAATCACGCCGCTTTTCCCGCCACCCCTGAACGACGTCATACCCCTCCTCCAGCTTGCGCAGCAGCTTTGGGATTTCCTCGGGCGGGTTCTGCAAGTCCGCATCGATTATGACGACCACGTCCCCCCGCGCGTGCGACATCCCCGCGTAGAGCGCCGGGGTCTGCCCGAAGTTGCGCACGAGGCGCACTATCCGCAGGCGGGGGTCCAGTTCGTGGTGCTTGTGAAGCAATTGCGCGCTCTCATCCGTACTCCCGTCGTCCACCGCAATGATCTCGAAGGTGTCGCTGGTCGACTCGAGCATTGCTACGCAACGCGTCATCAACTCCTCAATATTCGGGGCCTCATTGTACACGGGCATAATGAGGGAAATCCCTGGCCTCGCATTACTCATTGAGTTCATCCTTGGGCAAAAAGACTCCAACGGGAAACAGGACCACTATCCTGAGTTTAGACTATAACTGTGCAATCATACAATCTGTTGCGGCGCCCCCGACTTGTCTGACGGCGCCGAGTTGTGGCAACCTCTTCTTGAAATACGACACCGGAAAGGTTCTTGCCGCATGCCCCGCAATACGGTTGCCACCCCTCGGATAGCTGCGGTCACCACGGGTTCGCCCGCGGCAGGATGTGTGGCCTGTAACGGCGATTTGACCTTTTTCGGCAGCCGCAGGGGATACCACTACCATCGTTGCCGGGCTTGCCGTACAATCCAACTGGCCCCCCTCCCTGGAAAGGAAGACCTCGAACACGCCTATGCCGCCGAATATGCGCGTTCAAAGCATATCGAGCCCGACGCCGACTTTTACCAACATTCATCGCGCCACTATTTTGAGGCCATACTCAGTATTGTTCGCCGGAATGTGTCTGCCGGGCGCGTCAGCGAGATTGGGGCCGGATGGGGGGTGCTTGCCGGAATGCTCATGCAGGCCGGCTACGACTATGAAGGAGTCGAGCTGAGCGAAGAAATGCTCGACTACTGCGTTCGCCGCGGGTTGCCGGTCAAACCCGGAGGGCTCCATGAACTGGCCGGCAATGATCGAGCCGCCATCGTCATGACGAACGTGTTTGAGCATCTTGTCGACCACGACCAGTGGCTCCACAGCCTGGCGGCGCTTCTCCCGGAGCGCGGCATCTTCATTACGGCCCAGCCAACCGCCCATTTTCCCGCGCTTTTTGGTACCCTGTTTCGCCTCGGCATTCGGTCTCTGCCCCTCCCGCAGCTTCACGTGATCCTAACCCCACCCTGGCATACGGTCCTGTTCTCGATCCGGGGCATGCGAATTCTGCTGGCCCGGCACCGATTTGAATTGATTGATGTCCAGCCGGCGCCTCAACAGCGCGAAAAAGGGCTCAACGGCCTGTTGCAGCGCGTTCTGGAGGCAGTCAACCGCGTTGGCTGGAGAATTGCCTCAACCAAATGGCCATTAGTGATCGGACACATTTTAATCTTCCGTAAAATGGCCGATGGTTCCAGTTCGAACCGCCAAGGCTAAAAACCAGCAAAATACGATTACTGCCGAGCCGGTGCGTTCGGCAGCTCATAGCCGGGCAGGAGTTGGGGCGGGGCCTCGTTCTGGTCTTTTATGTGCTGAATGGCTTGCGCGGCGGCACGGTTTTGAGTTGACGGATGTGCACCCGGCCCCGCAGTGCCATGAGTCGGGATTGGTGGGGGCGGTGCAGCGGACCCTTGAACGGATAAACCGGGCTGGGTGGAAGGTGATGGGACGGCGGTGGCCCCTGGTGATCGTGCACATCTTTGTGTTCAGGAAGGTCTGACCTCGACTCTCCCTTTATCGTCCCCGCCTGTCTTCCAGTCAAGTCCATGGTGTCCTCCCCCCGATTACGGCTGTGCAGGGCCGGCGGTTCGACCGGGGGAAAAACGCGGGTTCCGATTGTTCGCCGCCCTTTATCTGGGCGGCGTGGCCGAAGGTTTCCTGTTCGACTCTGTTGCGAGTGAGCCTACCGCCCAGAGGTCCCTCGGTGCCACATTTGCCCAACCAGTCCCACTTATGGCAACCTTAACATACACGGGAGAGTCACGAGAGGTCTGTATGCCCCGCTATGCCATCGTTATCCCAACCTATAATTCCGCTGCCACGCTGGAAGCCCTCCTCGCCTCGCTCCAACGACAGGAATACGCCGATTTCCATACAATTGTCGTCGACGATGCCTCCGTCGATGACACCCCGGCCGTCGCCGCACGATACAAGACCGATTACGTGCGCATCGAAAAAAGGCAAGGGCCCGCAAACGCCCGAAACCGCGGCGCCGCCCTTACCCAAAGCGAGTGGCTCGTCTTCGCAGATGCCGACACCGTGTTCGCCCCCGACACCCTCGCCGCCATCGACCGCATGCTCGATCTCTCCGGCGCCGATGCCCTCGTGGGCTCCTACGCCGGCCGGCCCGCGAACAGCGGCTTTGTCCCGCGCTACAAGGCCCTTTGGGAACGCTGCGTCATCGATGAGGGCATCCGCCTCAATGAGCAGGGTTACCAGCAAATCAATGCCTGGGCGCCCAGGCCCGGCGTCGTGCGCAGAGCCGCCTTCGATCAAATCGGCGGATTCAATACCGGTTTCCTTGGCGCCGACCTTGAAGACGTCGATCTCGGCCATCGCCTCAGCGATGCCGGATACCTCATCGCCTTCGCCCCCGGCATCCGCATCCTGCACAACTATCCCGCGACCGCCCGCGCCGAACTCAAAGCGTTCGCGCGCCGTGCCGCACTCTGGATGCGCATGTTCAAGAGCCGAACCAAGTTCGATTCCACCGGCGAAAGCAGCCCCCGCCAGGCCCTCGCCCATCTCACCGGTTTTGGCGCGTTCCTCCTGCTGCCCGCGGCAGTCGTCTGGCCCTATGCTCGCCCGCCACTGGCCCTCGCCCTCCTCGCCTACATGATCTTCAACATCCCCTTTATCCGCGCAGCCTTCCGCCAGGAGCGCCCCCTGCACGCCTTGTTCTTTGTCCTCTATTGCTGGCTGCACACCATCGTCCTCGGGTTTGCGGCCCTCTACGGATTGCTGAAACCCGCGATGGGAGAACCGGCTCGTGGCCAATAGATGCGCTCGAGCCTTCGCCGGCTACCTCAACCGCGCCACCCCCGGCTACCTCATCTTTTTCGTCACCCCGTTCTGTCCATGCCGCTGCAAAATGTGTTTCAACCGCCAAGCCATCGACAATGCCGCACACCGAAATATCCTCTCCCTCGACGAGATCAGCCGGTTCTCCAAAAACTTCCCCGGCCTGCACCAAATCAATTTCTCCGGTGGCGAGCCCCTCATGCGTGCCGACTTCCCCGAAATCATGCGCGAGTTCTACCTCAACTCCGGAACACGATTCTTCACCGTACCCACCAGCTCGGCCCAGCCCCAACGTTACGAGGCCGCCGTCCGCAAGTGCCTCGACTACTGCCCCGATGCATGGATTCGCATCACGCAGTCCGTCGACGCCGTCGGGTCTCTCCACGACGAGATCCGCCAGCGGCCCGGCCTGTTCGAATGTGTCGCTGATCTCAACGCGCGCCTCGAGGCGCTCTGCGCCGTGTACCCCAACCTCAGTGTCGGCATGGCCACCGTCTTTTCAAAGTTCAACGCCGCCCACAGCTATGAACTCCTCGATTATGCCTATGCCCACTACAAGTTTGTCGATTTCGGCGCCCTCTATGTCCGCGGACAGACTTCTGAAAAGGAGGCCAAAAACGTCGAGGCCGCCGAGTTCGTCAAGTTCCAGGCCGAATGCCTGCGCCGCCGCAAGGCAAACAAAACCGCCGCACGGTCCTTCTCCGACCGCGCCTTTTCCGCCGTCAATCGAACCGTGTCCCAATACGTCATGCGCGCGGCGGTCCACCGCGAATACATCATGCCGTGCCACGCCGGGCGACGCATGATTGTCATGGACGATGAAGGGAGCCTCCAGCCGTGCGAAGTCCTCGAAGATATGATCAAAGACGGCCTCATCGACATCCCCTCGGGCGGTTTCGGGAACATCCGCGAGTTTGGGTATGATGTCAGGAGAGCGTTGGCTACACCCAGAGCGCGCGAAATCAACCGTCGTATCGTCGATTTGAAATGTCACTGCACGTTCGAGTGCGCAATCGCCGTCAATACCATCTACAACTTCCGCGCCTGGCCAAGAATACTCAAGAACTTCTTGTCGTTGTAGACGCAGCCCGCCGTCCTGTTGAGTCCATGGCATCCATGGCGGTTACGGTTGAGCGGGCGCCGGCGGCAGTTCGTACCCGGGCAGGAGTTGCGGCGGGGCCTCGTTCTGGTCCTTCATGTGCTGAATGGCTTCGGGCCGGATGTTCTTTCGGGTGAGTTTTCCGCCTTTTTCCGCGGCCTCGCGGGCGGCTTCTTTGAGGACGTAGAAGAATTTCGTGCCCTGTCCTTCGTTGAGGGTGAGCAGACCGCTGACGATGACGGGCTCGTTCACGATATCGGTGGATTCGCCTTCGGCCATTTGGACGAGCATGACGTCGCGCATGGGCGGGGCTTCGCAGAAATAGCATTGTACCGGCAGGGGGAGCAGCAGGAATTCTTTCACGGCCCGGAACTCCTGCAACGGCACCATAAACCCGATGAGGTTGACCTCGGCGTCCCGGATATCCAGCAGGTTCTGGTCGAATTTCGGGCCGGACCTCAGGCTGCCGCTGGTTTTTCGCAGCAGGTCCCACTGGAGGAGCGGCACCCCCTGGCCGGCCTGGGCGGCTTCGGCGGTTCTTCGCACTTTCTCAAAATAGTCGGAGAGGGAGCCGCGGCGCATGTAGCCGTTAAAGAAAACGACGGCCCCGAGGATAACGACTATTCCGAATATGGTTCCTATTTCACGAACTGCGCGTTTTCGCACAACACTACTCCCAAACAACTCCAAATATTACGATACCCAATTGACCCGCAATTCTGCAAGGTCCGGGTGCAACAGAGGACGCCGTCCAGACAGACAGAACGTCCCATATTTCCTAGTTCCGCGTTCCGCGTTTGCTACAATTCCGCAAGATCGCGCGCCACGTCGGTTCTGTAGGCTTGCCAGGCGGGGGCGATCCCCGCCGCGATGCCGACCAGCGCCACTACGGAAAACGCCACGAGTTGTTCGTTGGTCAACATCGTGAAAATGTCGATGGTCAGGCCGTACTGGCGCGTCAGGTAGAGGCCGACGCACCACGTCGCCACGTTGCCGACAAACCACCCCGCAATCACACCCAGCACCGTTACCAGGAACGCCTCGATCAACACCGAACCCACGATCTCGTAAGCGGATGCGCCAAGCGCACGCATGATGGCGAGATCGCGACGACGTTGGAGGATCGACAGGTAAAGGCCAATTAATATGGATATGGCCGAAATGACCACGACCAGGTAGCCCACCGAGAGCAGCACGCTCTTGGCGGTTCCAAGCAGGCTGGCGTAGAGGTTCTGGATCTGGTTGATCGGGATCGTGGCCATCGCGTTGTAGGTATCGTTGACGAACTCGACAAACTGGAACCGTAGCGTCGGGCTTTCGAGCGAGACCAGGACGGCCGTGACCTCGAGGTCCTCGCCTTGGGCGGGCTTCTGTTCGGCCGCGTCGTGTTTTTGGCCGTGGACGTCCCACACCGACGCGAGATCGGCGAAAACGGCCCGGTCGTTGGGGCTGCCCGACGGCTCGAGGATGCCCACCACCGTGTAGGGATGCTCGCCATGGTCTTCGCGGACGCCGTCCGGCAGCTCGATAAAGCCGTGCGACCCGATGAAGGTGTCGCCAAGTTCTAAGCCTTCAACGCGTGCCACGGCGCTGCCGAGAACGGCTTCCATCGGTTTTTGGAATAACCGTCCTTCGGCCAGGTTGAACGGTTTTCGCTGCTCGCCGGAGACTGGGTTGGTCCACGTATACGAGAAAAGGTCGGTAACGGTGCCGACGATGCGGAACCCTCTGTATGTGTCGCCCATGCTGATCGGGAACGCGGCGGCGACGTCTTCGTTTTGTTTGATGGCCTCGTAGTCCGATAGGCGGATGTTGCCGGTGGGTGCGTCCATGAAATACAGGGCGCTCAACACCAGTTGGAGGGGACTTCCTTTTGCGCCGACAACGATATCGAAGGATTGGCCTTCTTCTTCGAACCGTTTCCGAGTTTCCTCGCGCAGGGTGAGCACCGCGTAGATCAGGCCGACGCCCAGCGCCACCGACAGGATCGTGAGGGCGGATGTGAATTTCCGGTTCCAGAGATAGCCCCACGCGATGTGCCACAGGCTCATGATGTCACCTCCCGGATCAGCCCGCTGCAGTCAAACTGGGTCGGGCAGAAGCCGGCGAGTTCGCGCGCGTGGGTGACAAGCAGGAGCGTTACAGTCTGCTCGCGGCACAGTTCCAGCAGGAGTTCCATGACCTTTTCGGCCGATTTCGGGTCGAGGCTGCCGGTCGGTTCATCGGCCACGACAATTTTCTGCTTGTTGGCGAGTGCGCGGGCGATGGCGACCCGCTGGCGTTCGCCCACGCTCAGCGTGGCCGGCTTGCTGTGGAGCCGGTGGCCGAGCCCGACCCGTTCAAGCAGGTGGGTGGCGCGCGATTTCCATTCGGACGACGGGAGCGTGTCGCTGAACCGCATCCCGATCAGGACGTTCTGCAGCGCCGAAAACGGCGCCAGAAGGTTGAACGTCTGGAACACAAAACCAAACCGTTCTCCGCGGAACCGGTCGAGCTGGCCTTCGCGGAGCCGGGTGGTGTCGACGCCATCCACCGAAATCGCGCCGGAATCCGGCCGCAGAAGCCCCGAAATCAGGTTGAGCATGGTGCTCTTGCCACAGCCGCTCGGCCCCCACAGGGCCATTTGAACGCCGGGCGGCGCCTGAAAGCACTCGCAATAAAACTCGACGCCAGGGCCGAGCCGGCGCCGGCATCGCTCCATCTTCACCATCCTGCCCAGGCCTCCTCTTGCTGCGGGAGCCGCTCCAATGCCCAAGGCGGCTAAGAAGCCGCGTTCAGCATCTTTCTTCGCGACCTTGAACCAACATCTACGCGTCGTGCGCAGATGGCGCGGAAAAAGAGTCTACGTGCAATCTCAGCGCCGCCAATATGATAGGCGGCCACACCTTGCAGATTACCAGACAACCGCGGGGCCTGTCCAATTGACATGCCAATTCCAGAACCCGCAGGCTCGCATTGCATTCGAAAAAGCCCTCGTCGACCTGCGCCACGCCGACGGCAGGCTCCTCGATGAACTCGGCGTAGAACTCGAGGCGCCCGAGGCCCCCCATCCCGTAAACTTCTTCCGCAGCGTCATCCCAATCAAACCCTACGAAGAATAAACCTCCGGAAATATGGGGACGGTGCCCTTATTTCCGCTAACGGCCTTCTTCGTAACCATGCGCGTATGGAAATAAGGGCACCGTCCCCATATTGGGTTGGCCGCGACCTATTGAAATTGGCCGGGCACAGGAGTATGATGCCGAAATAGTAAGCGTGTGTAAGAAAGGCTGGCTGAATACGAACGGGTTGTTGAGTTGAGGTGGCCATCGTGAAGGAATTGTCCAGGGCCGAGAAGCTGGCCGTTGAACGCCATCGGATCGAGTTGTCCCAGGAACGGGGATGTGAGGTAACCGCGGAACAAGCGCTCAGCGACTGGATGGCCAACCATTCTGCCAAGTGGCGGGAGGAACGGCACGCCCGGATGCTCGCCATGGAACGCGAAGAAATCCTGCGCCACAAGTGGATCGAATCCGAAAAGGGCAACAGGGACGTCGGGGCCGAAGCCGTATTTGACTGGATCCGGAAGTACGCCGCCCTGTGGCGCAAATGGTTTGAAGACGAGTACGACGGCCACGAGGCCTGACCCGCCGCTCCCCCCAACCCGCAAATCCAGCACCGCGCAACGGGCGAGAAACCCGCCGCACCCACCAAAAAATCCCTTAACTCGTAACAAAACGTCAGCGAAAAACAGGGACTGACTCGCTTCCGGCAGTTTGGAAGCGCTTTTTCGGTAGTTTGAAAAAAGCGTGTCTGTCCCTGCTTTTCGCACCGCTGCCGACTCGCTTCCGGCAATTTGGAAGCGCTTTTTCGGTAGTTTGAAAAAAGCGTGTCTGTCCCCGCTTTTCGCACCGCTGCCGACTCGCTTCCGGCAGTTTGGAAGCGCTTTTTCGGTAGTTTGAAAAAAGCGTGTCTGTCCCTGCTTTTCGCTGCTTTTCACACCGCTGCCGACTCGCCTCCGGCAGTTTAAAAAAGCGGGGCGGTCCCCCCTTTTCGCCGTCCCGCTTTTCCCTTGCCTCCCCGCGATCTCAGCCGGGCAAAGAACGGTGCGGGCGGCGTATTTCCGGCTAAGTGAGAAATCCTGGTTTTCGTAGTGGGCATTTTCGGAGTTGGAAACCGGTTGGGGCGGGAATATGGGATTCCATAAGATGCCATACAGCAAAGAGTTATGATGGCCGCGGTACGACCAAAAATAGCGCTT
>DATKVG010000174.1:0-40742 GCA_035530195.1 Bathyarchaeia archaeon | reverse complement strand
CCGGTTCAGGCGTTTCTGCGGGTGGTTTTGGCGTCTCCCCGAAAAGCGGCGTTTCCATGGCCTGGGTGGGCGCCGGCGTCTCGAACGTCGGCGAGAATCCCCCGCTGCCGCCTCCCGCCCCGAACGCGCTATCCAGCATCGGCGTATCCAGATCGCTGTCCGGCCCCGGCCCTACCTGCGGCGTTGCCGGCGAAAAATCACTGTCCGCCGAAAGGTCCTGGAAGCCGGTCTTATCCGGTGCAGACGGCGGCGGCGTCGTGAAATCTTCAAAACCCGGCGGCGCCGGCTTGATGTTGCCGCCCGCCGGCTTCGGCGTCTCGACATTTATGTCGTCCAGCGACGGAAGTCCATCAAGCCCGCTCGCCTTCGAGTCCTTTTCCGGGTCCGAATCAAACGATGACAACGGCGGAAGCGCGCTGTCCGAGGCCATCTCGTCCGGCACTTCTCCCGAATCAAAATCGCTCAGCGGAGGAAGATTGCCCAGACCACCCGACTCATCCCCTTTTTCCGATTCCTTGTCCGGGGAAGAATTGCCGTTGCCGAACTCATCATTGGTCATCTAACCAACCTCCGTAAGGCGGCTAAGAAGCCGCAGCTTGTAACATACGGCCCATTATACTGACGCGGCCATTCTAACATGGCCTCTCTAACCTGTCAAGAATCAACCGCCTCGAAAGATCAATCCCAAAAAACTGTAGCATATCCCACAAGTTATTGGCACTCAACATATTCAATTAACAAAACACTTCCCGTAAACCACTCACGTCTAGTCGCGCATAGTCTTAATAGTGCGATTTCCGCAGCGGATTCGCACACAATTTATCACCGGCCCGGCGCTACCACGCCTATCGTCAAAAGCAGATTTGCATAAAGGCGCTGTTCGCCCGTAACAATCTGGAGGCACGTGTCAGGCCCGCTCGCTTCCTCGTAAAACTCGAACCGGCTGAACATCGTCAAGGCCAGATCCGGCAGCAACTGGCGGAACTCCTTGAAAATCGATGGTTCCGGCCCCGAATCCGGTTCCATCACCGCCGCGTCCTCGACCGGTATCGCCGTCCGCAGCACCTCCAGCACCTCCGTCGCCGTCACAAGTCCCGGCGCCAGGTTCAGATACACTACCGCCGCGTTTTCACCCACCTGCGTGCTCGCCGGATAGTTTGCGTCCGTGATAAGCACCTTCGCACCATGCCCCGCGGCCGCAAGCACCTCGAGTAAGTCCGGATGAATCAATCGCTGCTTCAACATGAACGGCTTCTCCTTCCGTTGAAAATCACATGCCAATTCCACCTTCCCGAAAGGCCGACTTCGGCGGGCCGACTTCGGCAAAGTCGGCCTTGTACTTCCGCAATCATCGATCTCGCCCGCCGTCGGGATACCCCCCGGCCGCGCTTCTTCGCGCCGTGCTTCTTAGCGCGCCGTTGTGGGGGGTGTCCCACTCTCAATTCCATCAGTCCGATAATCCGAAATCCGCCATTCTACATCTGTCCCGCCAGCAGCCGCTCGATCTCGCCTTTCAACTCCGGCCGGCCCGCCGCCGCCTGCTTGAACAGTTCGAGCGCCTTCCGGCTGTCGCCGGTCGCCCAAAAGCACTGCCCCAAGCCGAACGCCGCGGTTGCGCGCATTGGCCCGTTCGACTGGTTCGGCGCAACCCGCATCACCGTCGAGAAATGTTCAGCCGCGTCGCCGTATTGGCGGCGATCCGCGTAAATCCTGCCTAGCGACAAGTGCGACTCGAGCTCTTCGTCCCAGAACTCTTCTTTCCCGCTGCCCAGCATCGCCCGTTTCTGTTCGCGGTACGAGGCGATCACGCCCTCGTAATGGCGCCGCGCGGCGGACGGATTGTGCAGCAGGTCCTCGTACGTCACTGCCAGGTTGTACCGCACCCGCGTCGAATCCGGGTTTTTGTCCAGCGTCGCCAGAAAGATGCGCTCGTTGTCATGCCAGTCCCGGTTGCGGGCAACGGTCAATGCCAGGAAGACAACGCCTAGCCCGTACGCCGCCGCCGCTGCCCCGTAGCGCGCCGCCGGTTTTTGTGCAAAAGCCCACGCTAGTTCGGCCACCGCCCACAGCAGCCCCGCCATCGGCATATACATCCAGTGTTCCGCCATCGGCGCGTTCAGGGGAAAAATCCCCGATATCGGAAGCCACGTCATCAAAAACCACACCAGCCCCATCGCCACCCGCCAATGGCCGCGCCGCCACAAAAGCACGGTCAGCGCCACCGTCGCCGCCAGCAAAATCGCGCCCGCCGCCGCCGTCACCCCGCCAACACCCTCGAGCGTCCGTTCCATGTGCAGGCCCGTCGGAACGATCAGCAATCGCAGGTAAAGCGCGTAGGCCTGCAACAGTTCCACAATCCGCTCGCCCAACCCGCTTTCCGGAGTGGTCTGCGTGCCAAAATGCAGGACGGTCGAACGCAAAACCGCATACACGCCCAAAATGGCCAGCGACAACACAAAAACGACCGACCGCCGCGCGTACACCGCCGCCTTCCGATCTGCCCCCTCCACCGGCCGGAAAATCAGCAAACCCGCCATCAACGGAAATATAAACGCCGATTCTTTGCTCAGCAGCGCGCAAACAAGGAACAGACCCGCGAGCAAAGCCGCCAGGATGCTTCCGCCCCAGCCGGCTCGATCCCGCGCCGCCACGTACAGGCCCGCGTACATGAACGCCGCCGACATCATGTCGGCCCGGCCGCTGATGTAGGCCACCGCCTCCGTGTGAAGCGGGTGCACCACGTAAACGGCCGCCGCCGCCAGTTGCACAAACCGCGGCGCGCCAACTCGAGCCAGCAGCGCAAACAGCAGTATGGCCGCCGCCGCGTGCCACGCCGCGTTCGTCACGTGAAACAGAAACGGGCTCAACTCCTCGCCCGCCGCCGGTTTGGACAACGCATAGTCCAGCATAAACGACGCCGAAACCAGCGGCCGATAGAAATTGCCTTGACCCCGGCCGAACGCATGCTGGTCCTCGCGGAAAAGCTGGAAGAACTTCAAGGGATCCTGCACGTGCTTGTGCAACAACACCGACGACGCGTCGTCCCACACAAACTCGCCCGTGAACGTGTTGGCGTACGCCAAAAACGCCGCCGTCGCCAGCAACAACACCGACGCCAATCGAAATGGCCGTTCCGCCAGTGGTTTAAACAAAGCTTCTTGCATGGGGGCTTTCACGCGCGCGGTCGTGCATTATCTCGATTGCTTCATCACCTGGAAATAATCGCCCGGAATCGCCAGATACTCGAACTCGACTCCCTGCTGGTTTCCGATGATTCGATTGAACCGTATCCCGTACTTCTCCTCGCCTTCCCGCATCTGCTCCTGGTACACTTTGCCCTCGACCGGGTCGGTTATCTGAACAAACGCATAAAGCTGGTCGTTGCTCGCCACGTCGCGGAAAAAGCCCTTTAGCTTCACCCTGGGCTTCCTCCTCTGGAGTTCCGCCATGTTTTTCAACCGCTGATACTTCGCCGATCCCGGCTGCAACACGTCGTAAATCTCCAGGCAAGACAACACCATTCTCCAACGCTCCGCGTCTCTGACCACCTTGATCACGCCTTCTATCTCGCTGGTAATCCGCTCGAGCGCGATAATGCCGTTCTCTTTGGCCTGGTAAGCGGCCTTATGGGTGCGCAGCTTGGCGATGATTTCCTGTTTGTCCTTCTCCATCAGCATGCCCCCGCCGGCCACCGTGGCCAACGGAGCCAGGTCTTTTTTGATCAAATCCACGATCTGCTCCGGTGTCTTCTCCTGTTCCGGCGGCTTCACCGGCACGGGCTCCGCTTTTTCGCACCCCGCCAGTACAACAACCGCCAGCAAACTCAGTATCGCCATGTACCGTTTCATCGAATGTTCCTTAGTTTGTGCCGGAAACCACGCGCCGTCGCGGACCAAACTCCCGGGGCGGCATCAGAACCTTGAAAAAATGACCCGGATCCACCAGATACTCCAATATGACTCCTCGTTTATTCCCCACCACATCCACTAAACGTAACCCGTAAAACTCCTCGTTCAGCCGAACCTGAACCATGTGGACCTCGTCCCGGGCCAAGGGCCGCGGCGCCACGCGCCCCGCCAAATCCGACTCCGCCGTCACTTCGCCTTCACCGACCCCATCTGCCCCAACGACTGCCCCTGAACCTCCGTCAACAGACGAAGTCCCGCTTCCCTCATCAGTCGATGCGGCCAGTACCGTCGCCTCAGGCCACGGCTGATAACCCGCCCGGAGAGTCACCTGCAAAAACACATACAACTGATTCTTCTCATTATCGTCGAAAAACCCTTTGACTACAACATGCGGCCGCATCGCGTGCAACATCGCACGCTCCCGGAGAAGACGCATCAAGTGCATACCCGGCCGCAACTGTTCGTGAACATCTATGGCGCACAAAACCAATCCCCACCGGTCTTCGTCCCGCGCCCGCCGGATAAGATCCTCGAGTTCATCGGCTATACGGGCAAGTGCAGCCTCGCCGTTCTCCGTCCCCGAGTACGTCGACCTGGCTCGCCGGATTTGCTCGGCCAGCCCCCGGCACCATTCCGCGGCCACCACCGTAAAATTGCCGTTATCCGCCGCCGGAGCCGCCAACAACCCCTCGAGCGGGGCCAGCGCCGGCCGGATTTCGCCCGCAATGGCTTCCGGGGTCGCCGCTGCCCCGTTTTCCGGGCCGGCCGCATTCTCGCCGCATCCGGCCAATACGGCCGCCAACACCATCGCACCGGCCATGCCGGCCACGGCCGGTATCGTCCTAAACCCGCGGTGCTTAATTGCTTGCATAAAATACCAATACACGTCCCGGAAATGGTAACATGGAGAAAAGCCATGTTCCAAATCTAACCCTATTTTACAGGACCGGCATCGTTTGGTGTATAATCGCCGCCGAGGGGACTTATTACCGGGCTGAACAGAAAGGGCGTTCTTAATGAGCAGAATTTTCCTCGTCGATGACGATGTGGACCTCGCCGAACTCGTTAAAACCAAACTCTCCGCCGAAGGACACCAGACCTGCACCACGCATACGGGCGAAGGCGCATTCGAGTTGGCCAAACAATTCAAACCTGACATCGCCATCCTCGACATCATGCTCCCCGGCGTCACCGGATACCAAATATGCAGGCGCCTCCGCAAAGATCCCGAACTCTACAAAATGGCCATTCTCATCCTCACCGCGCTCGGCGAAGAACCCGAAATCCTCCACGGCCTCGAACAGGGCGCCGACGATTATCTTGTCAAACCCTTCAAGCTTGAACGCCTTATGGACAAGCTCGCGTCGCTCAACGCACTCCTTCAGTCCATCGAAAAACGAAACCCCGTCACAAGCCTCCCCGGCACCGACGCCGTCAAAAGAGAAATCAACCACCGCCTGGCACGCGGCACCGCTATCGCCGCATGCTACGTCGACGTCGTCGGATTCAAACCCTACTGCGCATCCCGGGGGCAGGAAGGCCAGGTCGTCGCGCTCAAGTTCGTCGCCAAAAATCTCGTCTCCCTCGCAAGGAGCGTTGGCGTCTACGAATACTACATCGGCCACCTCGGCGGCGAACATTTTGTCGTCCTGCTCAACCTCGAGGATTACGACCGGTTCTGCAACACCCTCATCGACTCATTTGACAGGGCCGTCAGCCAGATCTACACGCCCCAGGAAGTCAGCCAGGGCTATATGACGACTTCCGACAAGCGCGGCAACGAAATGCGGTGCCCGCTCATGGCCCTGTCCATCGGCGTCGCCCACACCCAGTACCGCCAGTTCAAAAGCGCCAAGAAAATGTTCGAAGTGCTCGCCCAGGTCCGCCAGATGGCTCAGCCCGACGGGAAAAGCACCATCTTCGTCGACAGGCGCCGTACCGACCGCTGATGCAACGGCTGGCTATTGCTGCATCCGCGCTGCTTGTCGCCTTGGCCGCGTGTGCTCCGCCCATATCCGAGTCAGACCTCGCCCAACGGGTCCGCACCAGCCACCCCCAGTGGCAAACCTATCAGGAAGACGTCAAAGCCGAAATCGGAGCCGGGCCCGTCGCCCAATGGACTGGAGAACCGCTTAACGCCCGCCAGGATAACTCGGCCCTCGCCCTCACATTCCGGCTGATTGGCCCGTGGGCCTCGCGTGACCCCGCTATCCCCGTACTCATCCGCGACCCGCTCGGCCACGTCCACCGGAATTCGGCCGCAACACACCAAAACGGCCTCGTCATCTATGAATTCAAGCTTGAACCCGCCGGTTCCTCCTCGTCTTTTCCCTGGATTGAAGTGAAATTCCCCAACGGCGGCAAACGAATCGTCTTCGACGAAAAAGGCCGCTGGAACTCCGATTAAGCGCCTTCAAAGCCGGCTCGCATCGCCCCGCCCCACGCAATTTTTCTGGCGGCTTATATGGCCTCATAGACATCCGCTGCACCGACTAACGCGTCGCCGCCCAAACTATCAGCAGCGCGATCAGAACGTCCACTACGATAAATGCCATGAGGCCCGCCAATACCCACCGGGCCGCCTTATGAGCCATGTTGAGCGTCCAGCCCATCCCGTCCGGTTTCTCGACCCACAGCCGCGTATCGTTGGGGTTTTTGTAAAATACGCCCTTATTCCAGCATTCGGCCAGCGCCGGGTCGCCCGGCATGCCGGGCGCGGCCGCAAACTGGGATCGGGCCCGGGTCGTGCGGATGGCGTACACTATCATGACTATTACTAGCGTCAACACACTCACGACAACCGCCAGAACAAAGACGACCGGCAGCGTAACCGACTCCCGGAACGGCAGCCAGACCGCCGCAACCGTCATAACCGCCGCCAGCAGCCAGCCCAGCGCCAGCATGAATCCTTCGTTCATCCGGCGGTATCGAGCATCCTGCTCCGCCCAACCCTCCGGTAAAGAACGGCGGCCAGCCACGCGAACAAGAACCGCGCCGCCCACAATCCCCAATGCCACCACCGTACCCAGCAGAAGCAGGCCAAAAACACCAAAAAACGTCCGTGAACCCCAACCATTGACGGCGCCATGGGCGCCCCAGTGGATTGGAAACTTCTCCGGGATGTCGTCCCAGCGCAACCCCAGGTAAACGGCCCCCGCCGCAAGGATCAAGAACGGCCCCGCATACAGCAAACCCCGAAATAAGCGCGGCATCACCCCTCCTCTCCAATCGCCGACTTAAACAGCGGCCCGCTAAAAATACACCTACCGCGGCCCGGTATTCATCACTTGTCCGCCTCAGGCGGATTCATCATTTCCCCTTGAGTTCTTCCGCGTTGTCATGTAGTCTGCGGCGCATACCATGAACGAAAAGAAACTCCTCCCCCGCGCGTGGGTTATCCTAACTCTTCAGGCCCTCTACTGCTCCGCCGCGGCGCTCAGCACCGTCTTCGTCAGCGTCTACCTCTGGGTCAACAGCCACGACCTCGCCGTCATCTGCCGCCACTACCTCGTCCTCTTTGCCGTAATCCCGCCCTTTTTCATCCTCGCCGGCTGGTACTCCCAGGCCCGCGACCGCGTCCACGTATACCGGGCCGGGCTCGTGCTGCACGCCGTCTTCTACGCCGCGCTCCTTATCCTCCGCGAACGGTCGCCCCTATACGCCGGCTGGCTCGGCGCGCTCCTCGGTGTCACCTGGGGCGTATTCTGGGCTGGCGCAAACACCTTCACCTTCGACGTCACCGCCTCCGGCAAACGCGAGTACTTCCTCGGCCTCATGCAGGTGGTCAGCGCCGGCGTCAGCCTCATCGCCCCCGTCCTCAGCGGAGCTATCATCAAATACTCGAGCGACCCCGTGCAGGGCTACCATCGCGTGTTCGCCCTTGTCCTGATCCTGTTCCTGGCTTGCCTGGTGGTGTCGCTCTGGGTGCCGCCCGACAACGCCCGCAGGCCGTTCAAAATCCGTCGCGCACTCTTTCCCGGCCCGGAACAGCGCGATTGGCGCCTCATGATGCTCGTTTCCGCATCCCTCACCGGCTCATTCACCATTTTCCCCATCCTGCTCGGCGTGCTTATGTACGTCGAGACCGCCAACGAACTCGCCGTCGGCGGATACGGCACGTTCCAGGCCGTCGCCGCCCTCATCACCGCCTATTTCGTCGGCCGCACCGTAGCACCGTCCAACCGGAGGCGATTCATATGGTGGGGCGTCATAATACTTCTTGCCGCGGGCGCTACCATGCTCGTCCCGCTCAACATCATCACCCTGTTCCTGTTTGGCCTGTTCCGTTCTATCTCCGGGCCCATGTTCGGCATCCCACACTCCGGACTCAACCTCGACATCATCGAAAAATCCGCCGAAGAACCCGCTCAACGGATCGAATACCTCTGCGCGTGGGAAGTCCCCCTCGCCATCGGCCGCGTCATCATGATGGCCATCCTCTGGCTCGTCTATGTCAGGCTGGGCAGCGGCGATTTCGCCGCAAGGCTCATGCTCTTCCTGCTGTGCGCCATCCGCATCCTTACCTACCAGATCATCATACGCACCTCACCCCTCCGCAAGACCCTCCAGCCCATCCCCCTATCCGCTGAACAAGCCGCTGAAACTCCTCAACAATAAAAAACGCGGCAACGGCCTTCTCAACGCCCGCTGCTGCGAATTATCTGTTCAGCTCGACTTACTGCGATGCCGGTGGCGCCGCTGGTTCCTCCGCAACGGGCGCAGCCGGCTCCTCGGCAACCGGCGCGGCTTCCGCCGGGGCTACCTCGACCGAAACAGCGCCGCCGGGCGCTTCCTCTGCCGGCGCAACTTCTACTGTTCCGCCAGGCGGCGACTCCACCGCAATCGGCTCACCTTCACCTTCACCTTCGCCTTCACCCTCGGCCGCCCTGTTCAAACCCAGCGCGTCGCTGATAGCCATCACATCCCGATTTATGGCCCCATCCGTCGTCGCCCGCTCGCGCAATGAAGCCACGTACTCCATCAGCAGTTCGCTCTGACGCTTGGCCAGCATCTGTTTCCGAAGCTTCTCTTCCTCCTTGGGGAACTCGTTGGTCCAGGTCTCTTCGGTTGGCGGCGTCTTGCTCACCAGTTCGAAGAAATACGCATCCGACTTGTACCCTTCCACCGGCCCCGCCATCTCACCCGGGGCACGATCCTTTACGGCCGCGATCACGTCTTGCGTCCGGATGAAAACCCCATCCTGCAACAGGTAATCCTTCTCCGTGAACGCCTTGGTCTCTTTTATCTCCATCGCCAGGTCCGGGAACAGTTCAACCGCCTCCTCGAGCGACGCCGACTTCGCCTTGACCTCCTTGGCCAGGTTGCGCACCATTTCCGCGTGTTCCAGGCTTATCCGGACCGTCTGCTCCGCATCCACCACCACGCGATCGCGCACCTCATCGAGCGGACGAATCACCGCCGGAGCTACTTCCAGAACCCGCGCCACATATAAATGCCGGACCGACTCGATAAGCGCGCCGATCTCCCCCGCCGGTACCGACTCGAGGCCCGAAATGAACGTCATCACGTCTTCTTTCGGCATCCCTTCGATCTCGGTCGTCTCTGTTGACAACTCTTTCGCCGTCTGAACCGTCAAACCCAACTGGCTTGCCGCGCCGGTGAAATCGCCCGATTCTTTTGCCTTGTTCGCAAACTCGTTCGCCTTGTCCTCGACCGCCTTGCGCTCTTCTTCGGTCAACTGTGGCCGGATCATGATAAGCCGGATCAACTTGCTCGGCTCGCCCGTCTTCTCGTCGGGCTTTTCCTGGTCAACCTTGAAAATATAGTAGGCCCCGTTGTTTTCCACCGGATCGCTCACGTCGCCCGGCTTCATATCGAGCGTCACTTTCATGAACTCCGCCTTCGTCTTCTCCGCCGTAAACCAGCCCAGTTCGCCCCCGTTGTCTTTCGCGTTCGGCATGTCGCTGTACTGCCCCGCAAGCGCCGCAAAATCCTCGCCCGAACGCGCCTTGCTCACTATCTCGTCAAGAACCGCCGGCCGAGGCGGAACCACCGAAAAACCCACGTACTCCACGTACCGCTTCTCCGGAGTCTGGTACTTCGCCGGATCCGCGTCATACTGCGCCTTGATCTGCTCCTCGGTCGGCGTGATCTTCGGGTCCACGTTGATAAACTTCACCTGGTACGTGGCCCGGCTGGTTTCAAACGCGTCTTTGACCTCCTGATCGAGCACCCGCGCCGGAGCCGTCACCTCTTTCACCAGCATGTCCCGCGCGACCTGGTCCGCCACCGACGCATATATCGCGTTCCAGTTCTGCCGCCGGTCTGCCGTTACCCAATCGTTCCAAAGCGTCGCGCTGAACTTCCCCGACTCGTCCTTGAAACTCGGGTCATCCTTGAGCCGATCCACAAGATATTGCTGGGTCAACGACGGCCGCAGCTTGCTCACCTCAATGTTGATCAGCGCCGCATCGATTAGACCCTCCAGGATCTTCTCCGCCGTGCCTTCCCTCACAAGATCTTCCACCGTCACGGACTGGTTGTATTGCGCCCTGCGCCGAACCTCGTCGCCCAGCCGATCCAGGTACTGTTCCCGCGTGATCGGAATGCCCCCCACCGTCGCTACCACCGCCAGGTTCACCCCTTCGTCCCGGCTCCGGCTCCGGCCTTTCCGATAACCGCCCCACGCTATAAACGACGGGACAATGACAATGACGATACCCCACATTATGATCTTGCTATGCTTGCGCATCCAATGCATCATGATGCGAAAAACCTCCAACAACCCCGATAAGAGTAAAACGGCCGAAAAAGACCTACTTTGACTAGTGCCAAACTATGAAACTTTACCACACCCGCGCCAACCCGCGCAACTGATGGAGGTGCGCCAACTTGCCCCCGCCGGCCCCTCTCACCCTTTTATCGAACCCGCCGTAATCCCCTCAATGAAGTTCTTCTGAAACACCAGAAACGCCACGATCAGCGGCAGCGTCGCTACAACGCTTCCCGCCATGATGAGTTCAAACGGCGTGCGGTGCTCCCCGTGCAGAAGGTAAATCACCAGCGGCAGCGTATACATGCTTTCCGTCCGCAGAACGATAAACGCCCACATCAGGTTGTTCCAGATCCCGATGACCAGCACAATCCCCAGCGCCGCCAGCGCCGGTTTCAGAATCGGCAACACGACACGCCAGTAAATCTGAAACTCGCTGCACCCGTCGATCCGCGCCGCGTCAAGCAGGTCGTTGTGTACGTTCTCCGACGCGTACTGCCGCATCCAGAAAATGCCAAACGCGCTCGCCGCGCCCGGCACGATCATCGCCCAGTACGTGTTCACCGCTTGCAGCTTGCACAACACCACGAAAATTGGGATCAGCAGCACCGCGCCGGGGATCATCATCGTCGCCAGCACGAACGCGAAAAGTTTGTCCCGGCCCGGCGCCCTCGGGAACTTCGCAAACGCGTACCCCGCCAGCGAACACAGGAAAAGCGCAAGCGCCACGTGCCCACCCGCAATCACGACCGAATTCACGAACGCCCGCACGATGTGGGTTTCCTGGAAAACGCGAACAAAGTTTCCCAGCACCCAGGGATTCGGAAGGAACTCCGGCGGCAGCTTGAAAATCTGGCCCATGTCTTTGAACGCCGAAATAAACAGCCAGTAGAAAGGAAACACGAACAGGCCCGCCAGACCCGCCATCGGCAGGTGGGCCAGCAGCCGTGTACGGTTTTTTCTCCCGGCGCCCATGGCTTACGTCTCCGATTTCCGGAGCCGCAGAATCAGCAGCGACGCCATGAACACGAAAAACGCCAGCGTGTACGCCATCGATGAGGCGTAGCCGAACTTGAAATCCGCAAACGACGTGTTGAAAAGGTAAAGCCCGAAGTTGATCCCCGAAACCCCGGGGCCGCCCAAACCGCCCTGCGTCAGCACAAACACCTCGTCGAACATGTACACCGTGCCGATCAGCGACATGATCGCGCAAAACACAAACACCGGCCGCATCAGCGGCAGCGTGATGTGCCACATCCGCTGGAACAGGCCCGCCCCATCTATGCGCGCCGCTTCATAGTACTCGGTCGAGATCCCTTGAAGTCCCGCAAGCATCAGCACCATATTGTAACCCGTCCAACGCCATACCAGCAGCAACGCCACCGACGGCTTGAACCACCGGTCGCTCGTCAGCCACGGGATCGGCTCGATCTTCAGCGATGGGAAAAGCTCGCCTACCTTCCCCAGCGCATAGTTCAGCAGGCCCGAGTCCTGGCTGTAGATCAGCGAAAAAACTATCGCCACCACCACCATCGGCGTGACGCACGGCATGAAAAACGCCGCTCGGAATACGCCGCGCAGTTTCAGCCAGCTCGTATTCAGCGCCAGCGCAAACACAAACGCCGCCAAAAACATCGGCGGGATGTATAGCACCCCGATGACAAGCGTGTTCCACAGCGATATCAGGAACAGTTCGTCGTGAATCATGTTGCGGAAATTGGCCAGACCCACCCACGTCATCTCCGTCAGGCCGTCCCACTGCGTGAAACTCAGGTAAAACGAGAATATCAGCGGATACAAGCCAAAAATGCCGAAAAGAATGAAAAAAGGCGAGATAAACGCGTAGAAATGCCGGTGCCCCCATACGCGCTGACAAAACCCCTGCCGCATGTCAGTTCCCCCTCGACAAGCTCAACGAGCTTGGCGAGATACCGCAGCCCAGACGACGGTTCATCTTCTCCTCCAACTGCGCCAGCATGCCTTCGGGCTCTTTCATCCCGTCGTTGACCCAGCGGCTGAACGTCTGATTGATGTAGCGCTCGGCCTCCATCAGATTCGACGAGCGGTACATGATGGGGATTTTGTTGATGTCCAGGGAGAACTGGCGGCGCGTTTTCTGCCCCCCGTAGAACGGTTCGGGTTCGTCGAAGAACGGGTCGCTGTGCGTAGTTAGCAGCGCCGGATACAACTCGAACGCGCGGAACTGCTCGATCTGCGCCTTCTTGGTGCACAACGCAAACTCGATGAATCGCCACGCCGCTTCTTTGTTCCTGCATTGATCCGGTATCACCAGCGAGGAACCGCCGAAGTTGGTTGTCCGCAGCCCGCCCGGTTCCATCGCCGGCAACCGAAACACGCCCCAGTCGCCGGACGTCTCGGGTGCGTAGTCGCGGATCGTCCCGCCGAACCAGGCACCCACCGGGTACGTCGCCACCACCGGGGATTTCAGCGACGCCAGAAACTCGTGCGTCCAGTGAATAATATTCGCCCCGACGCCCGTTTCGATCATGCGCCGGATAATTCTCAGTACCTGCAGCGACTCGCGCGAATTGACCGCCACCCGCCCCTCCTTGTCGAAGATCTGCCCGCCGGCCTGCTGCAACAGCGGCTCGAACAAGTCCACCAGCATCCCGCGGGGAACGCAGAGCATTTTCGTTTTGCCCCCTGACCTCTCGAGAATCGTCTCGCCCGCCGCTATGTAATCGTCCCACGTCTCGATCTCGAGCGGGTCCACCCCGTACTGCTCAAAAACGCTCCGCTTGTAAAACACGCCGCCCGGCCCGATGTCCCACGGGATTCCGTACACCCGCCCGTCGTGTGTGCAGTCCTGCCAGAACGACGGCGGGAAATCCTGCTCATACTTTTTCGCCACCTGCGTCAGGTCGGTCAACTTGCCCGTCATCGAATACCGCGGCGTCTCCCGGACTTGGAGCTGCATCACGTCCGGCGCCCCCACGCCCGCCGCAAGCGACAGCAAAAACCGCGACTGCATGTTCGTGCCGTTCATGTTCACCCGCACCCGGCACCGCGGATAAACCTCGTTGAACATCGGGATCAAGTTTTCCAGGCTCGCCGCCGCGATGTTCCACGACCAGACCTCGATCTCCCCATCCAACTCCCCCGGCACCATCGGCGGGTCCAACACCAAAGGCTCCCCCCGTGCCGCAAGACACGCCCCCAGCGTCACGACCACCACGGTCCAAGCCCAACACCGCACTCGGTCAAAACACAAAAACACCGCGTCCACTCCGCCTGCCTATTTCACGACTCATTGCCCAGCCTGCATTTTCTCCCCTGTCAACGCTTGCACAAGAGCCTCTCGGCCAATCCGCTATGACTCGGGGACAATGTGAGTCGCTACGTCTTCATTGTTTGAGGCTTTCGCTCCTTACACCTTGCCGGCTTGTCCCCGCGCGGTCTCTTATGGGTTCTATTCTCTCACGCTTCCGAAATGTTCTCCCACCGGATTCCAATTCTTGGCGCGGCGTGGCCGATTTCGTTGAGGCAGTCGCCGTAGGTCATCATCCAGTGAGAGTCGCGGGCTTCGTTGATCAGCTTTTTCCAGTTTCCGTGGACGCGGACGTCCTGCTGGGATCGGCAGATCTCGTAGAATGGGTTGGATTCGACGCTGCCTTTGAGGCCAACCCACCGGCCGGTGGCGTATTCGGGGTTGATGAAGCTGACTTCCTGGCCGATCGGGAACTCGACCTTGGGCGCGGTGCCAAACTCGCTTTCGTAATGGGTGAGCAGCCTGGTGGGTTCGTATTTTTTGCCGTCCATTCTGCGGGGCGAAGTGCAGTGGGCGCACGTAACGACGCCACCGTGCGGGAACGTGCTGTTGTGCAGGAACACCGGCTTGCCGCTGATATGGCGCAGGAGCATGCCGGCGGGCACGATCACAAAATCGCTTTCGCAGAACGCGCCGTAGCCTTCGTCGTTGAGCAGGCTGAGCGACAGGCAGGCCGTGGTTTTCGACATGGGCAGGATCGTGCTCATGCATTCGCCGATGGTGAACTGCCGCGCGTCGTGCTCGGCCAGCAGCTCGCGGAATATGCCGTACAAGGCGAATGCGCCGACGACGAAGGGCCGGTCGGTTTCGAGCGACGTGCCGGGCAGGGCGAGGTATTCTGCGGCCCATTTCTCGCAGCAATCCATCTTGCCGGAATTGGCGAGCGTGCTCTCGATCCGCTTGCCAAGGTCGTCGTAACTCACTTCGACAATGTCGAGCTTGAACGTGTCGCGGGCAAACTTAGGCGCGGTCTCGTCGTACTTGCCGCGCGCGCCGCCCAGCGCGATCACGCGTGAGCCGACAAAGTTGTGGACGCCGTACAGGGCGCGCAACCGCCAGAGGAGTTCGGCGGTGTCGTCGACCACAACGTCGTGGACAGAGAGCCGCTTGGGCGAGTCGGCGGGGTCTTTGTCGGATTTCAGCATTCTGACGTTGAGAGATTCGTAAAAGTAGTAGACGGGCCCGTTTTTGTGGCGGACGAAGATTGTGGCCCCTTTTTCTGGGACGATGGCTTGCAGCCACTTGCCGGAACCGGTCGCGGGGTAGATGACGTGGGCGTCGGCATCGAGCTGGCGGGCCTGTTCGGCAGCGGCTTCGGAGTTGACGCGAAACGCCGGGAGGACTTCGATTGGAAATTCGGCGCGCGCGGCGAGATCTGACAATTCGGCGTCGATTCGGGCGATTTCCTGGACGACGGCCTCTTCGGTCTGCACGCCGCCCCACGCTTTGAACGAGGCCATCTCCCGCTTCGTGGGGAGGTTGTACATGAGGACGGGCTGGACGCGCAGCGGCTTCCCGATCACCAGAAACGGCCGGTCCGGATCCCACATGTCCGGCTGCCAGTCAAACGAATCGGCTGCGGCGCGTCCCGCGGCCCCCAACGCGGCGCCCGCGGCCACCGCGCCCGCGGCCGCTGCGGCTGTTACACCCAGGAACTCTCTGCGATTAAGACAGTTGCAGCACATTTCATCAACCTCCTTCTTAAGGACTTGGCGCAATCCTACCTGTTTTCACAGCAGGATGACCAGCTTTTTTCCAACATCATGGGCGACTGCCCTGTTCGAGCAGGTCCGCCGGCATCACCACAATGGGGACGCGACAAGAGAATCAGACCAAGCCCGGCGTGAGGGCGATGAGCCAGACGGCGGTGAAATAGAGGGGGTTGCCGTAGAGGGTGTCTTTGAAAGAGTGTGTGACGAACTGCCTGCGTGCGACGAAGAGGTCGGAGACGTAAAAGAGGATTGCGCCGGCGAGCAGGTTGGGGGTGTGTCCGGCGCCGGTGACGCCGGAGGCCAGGACGACCATGGTGGAGATGACGGCCATGTAGGCGTAGACGGGGACGCGCATCCGGCGCGGGATGTGCGGATGCAGGTACACGGCGACGACGGTGGCGGCGACCGCCGCGGCGGCGACCGCGGGCGCTACCCACGAGAGGCGCGGGCCGAGGGTGGCGAATCCGGCGATAAATGCGACGTGGCCGAGGAGGAACGTGAACAGGCCGGGCAGAAACGCCTGGTCGTATTCGAGCAGGAGGTCGCCGAGCCAGCAGAACGCGAGGCCAATAAGGACAATCCGGCCGTAGGTCGTGTCGAACGCGCCCGAGGCGAGCGCCGCGAGGATGAAGCCGGTCGATGCCACCATTTTGGATGGGACTTTGCCGGGCCAGCCGAAACCTTCCGTAACCAGCTTGGGAATGAGGCCGCCGTACACCATGATGCCTGAGAGGACGAGCAGATTCACGGGAAGACCCTTTTGGTAGCGCGTTGGCGGCCGTGGACGCGCCGGTTGGGCGCCCGCGGCCGCCAAAACAGACCGAAATCGCGGCTATTTCGCCTGCAACAGGTCAAACGGCTGGAACAGCCCGTATTTTACGGAGTCATACGCGGCGCCGGCCGGCGGGCCGGTCTTGGGCGCCCTGTCCCACGAGCCGGGCGAGGCGAACCCGAGCCGCTGCTGACCGTGGTGCGGGCCAAGCGTGTTGCGCAACGTGCCGATGACGGTGACCTCGACGGTGTTTGCGCCGGACTTGACCAGCGACGTGACGTCGCAGGCGTACGGTTGGCGGTAAATGCGGCCGGCGGGTTTGCCGTTGACGGCGACGTTGGCAACGGCGCCGTACCAATCGGGCAGCGACACGAAGTAGTTGCCGGCGACGTCGGGCAGTTCAAACGAGCGCGTGTAGGTGACGCCGTGGCCGTACATTTGCCGGCCCTGCTCGTTCCACGGGCCGAGGGCCAGCGGCGTCGCCGCGGCGATGGTGAAGCCTTTTTCGGCGGGCTTGATCGCGAAGTCGCCGAGGACAAATGCCGCCTCGATTTCGTGGAACACGGTGAACGGCGAGGCGGTCAACGTGATGGCGTTTTCGCCGGTCGCGGCGAGCGCGGTGATGTCGAGCCGGCCGAACGCCCGGTCGAGCCACCACTCGGAGGTTTTGTTGTCGAGCGGCTTGCCGTTGCACTGGATCGTGTAGAGGTCGGGGCGCTCGACGGCGAAGTAGAGCGGCTTCGGCACGGGGCCGTTGATGTTGAACCGGTACGTGACGGCGAATCCGCTGTCGGCGGGGAAGGTCAGTTTAAGGAACTCGTCGCGGAACTGTACGGCGTGATCCCACGGGTTTCGTTCCATCCCGTTTTTCTGGAACGCCAGTTCGGCCGCGGCTTTGAACGGCACGCCGGATTTGGTCTCGCCGCCCGCGGTGATATCGACGTAGTCGAGCGTGAGGACGTTGAGGTCAGTTGCGTGGACGGCCATATCGCCGGCTGGTTGAACGGGCGCGCCGCCGGGGGCGGGTTTGGACGCCAACGCCACGGGCTTGTTCGAGAGGAACAGCAGCAGGCTGCCGGACGGCGGGAGGTCGAACTTGGCGGTCGTGACCGGTTTTCCCTGCGAGTTGTTGGTTTGTTCGGACGGATAGCCATGCACGGCGCCGGTCTCGAGGTCCCAGGATTCGATGCCTTTTGCGACCGACATGATAGCGCCTGCGGCGGGGATGTCGGGGCTGGTGTTGACGAGGAACAGGAGCTCGCCGTCGTCAAACACGCGGCGCTGATGGAACAACAGGGCTTTGTTCTCGGCGCGCCGGATCACGAACGGCGCGCCAATCTGCGGCTGGAGCGCGGCAACAAGCTGGTCGGCAGCGGTTTTCTCGCAGGCAAGGGCCGCGGGCTGGGCTGATTGGGCGCCATCGACGAGCGAGGGGACCTGGCAGGCAATGATTCTGCCGCCGGCTTTGCCGAACTGTTCGAGCAGATCGAGCACCGGGGAGTTGATGTTCTCCATGCCGGGCGGGAGGACGACGGTCTCGTAGGTGCGCTGCCCGACAACGAGGCCTTTACCGGCGAGGGACCCGTTGCGTGCGATGACGTCTTCGGATCCGAGGTCGAACTCGATCTGCTCGGCGAGCAGGTCCGCTACGAGCTTCTGGAATTGGTTGCCGACTTCTTCGCGCTGGTCTCGAGGATACATCCAGACGGACGTGGTTGGCTCGATGAGGAGGATCTTGTTTATTTGCTGGCCTTTGGAGATGGCCAGGGAGAGCCTGGCGAAATAGGTGGCGGAAACGTCGAACGAGTCCCACCACGGCTCGTGGTAGGTGAACGTGGGCGGATAATCGCGCTTCCTGGCGCCGCGCAGGGTGATGTGGGCGAGGTGCTGGTCCATCGTGTTGATGCCGAGGACGCACAGCCAGTCGCCGATCCGTTTCATATCCTCGAACCGCATGTCCCACCCGCTGCCGCCATAGGCTTCGCAGAGGGTCCGTGCGTGGCCGAGCTGGTTGGCGACGCTGGCGATCTCGAGGACGGCGCGGGTGTTGCCGACTTGGGCGTGCGGGCCGAAATTGTAGGGGTCGTTGAACAGGGTGTCGATGCCGGGGCGCTGCTGCCATGCGGACATGGCCATGTTGTCGGGTCCGACTTTGGGGTTGGGCCATTCATGCTCCCAATAGTGGCCGGTGAACTCGATGTTGTTCTTGGCGCAGTAGTCGAAATAGGGTTTGGCCCAGTTCTGAATGAACAGTTCGAGCAGAAGCTGCTGGTAGTTATGGCGGACTTTTTTCCAGTCGCCGACGGGCTTGATGAGGCTGGGCAGGTTGTCCGTGAGGTCATATCCCCACCGCGCCTGGAACAACGGGACAATATCGCGCGTCCAATGGAAATCGCCGACGGGGGTGAGGTGCGGCTCGTCGGTGAACGAGCCGGGGACGCGCTCGGGGAACGTCCCGCCGAACTGGTTGCGATAGGCTTCGAGCGTGACCTCGATGAATTTTTGCGTGACGTCCGGCCGCAGGACGTCGACATACCACCAGCCGCCGAACCACGGCGAGCTCCTGGTGTCTTCGATCCGTGCGACGAGATACTCGCCTTCGGGCATGTCCTTGCCGGCCTTTACGTCTTCGGTGACCTGGCGGTAGCCGTCGCCTTCCTTCTTGTATACGGCAAGGGCGCCATCATGCCAGGGTTCGGGTTTTTTCACGCGCTTGAGCGTGAGGCCTTTTGCTCGAGCGTCGGGCATCGCCTCGGGTACAAACCCGCCGGCAAACCCGGACGGGTACGAGTTCTCGTCGTAGATCCAGGCGTTCATGTCGAGGCGCTCGGCTTCCTCGAGCGTGTGTTTCCACAGCCGGAACCAGTCGTCGGACATGTACGGCGTCATCAGGCCGGGCCGCGGGTGGACAAACACCTGGCGGACGTTCTCGGCCGCGAACGCCTCGAGGCTGTGGGTAATCTGCTCTTCCGTGATCAGGTCGTTCCACACCCACAACGGCGCGCACGCATAGGCGCGGGACGGGTTGGCAAATTCACCCCTGACGGCCGCCGAACTCTCGATGGGCGCAACGCCCATGACGGAAACGCATATCGAAATCAAACAAGCCGAAACCATAGTCGCCGCTCCTTTTTGGTAGGCACTTCCACTGGGGGAACTATATAAGATTGGTGGACGGGTTTTCACCTGGGTCTTGGGTTTTGGGTTTTGGGGTTTGGGGCCAAAGGATAAAGGATGGGCGGATTGGGAGGGGATAGTGGAGACGGTGGGGGTGGAGACGGTACAATAGGCTTATGAAGCTGTTGCCGGACATAGCGCGGATTCACCGGGCGGCGACCCGGGTTTACACGCTGCTACCGTACCATTTGGCGCGAAGCGGTTACGCGTTGCCGCCGCGGTTTTTCGTCTTCGAGATGACGCGTCGCTGCAATTTGCGCTGCCAGATGTGCCAGTACATCCAGTGGCTGCGGGAGACGCCGCCCGCCCAGCAGAAGGAAGGCGAGTTGACCACGGAGGAGTGGCTGGCGGTGATCCGGCAGGCGCCGCGGCTGGGTCTGGTCTCGTTTACGGGCGGCGAGCCGTTCGTTCGGCCGGATTTTTTGGAACTGCTGGGTTTTGCGAGTTCGCGGTGCCGCACGCACCTGATTACCAACGGCACGATGTTCACGGAAGAGCGGGCGCGCAATCTGATCGATTTTGCGCCGAGGCGGTTCGGCGGGGCGGGGTTCAACATCCTGGGTGTTTCGATCGAAGGGCCGGAGGAAGTCAATGACCGGATTCGTGGCGAAGGCGCGTATGGAAAGAGCATCGAGGCGATCCGGATGGTGTCGTCGATGCGGCGGGACCGGGGCCGGAAATGCCCGCTGATCCACGTCACGACGGTGATCCAGAAAGGCAACCTCGATTACGTGTCTTGGATGCCGCAGATTGTGGCGGACGCGGGCGGCGACGTGGTGAACCTCACGCTCGAGGTGCGCAACCAGGAGCTTCAGGGATTCGGGTCGCGCGACCCGGCAGCGTACAGCATGTCGCAACTGAACTCGCCGCGGCTCGATTCCCAACGGATAGCCGACGCGTTGCGCGATACGCGTCGAGCCGCCGAAAAGGCGGGGATCGAGTTGCGCACGCCCAACATGCCGGACGGCGAGATCGTCCGCTACTACGCGGGCCAGAGCGACCCGCGGGATTTCCGATGCCCGCCGTTGTGGTCGACGCTGATTATCGGGAGCAAGGGTGACATCCACCCGTGCTGGATCACGAGCGTGGGCAACGTGCGGGAAACCAGTTTGAAAACCGCATGGAACAACGACAAGTTCAAAGCGTTTCGCAGGCGTGCGCGGCAGGGGTTGTTCACGCCGTGCGCCGGATGCTGCATGCTCTCCTATCACGCCGCCAACAACAGACACTGACCGGAGACGCGCATGACCAAACCCCGCATCCTCGTAGTCGGGAGCGCCAACATCGATCTTGTGGCCGCCGCGCCGCACTGTCCCCGGCCCGGCGAGAGCATCATCGGCACGTCGCTGAAAACCGTCACCGGCGGCAAAGGGGCGAACCAGGCGGTGGCAGCGGGCCGGTTGGGCGCGCACACGTTTTTCGCGGGATGCGTCGGCAACGATTCGTTCGGGCAGATGCAGCGGGATGCGCTGAGGGCCGCGGGCGTCGATGTTTCGCATCTTAAAACGGACGCGGTTCAGCCAACGGGCACCGCGTTGATTTGCGTGGGCGACGATGGGCAAAACAGCATCGTGATTGTGCCGGCGGCCAACTCGAGCGTCCGGCCGGCAGACATCGAAAAACTCGAGGACCTCATGCCGGGCATGGACGCGGTGCTGGTTCAGCTCGAGATCCCGCTCGATACGGTGGAGGCGGTGCTTGATATGGCGGGCGACGCGGGCGTGCTGACGATTGTCGATGCCGGCCCCGCACAGAAAGTCCCCCACTCGATCATCAGGAAAGCGGCGATCCTTTCGCCCAACGAGACGGAAGCAGAAGCCATGACGGGCATCCCGATCGCGTCTGTGGACGACGCGCGGCGAGCTGCCAACGCGCTGATGGAATTGGGCGCAACCGAGGTGGTGATAAAACTGGGCGCAAACGGCTGCCTGTACGTGGGCGAGGACGAGGTGTACGTGCCGGCGTTCGAGGTCCGGGTGGTGGATACGACGGCGGCGGGGGACGCGTTCACGGCGGCGCTGGCGTGCACGTGGGATGCGATGCCGCGGCGGGATGCGCTGGTATTCGCCAACGCGGCGGGCGCGCTGGCGGCAATGGTGGCCGGGGCGCAGCCGTCGATGCCGAAGCGGGCGGCAGTGAACGCGTTCCTGCGTGAACGGGGAGATACGACATTTGAGTAACCGCAGGAGAATGATCTGGTCCGCGTCGGTGATGTGCGCCAACCTGGCGCGGCTTGAGGACGACTTGAAGGTGTTGGAGGCGGCGCAGTGCGACGAACTTCATTTTGACGTGATGGACGGCCAGTTCGTGCCGAACTTCACGCTGGGTTTTGATCTCATCAAGGCGGTGCGGGGATGTTGCGGGATCCCGTGCAGCGCCCACCTGATGATTACGCGGCCCGAAAATTACATCGAGCGGTTTGTCGAGGCGGGCTGCTCGATCGTAACGGTGCATGTCGAGGCCTGCATCCACGCACACAGGGTCCTTACGCAGATCCGGGAGGCCGGCGCTTCGCCGGGCATTGCGATCAACCCGGCGACGCCGCTGACCAAGCTGGACTACCTGCTCGATATTGCCGACCGGGTCCTGGTGATGACGGTTGACCCGGGGTATGCGGGCCAAACCATGATCCGCGGCGCACACGAGCGCGTGAAAATCCTGCGCGAGAACATCGAATACCGGGAGCGGCCGATCCTGATCGAGGTGGACGGCAACATCAACGTGCAGAACGCGGCGCTGCTGTCGCGGGCCGGGGCGGACGTGTTTGACCTGGGTACAGCGAGCATCTTCGCGGGCGGCAATCTGGCGGAACACTTCGAGGATTTCAAGAAGAAAGTCCACGTGGGCCGGGAGTTGCTTTAAATATCGGTCCTATGGGTTGTCCTATTTGCCAAACTCCGCAAATTTTCCCGCGATATCGGCGGCCTGTGTGTCGCCGGCGTGGACGATGACGCGGTATTTGAGCGTCAATGGCTGGCCTTTGGGCAATAGGAGTTCTTCCCAAAACAGCGGCGTGGGCGAGAAGAATCCGTAATCGCGCGTGAACCATTTGCTGGGGAACCACTTGTTGGACGGGTGTTGCAGGATGGCGAGGCCTTCGGTGATGCCGTCGCGCGTGCCGTAGTAATCGCACCATGGCGAGGCCACGCCTAACGTGCCGGCTTCGGATTTCGCGCCCTCGGCGTTGATGAGCGTGCCGCCGGATGTGACGCTGAGTTCCGGCGCCATACGGCCGGAAAACAGCGAGTGGTTGGTCTTCTCGATGCGGATGTCGACGAGCGGCTCGATCGTGATCTCGAAATCGATCAGGCGGTAGTCGTTGGCGGGCGCGGTGACGCGGATGCGGCGCGTGTCGCGGATGATGGGTTCCTGGCCGGGCTGCCGCCAGAGGCACTCGTCGGTAATGACCACGCGATCGCCTTTGGCCTCGACGATTTTTGGGCCTTGCGAAAGGATCTGGCCGCGGTCGTTGGTGTCCTGCCAGAAATTGGCGGAGTTGACGTGGTCGCAGCCGAAAAAGAGGGAGTGGTGGTGCGGATAGCGCTCGGCTGTTTCGGTGGTGACGCTTTTGCCTGAGGCGGGGCCGATAACCGGCCAGAAGTACGGGTACTTTTGGGAGTCGGCGAATTTGTAGGTGGTGAACAGCTTGCCGTCCACCGTCACGTTCACCTGCGTGCCATCCAGCGCGGCGGACAGTTCGGCTGCGGAGGCTGCGCCGGCAAGGATCACGGCAATAACAGTGAGGGAAGTGAATACTTTCATGATTCCTCCTTATGGTTCTGGAAATCCGGCTCGGACGAACACGGACGGTCACGGACAAACACGGACAGAGCCGTCTTGTTAGTATTTGTCACCGCGGAAAGTACGGCGGGCCGGCGTTGGGATCAAGGCCATGTTGGCGGATCACCTGGGAGATCCAATGGCCGCTTTCTTTGACAATGCGTTTTTGGGTTTTGTAATCGACGTACACCAGGCCGAACCGGGGCCCGTATCCGTGCGACCACTCGAAGTTGTCCAGCAACGACCAGTGGAAATAGCCGAGGACGGGTACGCCGTCGTTCATGGCGCGATGCAACTGGACGAGGTTGTCGCGGAGGTATCGGATTCGGCGGTAATCGCGGACGCGGCCGTCCCAGTCGAGCCCGTCGGGAACGGGAATGCCGTTTTCGGTGATGTAGATGCGGGCGGGGTTGTAGTCGTTGCGGATGCGCGTCAGCATTTCGTACAGTCCCGGCCCGTAGATTTCCCACAGGCCCGAATATTCGCTGTCGGCGGGTGGCGCTTCCGCGGCCTGGATGAGCATGGTGTCGGGATCGTGGCGCATGACGAAACGGGTGTAGTAATTGACACCGAGGAAATCGATGGGCGCGGAGATGGCCTTCATGTCGCCGTCTTCGATTTTTGGCATGATGATTTCGAGCAACTTCCAGGTGTCTTCCGGGTACTTGCCGAAGAACACAGGGTCGAGGAAGAACCGGTTGATCACGCCGTCGTAGCGCAATGCGGCGGCTTTGTCCAGCTCGGAGTTGGTAGCGGGATGGATGGGCCGCAGGTGCAGGACGATGCCGACCTCGGCGGGTTTCTTTGCAGCGGCACGGAGCGCCTGCATGGCAAGGCCGTGCGACAAAAACAGGTTGTGGGCCGTCTGGAACGTGCCCATGGGGTTGATCTCGCCGGGTGCGTATTCGCCGGTGAAATAGCCGAGCAGGCTGACGACGGACGGCTCGTTGTGCGTGATCCATTTGGTGACGCGGTCGCCCAGGCGCTCGGCGACCACGCGGGCATATTCAGCGAAATGGCGGGCGGTCTCGCGATTTAGCCAGCCGCCGGCGTCATGGATCGCCTGGGGCAGGTCCCAATGGTAGAGGGTGATGTACGGTTCGATGCCGCGCGCCAGCAGTCCGTCCACGAGCCGGTCGTAGAAATCGAGGCCGGCGGGGTTCACCTTGCCGGCGCCCTGGGGAAGGATGCGGGGCCATGAGATGGAGAATCGGTAGGCGTTCATGGCGAGGCCGGCCATGATTCGGACGTCTTCTTCCCAGCGGTGGTAATGGTCGCAGGCGACGTCGGCATTTGAGCCGTCGATGACTTTTCCGGGTTGGCGCGAGAACGTGTCCCAGATGGAGGGTCCTTTTCCGTCTTCGTCCCACGCGCCTTCGATTTGATAGGCGCAGGTAGCGGTGCCCCAGGCGAATTTGTCCGGAAAGTTCAGAAAACCCATTGTGTTTCTCCCTCAGCCGAGAGCGGGCCAGATGAGGCCGCCTTTGGGGAGTCTAACGCGAATCGGGCCTGAAAACCAACCAGAGAATCAGCCCACCCGGCCATTGCACGAGCGCGACAACAAGGGCCACCAGCGTTCCCGATTTTCCCCGGGCTTCGGCATCGCGGTATGCCCAGACAATGCTGTATACAAACAGCGTAAAGACGACCGCAGCCACTACGGCCCCTAGAACTACTGAAACCGGAACCCACATATGCGCCTCCAGGAAGAACTCCGTTTGTATTCCTTACTTGTTTTACCCGCCAGCCATGGGTTTATTCATAAAAAGTATAAAGGGGACACCCCCCATAACTGCCGGGGGACGTCCCAACGCGCGCAAACTGTGCAGGCGAGACGCCCGCACCACAATTCACGGCAATTGGGTGAGGTCGAGGCGGATGATTTTGAGGCGGTTTAGGCCGCCGATGGTTTTGTCGCCGGCGCAGTATGCGAGGAGTGCATGGCCGGGTATGAACTCGATGGCGGTGTAGCAATACCACCCGTCGGGATTGGTTTCGATGTTGATGGGCGTGCTCCACGAGGCGCCATCATCAGCGGACAGCGCGATGGATAACGGGGTCCGCTTTCCTTTAAGTTCGGCGGGAATGTTAGCGTGGTTGTTCCATACCAGGAGGATTTTGGCGGATTCGGGGATGCGCTCGAAGGTTGCGGGTGAGACCGGCGACATCAGTGGGCTGGGTACCGCGGGTGACCAGGTGTCGGCGCCGTCGGCGGAATAAGAAACGAATTGGGACCCCTGGTCGGTGCGGGAAAGCATCATTAGCCGGCCATCCTTAAGCTCGATGACGCCGGGTTCCTGGAGGCCCGACCTGCTGGCCTCGGGGGCCTGGAGGATGGTTTTTCCGGGTCGCCACGTTTTGCCGTTGTCGTCGCTCAGATAGCAGAGCGCTTCGCCGCGGCCGCGGAATTTTTGGCCGGGCAGACTGTGACGTGCGGCGGGGATCACGATGCGGCCGGTTGAGAGTTGAACGACGCGGTCGTTGTTGACGACGAAATAGCCGGGTGTTTCGATGCAGAGTGTGGGTTGGCTCCATGATGCGGCCTCGTCGGTCGAGATGCGCAGATAGGGCCGGCAGTCGTAGTCGGAGTTTTTGCGCAGGTAAAACAGGGCGATTTCGCCGGTGTTCAGCCGCAGCAGCGACACGGACATGGTGTTCTGTTGGCCTTCGTTGGGTAGGATGAGCGTGTCTTCTGGTGACCAGGTTTTTCCGCCATCATCTGAGAAGCGGCCGGCGATATGGGCCGTGCCCGCATCGCTGGCATCGCCGGTGAAATGGGTGTAGGCGAAGAGGATTCGGCCGTCTTTGAGTTGGACGAAGTCGCCCTCGGAGTTTCGTGGGTTTTGCGGGGCGGGTTCGAGCGTGAGGACGGTTTCTATACCCGCAAGTTCAGCCCAGGCACACCCGGCGGCAAGAAGGGCAACAAAAACAAGGAGTTGAGGTTTCATACGGGGTCTCCCGGTAAGGTAACCAAGGTCATTTTTCCAGTGTGCGAATGACCATTCCGGCCCTTTCGGCGATGTTAAGCAGGTGGTGGGCAATTCGCTCGAGGTGGCCGATGTAATCGAGGAAGATGACGCCAGTCTGAATGTCGCATTCATCGGCTTCGAGTCGGATCACGTGGTTTTCGGAGATGCGGGTCATCATTTCGGTGATCCGGCCTTGTCTTCTGAGTACGCGCTCGACCTCTTCGTGGTGCTTCTCGACGAGTGCGCGGTGTGCCGCGTCGAATTCTTCGGCGACGAGTTGCTCGAGTTGGCGGAGGTCTCGTTCGGCGGTTTCAGAGAATTTGATGTCGCGCTGCCGGCGGTTGGCGCCAAGCGAGACGAGCTCTTCGGAATGGTCGCCGATTCGCTCGGTATCGTTGACGGCGTGTATGAGCACGGGGATCAGGGACGCCTCGGCGGCGGGCAGTTCCTGCCGGGACAACTCGACGAGGTAGGCGGTGATCTCCGACTGCAGCCGGTCGATGACTTTTTCCCGCTCGATAACTTTCCGTTCGAGATCCGCGGGGCCCCCATGGAAGTAGGCACAGCCTTGCTCGAAAGATTTTTGAGCGCGGCGGACCATGTAGGCGACTTCATGGATGGCCTGCTCGAGCGCGAGGGCGGGGGTCCGCAGTAGATGGGGCTCGAGGTATTCGAGTACGGTTTCCTTGTCGGCGGTGGAACGCGGGATAATTGTTTCAACCAACTTGACCAGCAGGCCGATTAGGGGCAAGAAAAGCAGGCAGTTGCTGACATTGAAAAGCGAATGCGCGTTGGCGATGTGGCGCGCAATGTTTTCGGGTGTGGCGGAAAAGACCTCCCCCGGCGTAATGGCGTCCACGAGGCCAAGGAAAAACGGCTGTCCGTTCCATGCCGGGATGAAAAACAGGGCGTACATGTACCCTGCGCCGACGACGTTAAACATGGTGTGTGCGAGTGCGGCCCGTTTTGCGTTACGGTTTGCGGTGAGGGATGCGAATATGGCGGTGACGGTTGTGCCGATATTGTCGCCGAGCACGAGCGGCACCGCCGTATAAAAGTTGATGAGCCCCTGGCTGGCCAGCGCCATCACAAGCCCGACGGTGGCGGAACTGGACTGGATGACGATGGTCATGATGGTACCGATGACGATACACATCAGCGCCGAGCCCCACGGCATCATCCCGTTCACGGGTGTGCAATCGAACAACTGGAAGTAGGATCGGAATTCGGGGCTGTTCGAGAGCGGTTTGAGCAGGTCGCCCATTGTGGTCATCCCCAGGAACAGCAAGCCAAACCCGAGAATGGCTTCTCCCAGAGACTTGAAGGCGGGTTTTCGCGCGACCAGCGATACGATCAGGCCGAGTGCGATGGCGGGGTAAGAAAGGGACTCGAGGCGGAACGCGATGATCTGTGCGGTGACGGTGGTGCCGATGTTGGCGCCGAAAATTACCCCGACGGCCTGGGTGAGCGTCATGAGGCCGGCATTGACGAAACCAACAACCATCACTGTGGTCGCGCCGGACGCCTGGATGATACCCGTGAAAAGGGCGCCCACGCCAACCGCCAGGAACCGGTTGCGCGTCATGGCGTGTAGGATGGATTTGAGGCGCCGATCCGCCATCCGTTGGAGGCCGGTCGACATCAGCGTCATGCCGAAGATGAAAATGGCGAGTCCGCCAAGGAGGTTTACCATCATGGCGGTTTTGTTGACGCCCATGGCCGTGAAGGAGATTTGACGGCCGCTGAACCGCTGCTCGGGTGGTATGCCGGGGCGTTCGTCTTGAATTTCGGCGGTCAGGAAATACTGGCGGCTCTTGTTGCCGATGGTCCATGAGGTGAGCGCGCGGCCTTCGCTGTCGGTTGTAACGCGTTCGGGCTTTACGGCAGCCTTATTATTATCCCCTTCAACCTGGAAATAGACGGTCACCCCCTCGGCGGGCTTTCCGGGCGGGTCGTAAAGAATGACTCCCACGTCTTCGAACGTTGAGCCGGTGGGCCCCTCGAGATCGGTGTGTGTTTTCTGGACGCCGGCGATTGCGCGGAACTGTATGGATTTTTTCCCCGCGGGCGTGTCTACGGAGGCAATAACGCCGACGTCGCCGGGCTCGTTTCCCAACTGGAGGAGGGCGGAAGCCGTTCCGGAGGCGTCGGTTTTAACGGTGATCAGGGGCTGTTTTGCATCGACGAAAACGGCGCCGTTCTGGGGGCGCTCGACCTCGAAGGTGACGTCGACTCCGGGTACGGGTTTGCGGCCGCCTTTGCCGCCGAGGGCGCCGCGGCGGTGCGGGCCCTCGACGGTGGCGCGGAACGGTTTTTCGAGGGTCTTGCCGTACATGCCGGTTTGGCTGTCGCCGCTGGCGAAGAGATCAAACCGGATTCGGTCGGGTAGTTCTGTTCTGCGTGCAGGGCAGCCGGCGCCGAGGACGACGAGGAGAGCAAGCAGCGGAATGACGTGCAAAACAGAACGACGTACAGGCATAATCTCAGACATATCGATTCTCAGGTAGAAGTTTCCTATCTGGTCGATCCGACACGTTTCCCACTCTGCCGCCTACGCGGCTCAAGACGGGCTGCATGTGCCGGCGGATTTCCGGATCCCCGTTTCTTTCTTTCGCAACCGGGCCCATTGTAACACCTGATCGGCCGCGACTCAACGCCGGTAACGCCGCGAAAGCGCAAACCAGCTTGCGCACTCCAAAAAGCGCGGATGGGGTTCGGCGGCGCTTCTTTAGGCGGCTTATCGGCCAAGGCGGGCGTCACGCGGGGTTTCGGCGGCGGGTGGAGATGAGCACGACCTGGCCGCGGTCGACGCCGATATGTTGGGCGATAATGGCGCACTTGGCTTTGAGAATGAGGAAGACATCGCCGTCGAACGAGTCGAGTGTCTCATAATGGCCCTGTCCTTTGCCGACGATCATGTGGGCCTGGCGGAGGCGTTTTTTGAACGACTCCGGCACGAGGTCGAGCGGGGAGCCGACAAAGGCGCCGCCGCAGTCGATGACGGAGCAGATGCGGGTGAGGCCGATCTGCTGGGCGTCGGCCATCATGACGTCGTTGATCATGGGCCCGGCCTTGACGACGGCGGTCACGGGGGTGGACTTTTGGAGTTCTTCGATGAGGATCTTGTCGAACACGATCTCGCCGGCGTTGTCGAGCAGGTAGAGGAGGTCGCGGCAATGGGACAAGGACGAGCGAAACGCCTCGGAATGATCGATTGTGAACCGGTCTTGGATGGCCTGGTGGATGGCGGCGCGGACGTTGATGGAGCCATGGGATTGTAGGCCGAGGTCGATGATGTTTCCGGCGGCGGCCAGATGGAGAGCGGTGGCGAGCGGGTCTGAGCTGGCCTCGACCATTCTGCGCAACGCGGGTTCGAGCTCGAGTGCGGCGGCGTTCTGTTCGTGTTTGAGGGCTTGGTAGGGGTCGTTATTGCCGGTGAGGGCCGCCGTAAGCTCGTAGATGACCAGCGACAGTTCGGCGGGCGTTTTGGCGAGGTCCATTTGGGGGATACGTTTCACCATCTCGTCGAAGATGCGCCGCTGGAGGCCGGGGTCGTTGGTGGCAACGCGGGCCGCCCGCAAGGCCTGGCTGGCGATGCATTCGAGGCAATCCAAGGTAGCTTTCAACGTGCACTCCTTCAAAAAGAGTGGGCGCGGGTATTGTGCCCGCGCCTCTTTTGCGGATCTTACCATGATTGGACAAGGCGGCTCATCTTCTGCTGTAATACGTCTTATGATGACGGTACTTACCATATTGGGCTGGTTTGCCTTTGGGGTAGTGATTGCGGTTGGGCTGGCGCTGGACCTGGTGGGGCTGTTTGGCAACTGGGTCATTCTCGGGGCAATCGCTGGGGCATGGGCCATCACGGGCTTTACGCATTTTGGGGGGTGGGTCATGGCGGTGCTGGCGGGGCTGGCCGTCCTGGGCGAGGTTATCGAGGCGATTGCGGCGGCGCTGGGGGCGAAACGGTTCGGGGGTGACCGGGGCGCGGCGCTTTCGGCGCTGGCGGGTGGGATTGCGGGTGCAGTTGTGGCGACGCCGGTCCTGCCGGTTATCGGCACGGTTGCGGGTGCGTGTGCGGGTGCGTTTTTGGCAGCGGCGGGCCATGAGGTTTTGCTGATGCGGCGGAACGCTTCGGCCGCGGCCTGGACGGGCCTGGGCGCGGCGCTGGGCCGGATTGCGGGGCTGTTTGCCAAGCTGGCCATCGGGATAGCCATGCTCATTCTGGCCGCAGCCACATTCAATTAACGAGACCGGGCCGTTTCCTGGGGGGGTGGCATCAAGCTGCGGGCAGGCCGGCATCAGGGCAGATGGCACGAGGCCAGGCCGCGTTTTTCCAGGTATTGCTGGTGGTAGTCTTCAGCGAGCCAGAAGGGTCCGGCGGGGAGGATCTGGGTCACGATTGGGCGCGGGTAGAGTTTTTGGACTTCCGCCCGCGAGGCTTCAGCAGCAGATTTCTGGTCGCGGGAGTAGTAAAAAATGACAGACCGATATTGTTCGCCGACGTCGGGTCCCTGCCGGTTGATCGTGGTCGGGTCGTGGTTCTGCCAGAATACCTGCAGGAGTTGGTCGTATGTAACGACAGCCGGGTTGTAAGCCACCCGGACGACCTCGGCATGCCCCGTCCGCCCTGAGCACACCTGCTCGTAGGTCGGGGCCCGGGTCATGCCGCCGCTGTATCCGGCGCCGGTTGCGACCACGCCGGGTATCTGGCGGAACGTCGCTTCCACACCCCAGAAACATCCCGCGCCGAACATGGCGTATTCGGTAACCGGCGGCTCGGGAGCCGGCGGTGGGTTTTGAATTGCGCCTAGTCCCGCCGCCACAACCGCCAAAATGACCAAGGCATTCACTACAAGCACCTCCTTTAGAGATTATACCTGGCTGAGAGGCTGCCGGGGGGCGTCCCGACGGTCCCAACGGTGCTATACTCTCCGCGGAGGATCTCTTAATGCACATAATGCTTATTATGCTCTTTGCCGTGGCGGCTGAACCCGCCGTACCGGCGGAGAAGGCTGCGGGGTATCAGGCGGCGGTTCGGACGTGTTTGGATAATCTTATCGAGCATGGTCAGGATCGGTATGGGCCGGTCCACACGCCGATGTGGATGAGCGTGATCGACGTTCGGACGAACGAGGCGCCGCAACACCCGGAAGTTTATGACTCGGAAATCAGAACCGAAGGGCGGCAGCACCGTCGCAATCCGGGCGGGTGCGACGTGTGGGACCACCAGCCGGCGTTGCGGGCGGCGTATGCGCTGTCGGAACTGACGGGCGACAAGAAGTATGGGGATGCGGCGGACGCATTCGCCAAATCTTTTATGGAACGTGCGCAACTGCCGCACGGTCTGCTGTCGTGGGGATCGCACATCTATTACGATGCCTATACGGACAAGCCGGCGGGCGATTCGATGGCGGGGCGTGTTGGTCCGCACGAGATTCTGGTGGCGCTGCCGGTGTGGGACCGGTTGTGGGCGTTGAATCCGGATGTTGTGCGGCAGGAGATTGAGGCATTCTGGGAGTGGCACGTGGTCGACAAGCAAACGGGCCGGCACAACCGGCACGACGACAAGAGCCTGGGCTGTGATTTTGCGTTCAGCGGGGGCGAAATCGCGTGCGCGCAGGCGTTCCTCTACAGCAAGACGGGCGACGCACAGTACCTCGAGCGGGCGCGCACGGTCGCCGAGTACCACTGGAATGCGCGTAACAGGGAGACGAATTTGGCGCCGGACGCGCCCGGATTGACGGACCGGTACGACGGCCACCATTGTTTCACGACGGTTCCGGGCCCTCACGCGAGCCTACTGCTCAAGTGTTTCGAGTACACGGGCGACCCGTGGTTTAAAGAAACGGCGCTGGCGCATATCAAGGCGTATCTGAAATACGGGTGGGACGACTCGGCGGGCCGGTGGTGGGGCATGGTGGCGCTGGATGGGAAGCCGGTGCCGCAGGAGGAGAAGGGGGCGGATTACGATGCGTACAAGCCGACGGGCTACGTCGACATCTGGACGACGAGCATGTTCTCGTACGAGTTTCCGGTTGCGGCGGCGCAGACGGCGCTGTACGCGCACGGTTTGACCGGCGACGCCGATGCGCTCGAGGCGGCGCGGAACTGGGCGCGGAACATCCGGGCCGAACTGCCGCCGAAACAGGGGCGGCGTTGGGCAGACGAGATGCGTGCGGTGATGCCGGACCTGGATCGAGAGGGCGACAGCAACGCGGAGAACTACGGCCGGGCGATTTCGTTTTTCTTGCGCCTGCATCCGGTGACGCGAGATCCGGGCGACTTGGAAACGGCGATCGGCATTGCGGATCAAGCCATGGCGAGGCTGTACGAGAATGGGTGGTTCAAAGGCCACCCGCGAAAACCGTTCTATGAAACCGCGGACAATGTCGGCTACCTGCTTTATGCGTTGCTGGAACTGTCGGCGTACCCCAAAATGCTCGCGCCAAACCTGTAGGAAAAATCAATGACGCTGCTGATTATGCTGGCGCTTTTGAGCGCGCCGCTCGATCCGCGCAACATCAGCGCGGGATTCGAGATCCCGGACGAAGGTTACTGCGATCAGCCGTATGTCGTCGTCACGGAAGAAGGCCACTGGCTGTGCACGCTGACGACGGGCGCCGGCAACGAGGGGGATGAACGGCAGCACGTGGTCGCCACGATCAGCGCCGACCGCGGCAGGACGTGGAGCCCGCTGATCGATATCGAGCCGCCGGGGCCGCCGGAATCGTCGTGGGTGATGCCGCTGAAACTGCCGGGCGGCCGCATCTATGCCTTTTACGATTACAACGCCGGCAATCTGCGGGAGGTGCTCAACGTCGATCGCAACCCGATCAAACGGGTCGACACGCTCGGCCAGTACGCGTTCAAGTACTCCGATGATGGCGGGCGGACGTGGTCAAGCCAGCGGTACCCTGTGCCGATCCGAACGTTCGAGATCGACCGCGAAAACGTGTATGGGGGGGAGATCCAGTTTTTCTGGGGCGTGGGGAAACCGATCATCCACGAGGGCGCGGCGTACGTGGGCCTGTCGAAGGTGGGTGGTTTTGGCGCGGGTTTCATCGAGCGGTCCGAAGGCATCTTCTTGCGGAGCGACAACATCCTTACCGAAGCCGATCCCGCCAAGATCGGGTGGGAAACGCTGCCGGCGGGCGACGTGGGGTTGCGCGCGCCAGCCGGGCCGATTGCCGAGGAACATAACGTGACTTCGCTCGCGGACGGGTCCCTGTACTGCACGTACAGGACGACCCAGGGGCATCCGTGCCATGCCTACAGCCGCGACGGCGGCCATACGTGGACGCCGCCCGCATGGATGACCTACGCGCCCGGCGGGAAAGCCGTGAAACACCCGCGCGCGGCAAATTTCGTCCGCCGGTTCGGCAATGGGAAGTACGTGTACTGGTTTCACAACCACGGCGGCAAATCGTACGAAGGCCGCAACCCGGTATGGGTGTGCGGCGGCATCGAGAAGGGCGGGTTCATCCGGTGGTCGCAGCCGGAGATCCTTCTCTACGACGACGATCCTTCGGTTCGCATGAGCTACCCGGACTTCATCGAGGACGGCGGCCGGTATTTCGTTACCGAGACGCAGAAGTCCGTCGCGCGCGTGCATGAAATCGACTCCCGCCTGCTCGATGCGGTGTGGAACCAGTTCGAGGCAAAGGAGGTTGCGCGGGAGGGCGTCGCGCTCGAGGTAGCCGACGCCGCGGCGCAATCTCAGGCCGCGATGCCGGACCTCGAGGCCGGCGCAGGTTTTTCGATTGACGTGGCGTTTGCAGTTGATGCGCTTGATGTGGAACAGACCCTGCTGAGGTCAGGAGGCGTTGCCGTCGCCGTGACGCCTGCCGGGGCCGTGGCGTTGATGAGCGGGGAAAACCGGTGGGAAAGCGATCCCGGCCTCGTCGCACCGGGGACGCCGCACCATGCAGCGGTCGTGTTCGACGGCGGCCCGCGCATCTTGATGTTCGTCGTTGATGGCGTTCTGTGCGACGGCGCGGATGTGCGCGAACAGGGCTGGTACAAGCTTGAACCGGACATCGAGTTTAGAGCCGCGCCGATACTGACGGTCGAATGCCGGCTGACATGCTTGCGCCTGTACACGCGCCCGTTGATGGTTTCGGAAGCCGTGGCCAATGCCAGGGCCGCTGATTGATTTTGTACAGGCGAGATGCCTGCACTACAAGAGACAGGCTGTAGACTGTAGAAAGAAGCAAAGGGCAGACTGGCGTGTGGAAGAACAGAGAGAAGTGCAGGCGCGACGCCCACACCACAATTACACAACGAAGAGGGATTTGCAGGAATGATTAGAGCGTACTGCCCGCGATTGGCTGGATTTGCCGCAGTGGTTTCAGCCGCAGTTTTGCTTGCAGCATTGCCGTCGGCGGCTGATTTCAGCGTGCGCGACCACGGTGCGAGAGGCGACGGTGTTGTGTTCGACACGGCGGCGATTCAGGCCGCGATAGATGCGTGCAACGCGGCGGGCGGCGGCACCGTGACGATGCCCCCCGGCACGTACCTTACCGGCACAATTCAACTGAAGAGCAACGTGGGGCTGCGCCTCGAGAAAGGCTGCGTGTTGCTCGGGAGCAAAACTCTCGGGGACTACCCCGCACGTGTGCCCAACCTCCGTTCGTACACGGACAAGTACACGCGCTACTCGATCATTTACGCCGAGAGCGCGGAAAACATCTCGATTACGGGTGAGGGGACGATCGACGGCCAGGGCGCGGCGTTCGACAATACGACCTACGCGCGGCCGAACGGGATGCGCATCATCTCATGCCGCAACGTGGCCGTCCGTGACATCCGCATGGTCGACGGGGCAATGTGGATGTGCCATTTCCTGTCGTGCACCGACGTGTATATTTCCGGTGTGACGATCCGGAGCCGGGTCAACAAGAACAACGACGGGCTGGATATCGACGGGTGCCGCAACGTCCGGATCTCAGATTGCGACATCAGCAGCGGGGACGACGCGATCGTGCTGAAGAGCACGTCGCCCCTGCCCAGCGAGAACGTGGTGATTTCGAACTGCGTGTTGAGCACAGCCTGCAACGCCATCAAGATGGGCACCGAATCCACCGGCGGGTTCAAGAATGTGGCGGTTACTAATTGCGTGGTATACGACACGCGGCTGTCGGGCGTGGCGCTCGAGATCGTCGATGGCGGGACGATGGACGGGGTCTGCGTGTCCAACATCGCGATGAACGGTGTTGGATGCCCCATATTCGTGCGGCTGGGCAACCGCGCCAGGCTGTACAAACCTGACGCCGAGATCCCCCGCATCGGTGTGCTGCGCAACGTCACGATCAGCAACATTGAAGAGACCGCGAGCGACACGGTGGGCTGCTCGATCACGGGCATGCCGGGGCATCCGGTCGAGAACGTTTCCATTGACCACGTGCGAATTCGGTTCCCCGGCGGGAATGACGGCTCGGCGGTCGCCGCGGCCGTTCCGGAAGCCGCCGAGAAATATCCCGAGTACAAGATGTTCGGCACCCTGCCGGCGTACGGGTTCTACTGCCGTCACGCCAGAAACCTTTCGTTCAATGACGTCGAAGTCAGCTTTGACAAAACCGATGCGCGGCCCGCGGTGGTTTGCGACGACGTGGAGCAACTCGACATCAGGCGTTTGGTTGCGGCGGCGGGAACCGCGCAGCCCGGCGTGCTGTGGTTTGTCAACACGCGCGAGGCCCGCGTCACCGGCTGCCGCGCCACGGGCAGCGCCAAAAAGTTTCTGCGCCTCGACGGCCCGGGCACGCGAAACATTGTGGCGCGGGAAAATAAAGTCGTGGCGCGGGGACGCGCCGCGAAGGAGGGAAAAGGTGTAGAATAGAAGGGCCGCAACTCTGGGCGCGGCTACTGTTTTTGGGGAAGTGCGCATTAAGGGTCACCACAAAAGTTTACAGACTATAGACCTTCGCACGATTAAACCGCGGGCGAAACAGAAGAAAATGTAAGAATTATTTTGTGGTGACCTCTAAGTCCTTGTTTTCGGTGTTATCGCCGTTGGGCGTGGAGGCGCTACTTCAATGGGAACGGGTGCGGGAACGCAATCGAAGGCCGCAGGTGTGGGCGGCCGGCATGTTCAGTGGGCGCAGGATTTGCTTGCGCGGGCGAACGTAACCATCAACGGGAGCCGGCCGTGGGACCTTCAGGTTCACACGCCGCGCCTATTCCGTCGCATCTTGCTCGATGGCACGCTTGGGCTGGGCGAAGCCTACATGGACAGGTGGTGGGACTGCGCGGCGCTGGACGAGTTTTTCCACCGCGTGCTGGAGGCGCAGCTTGGGGAGCAGGTGGGCGGGATTCGGCTTATTGGGGAGTATGTGCGGGCGCGGCTGACGAACATGCAGAGGAAATCCAAGGCGTTCGAGATCGGCTGGCGCCATTATGACCTCGGTAATGACCTGTACCAAGCCATGCTGGGCAAGCGGATGGTGTACACGTGCGCGTATTGGAACACGGCGGGTGATCTCGATCGGGCGCAGGAAGACAAGCTCGATCTGGTGTGCCGGAAACTCGAGCTGCGGCCCGGAATGAAAGTGCTGGATATCGGTTCGGGTTGGGGTTCGTTCGCCCGGTTTGCCTGCGAGAAGTACGGGGCGGAGGTGGTGGGCATCACGGTGTCGCGGGAGCAGGCGGCGCTCGCGGAGAAACTGTGCGCGGGCCTCGCGGTGACGACGCGGTTGCAAGATTACCGCGACCTCGGCGGCGAGACGTTCGACCGGGTCGTGTCGCTGGGGATGATCGAGCACGTCGGGTGCAAGAACTACCGGCGGTTCATGTCGATCGCGAGTGAGTGCCTGGGTGACGGCGGCATGATGCTGCTGCAAACCATCGGATCGCTGAGATCGACCACCTGCACCGATCCGTGGATCGGCAAATACATTTTCCCGAACTCGATGCTGCCTTCACTCGCCCAACTGACCGAGGCTGCCGAAGGATTTTTCGTGGTGGAAGATATCCACAATTTCGGGCCGGATTACGACAAAACGCTGCTGGCGTGGTTCGCCAACTTCGACAAAAACTGGCCGCGGTTGCGCGATGTGTACGGCGAGCGGTTCTACCGGATGTGGAAATACTACCTGCTGATGTGCGCCGGGTCGTTTCGCGCGAGGCACAACCAGCTCTGGCAGATCGTGTTTTCTAAACGGGGCGTCCCCGGCGGGTATGCGCTGGTGCGGTAAAGATTATTTTGACCGGATAACAGGATTTACCGGATTGAAGTCAGACGCTTCCGGAATTCCTCGAGCGCGTCATTCAGGCTAATGCCGAATTGCTTCTTAAACAACGCCTCCTCGTTTTGCGGCGAGCGAATATAGTCTTTAACGAAGTTGAGGACGTGGTGGCGGCCGTAGGTGTCGACAAGATAGGTGATGAAACCGCAATATGCGCCGTAGGAAAAGAAGTGCTTGATGCCATCTGGAATTCCAACCGGCTCGGCGTCTTCATTGGTGAGATTAAACCAGAATCCGTCGTCGATGGCGAGTGATCGGAGATCTTCTCCTGCGTAATAATGGTGGGTGTTGCCAAAATAGACGGCGAGGCCTTCCTCGGGCCATCGTTTGATTTTCATGGCTTTCCACAGGGTCGTGTTCTGATAAAGGACGGCGTGAGACAACTCGTGCTTGAGAAAGCTCGCCAGATCTCTCTTGGCCGGGTTGGCCGGCGGCAGCAGTTTTAGCACCCCGCCCTGATGCGCAATGCGCGGCGGATACGCGGCCTCAGAGATGCTTGGCCGGATGTAAATGACCGTGCCCGTCTGGACGGTACACGCATTCCCAGAGGCAAGTGAAAACCGCCGGTATTGTGAATTTGAGGCACAGACAATCACGAGCACATTCTTCTTGAAACTCAGGCGGTGAAACTTTTCCGTCTCGGCCATGAGGTCGTCCAGTTGCGAGTAGGCGGGATCGGGCGTGGCGCCGCTCGGGTACGACACCTTGCAGCGGCCCAGGTGCAACTCGTTGAACCCGAATTTCAGCGGCGAGAATGCGAACAGGGGTCCAAACAGCAGCGCGTAAAGAAGGACCGCCGCAACACCCGCGACGGCGATGGGGGCGGCGATTTTCAAGACAGTTTTTGCGCGCTTGTTCATGGAAGCGAGAACGACAACCCTTTAAGTGGATATCCCTCCGCGTCGACAAACCTGAGGTTCATACCCCAACTTCGGTGTGAGTTGACGCTCGTCAGGGAGAGGCGGCGTGAACGCTCTGCCGATTGGCGAGCCACCCAACTCGCCGGGGAGAAGAAAAATCACCGCATCGGGAAAAGAATCGAGCAGCGCGGACACGCACGCCCGGCCCTGTGCGCGCACGCCTGCCGCGTCGGCCGCGTGGTCGTCAAAATAGGCGTTAGGCGGCGCTGAATACGCCAGCATTTTCGGCCCGGTTTCCGCCGCCGAGGCGGCGAGAGCCGTCGTCACAATTGCCAAGAAGATCGTGCGCGTCATCGCTGTTTCCTCCAAGCCGTGGCCCTACCTTGCCATAATGGGGATGTAATTTGCATCAACCATTGCGGTAAGATCGGCGCGTGAACCAACTGATACGCCAGATTTACGAAACCGGCCTCGTGGAAGACCGGGATGGCCGGAAGTACGACGCGTTCCCGTCATCGATCAGCCACGACGACGGCGCCGCCATTTACAAGGCCGTCAGGGACTTCCGGGCGCTGCGGACGCTCGAGACGGGCATGGCTTACGGGCTGTCGAGCCTGTTTATGCTGCAAGCGGTGAAGGATAACGGCGGGACACTGCATGTGTCGATCGACCCGTACCAGGAAGCGTGGTGGCACAACGTGGGGCTGGCGAATGTCGAGCGGGCGGGTTTCGCGGCCAGCCACCGCTTTTTCGCCGCACCCTCGTACAACGCGATGCCGGAACTGATCGAGGCGGGGGAACGGTTTGACGCGATTTTCATCGATGGCAACCACCGGTTCGAATACTCGCTGATCGATTTTATCTTCGGCGATCAACTGCTGAACAAAGGCGGCTGCCTTATTTTGCACGACCCGTGGATGCCCAGCATCCGCAAAGCCATCTCGTTCATCGTGCGCAACCGCGACGAGTCGTATCAGATCGCGCCTGAATATGGAATCGGCGGAGATACGAAATGGCGGGCGGGGAAGAAATTTCTGAGGGCACTGCGCGAAAACCCGTACGACCTGTTCGCGGCCCGCTTTTTCGCGCGGAGAGCGCTGCGCAACTATTGCGTGTTCAGAAAAATCCGGAGCATTTCCCAGGAAGACATCGACCGGGCCTGGGACGTGTATTATTCGTTTTGAAACGGCGGCTACGCCACCAGCGGCCTCAGGAATTCGACGCTTTTGCGGATGTTGTCGTCGGCGCCGTAGCATTCGAGCGACACCACGCCTTCCCATCCCGTCTTTTTCAAATACGCCAAGCATTTCTTGATGTTGTCGGCGTTCACGCCGCCGCCGATGGGCACCTCGCTGCATGCGATGCCCGTCTCTTCGCCGCGAGCCGCCGCCGCAAGCCCGGCGCTGACGTCCTTGATGTGGCAGTGGGAGACGTAGGGCCGGAGGGCCTTGAGGTATTCGAGCGGGTCGTGGCCGGCGATGAAGGTGTTTCCGGTGTCGAAGTTGCAGCGCAGCCATTCCGAATCGAAATGTTTGAACAGCCGCTGCATGAAATCGATGTCATTGGTATAGGGTCCGTGTGGCTCGACGTTGATTACGATCTTGTAGTCTTCCGCCCACGGCAGGACCTGGCGGTAGTTGTCGCACGTGATGCGGAAGATCTCGTCGCGCGAGAATCCCTCGATCTCGAACGCCCCGTCGACGGTGTCTACCATCGGGCAATCGAGTTCGGCGGCGAACCGGATCGACTGCTGCACGTACTGCACGCCGAACGCGGACCCGTCCGGCCCCATGAACGGGTAGGACCCGTCGATCTGCGAGATCTCGAGGCCTTTCTCGTCGCAGTAGCGTTTGAGCGCCCGCGGGTTCGACTGCAGCGATATGCCGGGCTCATACCCCATGGCCTGGATGAAATACTGCCCGTGAATCGCCGCAAACTCGAGGTGTTTCAACCCGTACTTCACGGCGGTCTCCGCCGCGGCTTTGAAATTCCCGCTCAACGGCCGCCAGTTGTCCGTGTGCATTCCCAGTTCAATCATGTGCGTTCCCTTTCCGCGTTTGCGCCCGGCCCAGTCCCTTCAGGTGCGCGACTTGCACGCAATTGTAGGCGCAGGACACGCCAGGGTCAATCTCGTGGGACGATTGGGCGAATTGGGACTGGTGTCAACGCAAATTAGAAATGTCCGGTTTCCTGCAAAGTAGAAGTGTCCGGTTTAAACGGGCGCTTCCAGGGGTGGTTGTGGGCAGGCTTGGGTTTCTTCCCAGTTGCTGCGACGGAAGGAGGGCGTAGCCCGACTGGA
>DATKVG010000173.1:0-5476 GCA_035530195.1 Bathyarchaeia archaeon | reverse complement strand
TTTTTCACGACCTTGGGTAGCGGTTTGGAGTCATAAAGGACGCGAAAAAATGCCATGTGCAGGCGAGACGCCCGCACCACAAATTGCCTCCCGTGTGATTTTGAGACGGCCGCACCTCATTCCTACGGCGTATACGGGACGGTGCCGTTCTTGTCGGTTTTGTAGCCCCACTTGTTGACGTAATAGTCGGCGGGCTTGAATTCGTCTCCCGTCTCTTCAAGTTTTTTTGCCAGGATTTTCTCGAGGCGCGCCTGCACCTTGGCGGCTTCGGGTTTGTTGCAGAGGTTATCGAGTTGGCATGGGTCGTGATTGTTGTCGAACAGGAGCCAGGGCCCGTTGAGGTCGCGCACAAACGTGTAGCGCGCGGTCCGGACGCCCCGGTACTCTCTGCCGCCCTTTTCGCGGGTCCACTGGCCGAACGGCGCGGCACACATCAGCAGCGCCGCATCGCCATCCGGCGTCCGCCCGCGGAGAAGGTCGCGGCCGTAATCGGCGCCCTCGACGCTGCCCGGAACCTCGATGCCGCACAGGCCCAGCAGCGTCGGCATGATGTCGGGTGTGTTGAGGAGCGTATCGACTTCCCGCGGCTCGAGCGCCGCCGGGTATCTCACGAGAAACGGCACCCGGATCGACTCGTCGTACGGCTGCTGTTTTTTCTGTTGCCGGTGTGAATACAAAAGGTCGCCGTGATCCGACGTGAAAACAAAAATGGTATCGCGGGCCATCTGCGCGGCCTCGAGCGCACCGAGGATTTTGCCGACGCAATCGTCAAGCGCCGCGATGTGGGCGTAGTAGCCGCGAAGGTTGCGCCGCGCCGGCGCCTCGAGATCCGCGGGAATGTTTGACCGAAACGTTATCTCGCGCGTCTCGTACAGTTGCCGGTACCGATCCGGCGCGGTCTCATACGGCGCGTGAGGCGGCCCATAAGACAGGAACAGCGCCAACGGCCCTGCTGACGCGCGTTCGCGGATGTACCGGCACGCCTCCGCGGTTTGCGCGATGGCGTCGTATCCCGGCCACGTAAGTTTCTCGTCCGTGTCGGCATAATAGGTCGAGTTGTTGTACTGGTGCGTGCACTCGAGCGCCCGCCAGAACTGGAACCCCTGGCGGCGCTCGGGCGGCGTGAACGATGACCGGCCGTGCCCGTCGATGTGCCATTTCCCGATGTAGCCGGTGTCGTAGCCGTTAGCCGCCAGCACTTTCGCGATCGTAACCGCACCGGGATCGAGCGGCACGTCGTTCAAGAACAGGCCGTGCGTCAGCCAGTACTGGCCCGTCATCAGGCTGCCGCGGTACGGCGTACACACCGGGCAGCCCGATACAGCATGCGTGAAGTCGACGCTCTCCCCCGCCAGCTTGTCGAGGTTGGGCGTGAGGACGTTGGGATCGCCCGCATAACCCATGGCCTGCGCACGCCATTGATCACCGAACACAAACACGATATTGGGCCTGCGCGGCTGTCGCGCGGCCATAAGGGGAGCGCTGACAGCACCCGCGGCCAGCGAAGCTAAAAACTCGCGTCGTTTCATGATGCGCTCCTTTTTCAACGGCTAATCTAATAAAATGAGGCGTAGCTTGCAACCTAACCGCGGCTCGGGACGCGGTGGGGTCGAGCTCCTGCTCGACCGCGGCTCCAGCAGGCAGACTTTGCCTCCTCCACCGCCACCACCCGGTCGCGCGGGAGCGCGACCCCACCGCACGTTTCCAATGCTTCTGCTGGCTCCTTCCTTTTATTCATCCTTCATAATTCATCCGTTCACTTCGGCGTTGGTTTTTCCCGCGATTTTGTGTTTAGATACACTCCTTTGAGTGGAGGACCGTCATGCAGGAAACAGCGAACCGCAGGGGGCGGGTTCATTTCAGCGGAATTGGCGGGACCGCCATGGTTGCGGGTGCCCGGCTTGCGCTCGAGGCGGGCTGGGAAGTCCGTGGCAGCGACAACCCGCTATACGCGCCGACGTCGCTGATGGTCGAGGCGCTGGGCGTGCCGGTGTTTACAGGCTACAGCGCCACAAATCTCGATTGGGGGCCGGACTGCGTCGTCATCGGCAACGTGTTGAGCCGGGGCAACCCGGAAGTCGAGGCCGTGCTCGATCGCCGGCTGCGGTACATGAGCCTGCCCGAATGGCTCAAAGAACACGTGCTCCGGCCGCGCCGGCCCGTGGTCATCTGCGGGACCCACGGCAAAACCACCACCACCGCGCTCGCCGCCTTTATGCTCGAGAGTGCCGGGTTGGCGCCGGGTTTCTTGATCGGCGGGCAGCCGCTCGATTTCGACCACCCCGCACGCCTCGGCCGGGGAGGCGCGCCGTTTATCATCGAAGGCGACGAATACGACACCGCGTTTTTCGATAAACGCGCAAAGTTCCTGCATTACGTGCCGGAAATAGCCGTCGTGACCTCAATCGAATTCGATCACGGCGACATCTACAGAGACCTCGGCGAGATCGAACTCGCGTTTCAGCGGATGCTGCGTCAGATCCCGAAATCAGGCTGGCTGATCACATGCGCCGACAACCCCGGCTCGGCGGCGCTCGCGGCCCATTCGTTCAGCAACACCGCCACGTACGGGTTTGATCCGCGGGCCGAGTGGCGCGGAGAAATCCTGGGCGACGGCGATCAAACCGTCCTGCGCGTGTACCGCCACGGGACGCGATGGGCCGATCTGCGGATCCCGCTGGTCGGCCGTCACAATTTCCAGAACGCCATCGCAGCCGCGGCCGTCGCTGGCACGCTGGGCGCCTCGCCGGAACTGATCGAACGGGCCGCGCCGGATTTCAAAGGGGTGCGGCGGCGGATGGAAGTTTTCCTCGAAGCGGGCGGCATAACGTTCGTGGATGATTTCGCGCACCACCCAACGGCGATCCGAGAAACCATCGACGCCGCACGAATGCGATGGCCGGGCAGGCGCCTCTGGGCGCTATTCGAGCCGCGATCCAACACGGTCGTGACGCGCCGGTTTCAAGGCGAGTTGGCCGACGGGCTGGCGCGGGCCGACGAAGTCTGGCTGGGGCCGCTGTACCGCGCCGAGACGATCGCGGAGCCGGAGCGGCTCGACAGGGCGGCGATGGCGAACTCGATCCGCGCTGCGGGACACGTGGCGCACGTGGCCGAGGCCGTCGAGGAAATCGTCGCAGACGTTTCGCGCCGCGCACAGCCCGGCGACGTGATGCTCATCATGAGCAACGGCGCGTTCGGCGGCATCTACGACCGGTTCCGCACCCTCTACAGCAACGCTTAAAGGAGACGCGATGGCAACCGCGGGTGGAGAGACGTTTGGCCGCGCGCCGTGGGCCGTCTCCCTGCACGGGGGACACAGCGGCGAGTTCTGCGATCACGGCCGGGGCACGTTGCGCGAGATCGTCGACGCCGCCATCGCCCGCGGTTACCACACCTTCGGAGTAACCGAACACGGGCCGCGGTTTCACGAGCGGTACCTATACCCGGAAGAGGCAGCGATGGAGTGGGACATCGAGAAAGTGCAGCGGGACTTCGAGGCGTATGCGCGGGAGTCGGCGGAGTTGGTGAAAAAACATGAAAAGATGGGACACCCCCCACAACGCGCGCTAAGAAGCGCGACGGGGGGCGTCCCGACGTTTTGCCTACTCCGTGGTTTTGAAGCGGAGGTGGTGCCGCCGGGGGACTATGCAGGGCTGATGAACGATATCCGGAAACGGCACAAATTCGATTATGTGGTGGGTTCGGTGCATTGGGTGAACGACGTTATCACCGATCACTCGAAAGCGAAGTTCGACAAGGCGGCGGCCAAATGTGGCGGGCAGGAAGCGCTGGCCGTCAAGTATTACGAGCAGATGGCCGAGATGGCCGAGGCCCTCCGGCCCGAGGTGGTTGGCCATCTGGACGTCTTGCGCAAATATGCCTCGCCGCGCGAGGCCGTCGAGACTCCCCGCGCCCGCGACGCGGCGCGCGCGGCACTGGAGGCGATCTGCGAGCACGGCTGCATACTCGATATCAACACCGGCGGCTTGCGCCACGGGCTCCGCTCGCCGTACCCCGCGCCGTGGCTGTTGCGGATGGCCGTACACGAGTTCGGCATTGGCGTGTGTTTCGGCGACGACAGCCACTCGCCCGAAGACGTCGGCGCCGGCATCCTCGAGACACGCCAGTACCTGATCGACAACGGCGTCGAGCACATAACATATCTCGCGCGGGAGGGCACGGCCATTGTGCGGCGAACAGCCTCTTTGTTATAAATCCCATCCGTCTGATCGGTCCGATCGGTCCGATCAGTTGAGGTAGAGCATCTTTTGTTTAACGACTTCATCTTGTCTAACGTGCCGCTGTGGATCTTTTGGGCGTTTGTCGGTGCGGGCATCATCATCCAGGGGATCAGCAAGTCGGGTTTTGCGGGTGGCGCGGGCATCTTGTCGCTGCCGCTGATGATGCTGGTGATGCCTGTTGACAAGGTGGCGGCTACGCTGCTGCCGCTGCTGATCCTGTGCGACATGAACGCCATCTACATCCACCGGAAAAACGTGGTGTGGAAAAAGGTGCTCGAGATCTACATCCCGTCCATCATCGGTATCGTGCTGGGTGCAGCGGTGTGGTGGCGGGTGGGGCGGGAAGGCGTGCAGTCGTACGAGGGGCCGATAAAAGTTTTCGTCGGCGTGCTGGCGGTCCTGTTTTCGATTTATATTGTTGGCCGGGAAGCCGCGATGGCTTGGGCGGATCGGCTCCGGATGGGGAAAAAGTCCGCTGTACCCGCGGGCATTGCCGCGGGGTTCTGCTCGACCATCGCGCACGCCGCCGGGCCTATCGTGGGCCTGTACCTGTTCTCGCAAAACCTCGGCAAGACGCTTTTCGTGGGTTCGGTGGCGTGGACGTTCACGCTGATCAACCTGACGAAACTGCCGTTCTACGTCGGCGTGGGCCTGATCCAGCGGGACGTGCTGCTGTTCGACCTGTTCCTGATCCCACTCATCCCGATCGGCTCGTACTTCGGCAAGTACATGCACCACCGGGTGTCCGAGAGCCAGTTCAACCGGGTGATCCTCGTGCTGACACTGCTCGCCGGCATCCAGTTAATCTCGGGCATCAACCTCGTGCAGATTGGCTACGGCTGGCTCTTCCGGATGTAGAAAAATGGGGACGGAACAATTATTTCTCGAGATCACCACACGCCGATGCACCAATACGTGCGAGAAATAAGGGCTCCGTGGGGCTGGTGAAAAAGTCCATGCGAGCACCGACACGGCCACGCAGTACGTCTGTAAGTTACGTATTCTTAACGTGCCAATTACAGCGGGTGTCGGCATCAAGGGACGCTTTAGCGCTTTTTCACCAGATCCACTGTCCCCGTTTCCCCTTTACCCCCTTCGCCCTCTCCCTGTGGGAGAGGGTTGGGGTGAGGGGTGAGGGTCACGGCGTTGGCGGGGAAGAGGGCATCCCACACCGCCTGCAAGATCCCACTCGAGTTTGTCCGTACCTGGTGGTTCCAGAAGCGAAGCACGCGAAT
>DATKVG010000172.1:0-41956 GCA_035530195.1 Bathyarchaeia archaeon | reverse complement strand
CCAACTCGATACAGACAACGGCTTGAAACAAGAGAAAAAATTGTCGTGAAGTAGACAAACCATCCCAGGAGCAAACCATGAACAGAAAGCCGCCCGCTATGTTCAAACGAATTCGGCCACGCCAACAACGCCTATATCTGGTTGGCCAGGCATTGCTCATAGGCCTGCTTACTTTGATTGTTTCTTTATCTTTTAACGCCGGGGCGGTCACGGTGAGCGTCGTGGATTCCAAAGGCACTCCCGTGGCTGTGGGTTTCCGGTGGTTGCTCGAGGAAGACCTGACGTTCAACGTGGTGCCGGGGGTTTTAGAGCCGGCGCCGCTTGCTGTCCGGTTCCACCGCAGCTACATGCCGGTTGTCACCAACGGTTATTCGCCGGGCGGCTCGGCGACAATCGACGCGCCTGTCGACAAACGGTACTTCGTATCGGTCCTGCCTGACTCGGGATACTCGAATTCCGGGACGAGCGTGGCGGTTGGCCAAGCCACGGCGACCGTAGTTGTCAGCGCCTTGCCGTTGCCGACGGCGCAAATAACGGTTTTCGTATTCGAGGATCTTTATCCGTTAAACAATCAGGAGGACCTGCCCAACGAAACAGGTTTGGAAGGCTTCAAGGTCATCTTGATTGAAGCGGGAGGTACCTATGGGGCCTCGGGTGGCCAGATGATGATGGACATTTTTGGCAACCCCCTGGGCACGACGTATGACGCGGGCGGCAACGTGGTTATGGAGGGCGAGGGGGTATTCCTGACCGATGCCAACGGCGAGGTTACCATCAAAAATCTCGGGGAAGGCAAGTATACGATTCAGGCGGTTCCGCCGACCGGTACCGACTGGATTCAGACCTCGACCATTGAAGGCACGCCGGGAATCGACGCCTGGGTCAAACCCAACGAACCGCCTTTCTTCGTGGAATTCGGGCCTCCGGGCCATCATGTGGCCTTGGGTTTTGCCAAGCCCACCAACGATACGACCGTGTTGACCGGCGGGCAGACCATTACGGGCCAAATCGTCAACATGCACAATAGCCGCCCGCCCGAATACACGTTCTGGCCCGGCGAACCGGTGCCAGACGCCTGGGTCGGCCTGACCGTCGGAGCGCAGACGCTGTACGCGCAGCCGTGCGACGCCACCGCAAGTTTCAGCATTCCCAGTGTGCCGCCGGGCACCTACAACCTGGTAATTTGGGACGAACCGCTCGACGTGGTTTTTGCCACGAAACAGGTGATCGTCACGGCGGGCGCAGACCTGGATCTGGGTCCAGTGCCGGTGTTCAACTGGTTTGCCCGCCTAAGCGAGTTTGTCTTTAATGACAAGAACGAGAATGGGTTCCCCGACCCGGGAGAACACGGGATTAGCGATCAAGCGTTGAACATACGTTTCCGGGATGGGTCGATTTATCAAACAGCCGTAACCGGGATGGACGGGATGTACGAGTTCCGCGAGGTGTTTCCGTTCTTCAACTGGATGGTGGCCGAGGTCGATTACGCGCGATTCAAGCCGACGGGCGCCACAGTGGTTGTTGATGGCGGCGGCGAAGTGTTGCCTGACCAAGGCTGGACGTATCCGTCGTTTGGCGTGTTGACGCCCCAGCCGCAGTTCATGCCGGACGGCGTCACTCCCATGACCAATCCGAACACGGGCAATAACCTGTCCCGTGTGGACACCGGCCCCGCGTTCCTCTTGGAAGGTATCCAGACGTTTCTCGGTGAGACAAACTACCTGGCATGGGGCAAGACGACCTATGACAATGTTGACACCGACAACGAGCCGTATGGCAATTTCCCCGGCCCCGAAGATATCGACCTGAATGGGAACGGCTGGTTCGACGACAGCAACGGGGGCATTACGGGTATCGTGCATTACGCCACGACGCGCGCCGAGCAAGATCCGCGTTTTGCAGCGGCCGAAAACTGGGAGCCGGGCATCCCGCGTGTCCAGGTGAACCTGTACCGGGACGCCGACCAAGATACCAACATCGACGACATCACCGGGGACAGCGAAGTGACCTTGGCGGACGTGGACAACTATCCGTTCCAGTGGACGCAACCGGACGAGTTCCCCGAAGACGCGAACCCCGGCCAACCCGGCCCCGAAGACGTGGACCAGAACGCCAACGGTACATTCGACCTAGGCGACGCGCTGAATTTCACACGTACCGACAGTTGGGACGACCTTCAGCCGACAGACTGCCAAGGGCCGCCGTTTGTGCTGCATGGCGAGCCGACCGACTGCTACGACGGCCTGCGGAATTTCAACCAGGTCCGCCCGGCGGTATTTGACGGCGGCTATATCTTCCTGAAAGAGACCCCGGACGGTCCCGAGGGGTTGCCCGAGGGCACGTATATCGTCGAGGCGGTGGCGCCCCCGGGTTACCTGCATCAGAAAGAAGAGGACCAAAACACGGGATTCGGCGACACGTATACCCAGGCGGCCAAGTCGAGTGCTCTGGAGCTTTTCCCGCTGTGTGTGGGCGATGCGCGCGTAGTGCCCGCGGAACTGAGTCTTTTCCCGGGTGAGCCCTGCCCGTTGGCCGGGCAAACGCGGAGGTTACCGGATCGGAAGCAGGTGTACGTGTCGAAAGGCCAGAACGTGCCTTGCGACTTCAAACTGTTTACGGAGGTGCCGATCGCGGGGCATATTGTGGGCATGATTCTCGACGATCTTGCCAACGAGTTTGACCCGAACGCGCCCACGTTTGGCGAGAGGTACGCCCCGCCCTGGATGCCGATCTCGATCCGGAACTGGGAAGGGAAGGAAATCTCGCGGGTCTATTCCGACGAATGGGGCACGTATAACGCGTTGGTTCCATCGACCTATACGATTAACCCGCCGTTCCCGTCGGGTGTGTCGCCCAAGATGATCACGGTGGTGCTGAATTCGCCGGGGCCGATCCTCGATCAGAATCCGGGATCACCCACCTACGGGCAGTACATTACCGACCCATTCTTCAACCGGCAATACAGCCAATTCTCCTATACGTTCCAATATGACCCGGGTAAGACCACGTATTTGGATACGCCCGTGCTTCCGGTGGCGGCCTTTACGGGGCCGGGCCAATTCCCGCTGGATTGCGAGTTTCCGGACGGCACACCGGTGCTCTGGTCTGTCGAAAACGGGCCGTACGTTACCGGTCCGCGCCAACAAATTGTAGTCTCGTCCGCCGGTCAGGTGACCGTGATGAACCCGCTCTATGACGGTCCCGGCGGGAGCAATCCGATGACAATCACGCGGGATTATGGGTTTGGGACGACGCCCGGAACGGTCTCGATTGGCGGCGTGCCATTGACCAACGTAACCTGGACCGACGGCTCGATCAGCGGGACCCTGCCGACCAGAACGACGACGGGCGAGTTGGTGATAACGCGCGGCGACAACGGCAAGACCACGCCCGTGGGTATCACGGTGACGGTGGGCCCGATCACGGGCAGCGTGATCCAAGTGCAGCCCAGCGCTCAAGGCGGCGCAACGCCGATTCAAGACGCGATCGATGCGGCCAGCCCCGGCGACCTGATTCTCGTGGCGCCGGGCAACTACGACGAATGTGTGATTATGTGGAAACCGGTGCAGATCCAAGGCTGGGGCGCTTACTCGGTGACGATCAATGCGGTGAAAACGCCCGCCGAAAAGTTGCACAACTGGCGCACGAAGGTGCAGGAACTGATCGTGCAAGGCGCGGTGGATTTGTTGCCCGGCCAAGAGATTGATTTTGCGAATCCAGAGCCCGCCACGCTGTTCACGGAAGAGGGCGCCGGGATTCTCGTTCTGGCGCGGAACATGCCGCCGGGCCAGGGCGGATTCGGCCAGAATCCCAATGCGCGGATTGACGGCGTGATGGTGACCGGTGCGGACCACGGCGGCGGCATTGTGGTCAACGGTTACGCCCACTATCTCGAGATCAGTAACAGCGTGGTCGAGGGGAACCAAGGCTTCTACGGCGGGGGTATCCGCGTCGGGCATCCATTCCAGACGTACGACGGCCCGAACGGTCTCGACTACGACCTCGGCCACAACGACCACATCCGAATCCACCACAACCATATTGCCGAGAACGGCGCGCTGGATGGGGCCGGCGGCGGCGTCTCGATCTACCACGGCACCGACCAATACGAGGTCACCGACAACTGGATTTGCGGGAACTTCACGGTCGGCAGCGGCGGTGGTATCGCCCATATGGGTAAGAGCGAAGCCGGCCTGATTGCCCGCAACACGATCGTTTTCAACCAGTCCTTTGATCAAGGGTCGTATCCCACGGGTGGCGGCATCTATATAGGCGGCGCGCCCGCGCTGGGAACCAACACCGTGACGCCGGGCTCCGGGTCCGTCCTGATTGACCGCAACCTGATTCAAGGCAACCATGCGGGATCCAACGACGGCGGCGGTATCCGGGTCGAATATGTGAACGGCCAGGACGTGGCGGATGCGCCCAATGATCCAGCGGCATGGTATTCGGTGGACATCGTGAACAACATGATTGTCAACAACGTGACGGGTATGGCCGGTGGCGGCATCTCGATTCAGGATGCGCTCAAGGTCAGCATCGTGAACAACACCGTGGCCCATAACGACAGCACCGGCACGTCCGGCCTGGCATTCTCGCCGGACTCCCCGAATATGTCGTCTGCACACGCCGCGGGCATCGTGTCTTACGTGCATTCGCCCGGGCTGGCGGCTGTGATTGGCACGGACCCCGTCGCGCAGGCGTTCGCGGGGTACTCGAACCCGCTCCTGGTGAATGATATCATTTACCAGAACCGGGCGTTCTATTTCATGGTGAACACCGGCGGCACGCCGCCCTTTGGGCTATTTCCCGATCCGACTTCGCCGGACTACTGGGACATGGCACTGATTGGAACGGCGACCCCGACGAATCTCAGCCCCATGTATTGCGACCTGACCAGTGCGGCAGGTCTCGACCCCAGCAACATCGCCGTTAACCCAATGTTCGTTGCCTCGTATTTCAACGGCAATCGCCAGCAGAGCATTGTGATCCAGGAGTTCACGACGATCCAAGTTGCGCCGGCCTTTGACGAAGGCGGCAACTTTATCGATGTCCGCTTCGGCCCGCTTACGCTGACGAACCCAACCACGGGCGCGTTGCTCGGCGACTACCATATTCAGGCGGCTTCGCCTGTGATTGACAAGGGTAGTCGGGCTATAACGAATGGTTCGGTTCCGAACGAGGACCATGACTTTGATGGCCAGGGTCGGCCCGACGGCAAGAGCGCGGATATTGGTGCTGACGAATACGTCGGCCCCGGCAGTACGCCGGGGCAGCCTCCGCCGAACAATTTGGCGACGATTATCGAGAATTTCTTCCAAAGTATCGCAGACTTTTTCGTGAGCCTATGGAACACCTTGGTGGCTTTATGGAACACCCTGTGGGGCATCACCCCGCCGGAGCCTTCGGGGCCCACGAACGACCCGCCGCAACCCGCGGCCGCGGCAATCGCCACGGCCATGGATACGCCCGGCGTTACGCGCGTATTGGCCCGCGATCCCAACTTCAACGACACCTTTACGTACGCGTTGACGGGAACGCCGACGCATGGCGCCGCGGTGTTGTCGCCGACAGGCATCGTGACCTACACGCCGGCTCCCGGGTTTATCGGCGCCGACAGTCTTGAGGTGACCGTGACGGACCAGGGCGGCCTGACGGGTGTCGCAACCGTAGCCATTACGGTGGACACCATGGCGGCAATGTCCGATTCCACGATTAAGATTCAGTGCCCGCCCGATACGGACGGAATCGATACCGATGGCGACGGGATTGTAGACAACGACAATGTCTGCCTCCACATCACGGCCGGCGATGGTTTCATCAAGATGGCCGATGGCAAGGTGTTGTACTGCTTTGGGTTCCACGACCAGACCGGTCTTCCCGTCGAGCAGACTATGATGGACGGGATGTTGGCGGCCGAGTTCCCGGGGCCGACGATTTCCGTCAAGGAGGGCCAGCGGCTGTTCCTGAACGTGACCAACGTGGGTATGGCGATGCGGCCCGACCTGTTCGACCCGCATACGGTCCATTTCCACGGATTCCCGCAGGCCGCGCCGGTATTTGACGGCAATCCCGAGACGTCGTTTGGCGCCGTCATGGGCGCCACGTTCACATACTTCTATTTGCTGGCCGACCCGGGCACCTACATGTACCACTGCCACCAGGAAGCCACCGAGCATATGCAGATGGGCATGCTCGGCAACCTCTACGTCGAGCCCAAACAGAACGGACACCCTTACGAGTATCCACCGGGGTCCGGGCGAACGTACACCAAGTTCGCATTCAACGATGGCGATGGGTCCACGGGCTATGATGTCCAGTATGCGATCCAGTTGGGGTCGATGGATCCGAGTTTCCACGACCTGCATCTTGCCATCCAGCCGCTTCCGATGGCGTTGATGGATGACAAGTACGCGATGCTGAATGGCCGCGGATACCCGGATACGGTCGACCCGAATCCACTCACACCGCTGGCGGAGAGCGGCTACAAGGTGTCGCAGCCGCTCAGTTCCAACATTACGGCCACCTCCGGCCAACGGATTCTGTTGCGGTTGTCGAGCCTCAGCGTGACGAAATTCTTCACGCTGTCGTGCCCGGGCATCCCGATGGAGGTGGTCAGCGCACACGCGCGAATCCTGCGGAGCACGTCCGGCGAAAACTTATACTACAAGACCAACTCCGTCACGCTGGGGGGCGGGGAGGCTGTAGATGTCATTCTGGACACGCAGGGGGTCGCGCCGGGCACCTATATGCTCTACACGACGAACCTGAACTTCCTGAACAACAACGAGGAAGATTTCGGCGGCATGATGACCGAAATCACCATTCAATAAGGGAGAGGAGCCTAGCCATGAAGCACCTTATGACAAAACTCGCGATGGCGGGTCTTATCCTGTTAGCCGTAACAGCCGGCGCCCACGCGATGATCGACGGCGTTACCGGCCCGGACTTCATTTTCACGGCGAAATCCGACTATATCAGTACGCCCGAAGGTGGCCGCCTCTTCATCTGGGGTTATGCCAATGGCTCGGATCGGGCGCAGTATCCCGGACCCACGATGCTGGTCAATGAAGGTCAAACGGTAACCGTAACGCTCAATAATGCGCTTGATGTGCCGGTCTCGATCCTATTTCCCGGGCAGACCGGCGTAACCGCGACCGAGGTGGCCGCACCCAGCCAACCCGGCCTGCTGACGCTCGAGGCGGGCGCCGCCGTGGACGCAACCCCGGGCGGCACGGTGCAATATTCGTTCGTGGCCTCGCAACCGGGCACCTACTTGTATCACAGTGGCACGGAGCCGGAACTCCAGACCCACATGGGCCTAGTGGGTGCATTGATTGTATATCCCACGGCCGGCACGGGCACGGTTGTTCCGAATCAAGCTTACAATCATCCAGATGCGGCCTATACCGATGAAACGCTGTTTCTGGAAACCGAAATGGACCCGCGTATCAACTACGCCATCGAGACGGGCCATCCTGAACAGGTCGACATCAACGGGTTCTTCCCGGTGGTGTGGTTCCTGAACGGCCGGTGCGCGCCCGACACCATGGAGAAGGCCATGGTGCCGTGGCTGCCTACCCAGCCGTATAACTGCATGCCGATGATGCACCCCGGCGATAAGGTGCTGATGCGCGTTATCGGCGGCGGACGCGACCTTCACCCCTTACACCACCACGGAAACAATGCCACGGTGATTGCGCGAGACGGACGGATGCTGGCGAGTTCGCCTACAAGCGGGCCCGACTTGAGTGTTTCGGTGTACACCATTCAAACGGTGCCGGGCGGTACGGCGGATGCCATCTTTGAATGGACCGGGGCCAACCTGGGATGGGACATCTACGGCCATCAGCCGGGCGATCCGCTGGAACCCAACGAATATGCGCCCGACCACGGCAAACCGCTGCCCGTGATCATGCCGGGCCCGCAGGACTTGGCGGCGGGCCCAACGTGGAACGGCAGCCCGTTCCTGGGCCACATGGGTTTGCTGCCGCCGGGATCCGCCAGCCACAACTACGGCGCGGGTTATTACCACATGATTCATTCGCACACCGAGAAGGAAATGGTCAACAACGACGTATTTCCCGGGGGCATGATGACCATGGTGCTGATCTTGCCGCCCGACGTTCCGTTCCCCGATATGATGGCCATGAAGAAACCGTAGCCGCGACGCACTGAACAAGGAGGTACGACCATGAACCGTACAGTAGCAGGATTCATGACGGCCCTGGTGATCGTGGCGTTTGCGGCTGAAACCGCATTCGCCGGAGAGACCGTCTTTAATTTATCCGCCGGTGTGACCACGGTAACCATGCCGGGCGGCGAAGTGATCACGATGTGGGGCTATGCCCTTGACAACGGCCCGGTTTCCGTGCCGGGTCCGGCGCTGGTGGTTCCGCCGGGCGACAGCCTGCGCATCGACTTCACCAACAATCTGCCGGGCGCCGAGCCGGACTCGATTATGATCCCGGGGCTGCCCATGCCGACGGATGGCGTCAGTGCCGTGCCGCAGGCCATGCGGAATCCGGACGGCCGGGTCCGGTCGTTCGTCCACGAAACCTCGGTCGGGGAGACCGCGTCGTACGTGTGGCCTGTCATCAAACCGGGTAGCTATGTGTACCAAAGCGCGACTCATCCCGCGGTACACGTGCAGATGGGCCTTTACGGCGCCCTGACAAACGACGCGGGATCCGGCGAGGCCTATTCGGGCGTACCGTACGATCAGGCGGTGACGTTGGTTTACAGCGAGATCGATCCGTTGCTGCATGCCGCGGTGCGCGATGGAACGTACGGAACGCCAGCCTATCCGAGCACGATTAACTACGTGCCCCAGTATTTCCTAATCAACGGGCAACCATTCACCAGCCCGACGGAAACGTTTCCCTCGGTGGTGGCGGGCCAGCGTGTGTTGCTGCGGTTTCTGAACGCCGGCTTGAAAACGCGTGTTCCGACGCTGATGGGCACCATGGTGAGCGTGGTTGCCGAAGATGGCAATCTGTATCCGTATCCAAAAGAGCATTACGCGCTGTTGATGCCGGCGGGCAAAACGCTGGACGCCGTACTTGTTCCGGCAAGCGAAGGGCGTACCGCGATCTTTGACCACACCATGGGGCTGGTGAACGCAACCACGAGCGGCGGCGGCATGCTCACCTATATCGATGTGAACGCATCCGCAAAATAGAGACGTGAACATGTCGGAATGGCTGGCGGCCTGTGGGCGGGCCACCGGCCTCGACGAATGAAGGAGAGGAGACGTTATGAGCAACGGCGCCCCTTGCAGCATGCGTTTCAGAATGAGTGGCGCCATTCTCTTCTGCTTGTTGACGCCCTCTATTTTTGGTGCAGCACCCGAGGTCTCCGTTACCGCAGAGAAACCCCAGGCGGTCGAGCCGGCTTCGCGACTTGTGGCCGAACCCGTCCAGGGCCAGAAGAACCCGTCACCCATCAAAACGCCGGAGAATCCGAAACCGGATCTGGTGTCGAATGCCGTCCACGATGACCTCAAGAGCAAGTGGGGCATCGAAGTCCTTAGCCTTCGACAAACGGCGGGGGGCTACATGCTGGACTTCCGCTACCGTGTGCTGGACCCGGAGAAAGCAGCGCGCCTGCTTGATCCCAAGGTCAAGCCATACCTCGTTGACGAAGCCACCGGCGCGAAGTTCATCGTACCCACACCGCCCAAGGTGGGTTCGCTGAGGGCGTCGGGGAGGCTGGCGGTCAACAAGAACTACTTCATGTTTTTCGCCAATCCCGGTAACTACATCAAGGGAGGCAACAAAGTCAGCGTAGTAATCGGTGAGCTAAGAATTGAACACTTAACGGTCGAGTAATACGGGAGAAAGAATGCCCGTATGTGCAACAAGCAGTCGCGTGCTCATGGCACGTAAGGCTCATCACAACGGTATCCTGCAAAACCATTGACGATCTGCCCAACTCCATGTAAGGGCAGAATAAGGCCTTGGCAGGGGCCGCGCGCGAGGGGAAAATCGGGGCGCACGCAACGATGTGAAAAGGAATGCACATTCGATCTGGGAGGTTCCAGTCCCCCTGTTTAGCCAGAGTCGCCGGAAGCTTTTCCCATCGTCGGAACTCGACACAAAGCCCCGGCCTTTTTGGTTGTGAATCGCGAGGAACTTTCCGGGGTACCGGCGGGACTGCGGATTCAGGCACACGTCGATGTTCCGGGTCTTGTCGGTTTCCAAGCGGATACAGTTGTTCTGCGCACCACCCATGTAATCGAATATCGACGTAACCGGGCCGAAGATAGTCCACACCCTCAACTTGGGGTCAAGGGAGAAGAGCACCGTATCATTGCGGGAAATCCCGGGCTAACAGTCCGCCACCTTGAGCCAACATCTACGGGTCGTGCACAGATGTCGCAAACAAAGATTCTACGGCTTGGTCTTACGCAGCGTTCAGTCCAAGTTAGAAAAAGGGCGTGCCGCCCCGTTCGAGATAGAGGGCATGCATCCTCCGCCGGGCGCCTTCAAGCAGGCTGTCGCTCCGGGGGAAGCCGTCCGCGATAGTTCTCGCCTCGTCCGTCCAGTTGAATCCGGTCACTCTCAGAGCAAGAACGTTGGCTTGAGTAATTTCCAACGCGATCTCCCACCGCACGTCCCCGAAGTCCGCCGCGGAGGAACGACTTGCCCCAGTAGCAGATCTGGGCGCTGGCAAGCTGGCCGTGAATGTTGCAGACCAGGCTCCGCCCGTAGTCGGGAATCGGGTAGGTTTGGTGGTTCCAGAGTAACCCATCGGCGCATTCGTACGTCACGAAGTAGAGGTCGCGGAAATCGCTTTGGGGATTTGGCCTGCGGAGCCGCGTGCACCCTACGGCGCTGACAGGGCGCTGTCAGCGGGCCTTCAATGACGTCAACTGAGAGTCCTGTATTTCTGACTCGTCATCAGGACTACTGCAGCGACCGCCAACATGGCCACGAGTATCGGCCAGAATGCGACGGGCACCGGCGGCGCCGGGGTAACGACGGTATCGAGGGCTACGGTCGATGCGGGGGCGCTGCCGTCGCTGCGCTGAACCGTCACCTCGCCCGTGCCTGTTTCGTCAGGCTCGAGCGCGCCCGCTTCCCAACTGATGGTCAATGAAGAAGAGTCAGACGTGTCCGGGGCCGTAAGCTCGGAGATGGCGAGACCGTCCTCGTAATCAAACCAATCCCAGGGACCGGCGTCACCCCCGACTTGCAGGTTGATGCTGCCTGCACTGCCGTTGTCTGGAATCGTGAGTGGCGCTGGAATAATTCTGCGCAACGATAGTGTCCGACCCGGGATTACGGAACTGGGCCGCGCGCCGTCCTTGGCGCACAGCGTGAAATCCCCAGTCTCGTCCCAGTCCACGTCCGTGAAACCGTAGGTCGTCACGCGGCACATCGCGTCGAAGGTGATCGATGACGCCGACGCGCCCGGGATGGAGATGTCGTCCGCCGTGAACGAGAAGCCGTGCACGCCCGCCGCGTTCACGCCCTCGGTCCCGGCGACGGTCGGCTGGTGGCTCTGCCCGTCGATGATCGTCATGCCGTCGCCCACGAGTTGCCGCAACGATAGTGTCCGATCCGGGATTACGGAAGTGGGTCGCGCGCCGTCCTTGGCGCACAGCGTGAAGTCCCCGTCTTGGTTCCAGCTCGACCCCGGGAACCCGTAGGTCGTCACGCGGCACATCGCATCGAAGGTGAGAGAGGCGCCCGCCACCCCGGCCAGCGAAATGTCGCCCGCCGGCGCGGTGAACGAGAAGCCGTTCACGCCCGCCGCGTTCACGCCCTCGGTCTCGGCGACGGTCGGCTGGTAGCTCTGCCCGTCGATGATCGTCAGGCCGTCGCCGATGAGCTTGCGCAGCGTGAGGGGCCGCGCGGTCACGACCGACGTCGGCCGCGTGCCGTCCTTGGCGTACAGCGTGAAGTCGCCGTCCTGGTTCCAGCTCGACCCCGGGAACCCGTAGGTCGTCACGCGGCACATCGCGTCGAAGGTGAGAGACGCGCCCGCCACCCCGGCCAGAGAGATGTCGTCCGCCGTGAACGAGAAGCCGTTCACGCCCGCCGCGTTCACGCCCTCGGTCTCGGCGACGGTCGGCTGGTAGCTCTGCCCGTCGATGATCGTCAAGCCGTCGCCGATGAGCTTGCGCAGCGTGAGGGGCCGCGCGGTCACGACCGACGTCGGCCGCGTGCCGTCCTTGGCGTACAGCGTGAAGTCGCCGTCTTGGTTCCAGCTCGACCCCGGGAACCCGTAGGTCGTCACGCGGCACATCGCGTCGAAGGTGAGAGAGGCGCCCGCCACCCCGGCCAGAGAGATGTCGTCCGCCGTGAACGAGAAGCCGTTCACGCCCGCCGCGTTCACGCCCTCGGTCTCGGCGACGGTCGGCTGGTAGCTCTGCCCGTCGATGATCGTCAAGCCGTCGCCCACGAGCCGCCTCAGCGACAACGGAATGCCCGGCAATTCGGAATAGGGCCGCGAGCCGTCTTGAATACGTACCGTGAAGGTTCCGTCCTCGGTCCAATCGGCGCTTAATGAGTCGACTGCGGTCACCGCGCCCAGGTTGTTCATCGTCAGGGTGAGATCGCCCGGCAATTCCGTTGAGAAGAGAGGCGCGCTGAACGTATAGGTGTGGGTGTCGCTCTCCGGGATGCCTCTGCCGCCGCTGGTCTGGCCCTGGAACACGGTATAGCCGCTTGCCTCGAGCCGCCTGAGCGACAACGGAATGCCCGTCAATTCGGAATAGGGCCGCGATCCGTCTTGAATACGTAGCATGAAGGTTCCATCCTCGGTCCAATCGGCGCTTGATGAGTCGACTGCGGTCACCGCGCCCACGTTGTTCATCGTAAGGTCGAGGTCGCCCGGCAATTCCGCTGAGAAGAGAGGCGCGCTGAACGTATAGGTGCCGGTGTCGCTCTCCGGGATGCCTCTGCTGCCGCTGGTCTGGCCCTGGAACACGGTATAGCCGCTTGCCCCGAGGTACCGCAATGACACTTGAAAATCGGGGTAGGTTATGTCCATATCGACGCCGTTTGTCAGCGTCAAATCAAACAACCCTTCACAGCCCCCATCCTTTTGCCAGTCGGTGTCTTCGATGGCCGTCCATTGCAGTTCGGCCTGCGTACCGTCGCCGTTGAGGGTACCGAAAGAGAAGTCCGCACCACCGCCGAAGCCCCTGATATTACTGACCAGCCAATTCCATGGCGACCCGGGCACCGTGGATTCCGTGAAGACCGGGTTGTTGCTTTGTTCGCAGACCTTCGTCGTCCCATCAAACACAGACCAGAGCGTAGCCTCTGATTGAAACGAAGCGGCGGGAAAAGCCATGGTCGCGACGCCCACGGTCAACAACGGTATGAAGGCCCTCATGAAAGTTGTCTTGCCGTACATGTCCGTACCCTTTCTGTTGCGCGTGTCGTCCACGCGTAAGCTTGATGATGTCTATGAGCTATCCCTTCACCATTTGCCCGCCGCTCATCCGCGAGAACGGCGTCCATCTCACTCGCCTTGGCCAGTTTAGCATAACATGCAGGAGTCCAGACGTCTTTTCTGAGACAGCACTTCCCAACGGCAGCGCCCCATGTTTCTAAGATATTATCCGTGAATGGGTTATCCCGATATGTGAACATGTGGGCCGGGTTATGAACGGCGCGCATAATGGTCCGGCATCTATTTGTGCAGGCGGGACGCCCGTACCACAACCCGCACGCCGATTTGTTTCTTGTGCGGCGTGGGGGGCAGAATGGGTGCGGCAAAGGGAGGGTAAAAAGATGAGCAGCAAGAGCGGAAGCGGTGCGACACGGCGTGAGTTTATCCGGCAGAGTGTGGCGGCGGGTGCGGCAGCGGGTCTGGCGCTGGGCTCGAGTGCGGCGAGCGCCGCGAGGGTGATTGGGGCGAACGACCGGATCAACATCGGCCTGATCGGTTGCGGCGGGCGCGGGAGGTGGGTTGTGCAGAACATGTTTTTCCCGGTGAAGGCGAACACGGCGCTGGTGGCGGCGTGCGACATCTGGAAGAAACGCCAGGAGGAATACCCGGGCGAGGCGGAAAAGGCCTACGGGCTGAAACCAAAAATGTACGCGGATTACCGGAAACTGCTCGAGGACCCGGACGTGGACGCGGTCCTCATCGCGACGCCGGATCACCTGCATTGCATCCAGGCGACGGCCGCGGTCCTGGCGGGCAAACACGTGTACGTTGAGAAACCGCTGGCGAGCGTGCTTGACGACCTGCCGGCGTTGAACAAGTGTTATGAGACGGTGAAGGCGTCGAAGATGGCCGTCCAGATGGGGACACAAGGCGTGAGCAGCCCCGGCGCGCGGGCCATCAAGCAGTTCATCGCGGACGGGAAGATGGGCCAACTGTTCCGGGTCGAGTCGTCCGAATCGACATTGACGCCGTACTGGGTGAACTACAAAGGCCCGCAGACCGAGGCCGAGACCGATTGGGCGGCGTTTTTGGGTCCGCGGCCGATGCGGCCGTTCGACGCGCACATGCACGCGTGTTGGATGGGCTACTACGAACTCTCGAGCGGTGCGATCGGCGGGTGGATGAGCCATTTCATCAACGCGGTCCATTTTGTGACCGGTTGCGGGTTCCCGACCTCAGCGGTAGCGTGGGGCGGCCGCTACGAATGCGGCGACGACCCCAGGTGCACGTGCCCGGACCAACTCGTCGTCATGCTTGACTACGCCGACCCGAGTGGCTCGGGCGGATTCCACACCCAGTTCACCAGCCATTTCGGGAGCTGTATCGACGCCGAAATGACCCGGTGGATGTTCCAGAAAGGCGTCATCAAAAGCGGGTTCGGCCACGACCTCGCCAACCCCGTCGCGTCTACTGAAGGGTGCATCCGAAAATTCACCGAAGAAAAACTCCTCGACACCGACCCGCCATACCCCGGCCCGGAACACGCCAAGAACTGGTTTGACTGCATCCGCAACGGCGGCCGCCCCAACGCCGATATCGAGTTCGGCTACATGCACGCCATCGCGGTGCTGCTGGGCGACCAGGCGTACGTGCAGAAAAGGAAAATGGTGTTTGATCCGGCGACGCGGGAGATAAAACCGGCGTAATGACAAATTACAAATTACAAAGGACAAATTCTAAGAGAAGGACAAATTCTAAATTACAAAGGACAAATTAAGAGAGAAGGACAAGAGAAGGACAAATTACAAAGGACAAATGAAGAGAAAGAGAAGGGGGAGTCATGGGTGAGCGGGATATTGTTGAACGTACTTTTGAGTTTTCTTTGAGAATTGTCCGGCTGTGCAAGGAGTTGCAGAAGGACCGTGTTGGGCGAATTCTGATGAACCAAGTCCTGCGTTCGGGGACGTCCGTAGGCGCGAATGTGGAAGAGGCGCAAGGCGCCCAAAGCAAGGCCGATTTCATTGCGAAGATGTCCATTGCGCGCAAGGAAGCCCGTGAGACTCATTACTGGCTGCGCATCATCGCTAAATCGGATCTATTGCCCAAGGAGAAGATGGTGCCGATCAGCCAAGAGGCCGAAGAACTCATGAAGATCGTTTCCGCCATCATCGTCTCCGCCCGCCGGAAATCCTGAGTTGCAGTGGAATTTGTAATTTAGAATTTGTCCTTTGTCATTAATCTGTTCGGCTACAAACACGCCATCGCGGTGCTGCTGGGGGACCAAGCGTACGTGCAGAAAAAGAAGGTGGTTTTTGATCCGGCGACGCGGGAGATAAAACCGGCGTAATGACAAATTACAAATTACAAAGGACAAATTCTAAGAGAAGGACAAGAGAAGGACAAATTACAAATTACAAAGGACAAATGAAGAGAAAGAGAAGGGGGAGGCATGGGTGAGCGTGATATTGTTGAACGTACCTTCGAGTTTTCTTTGCGGATTGTCCGGCTGTGCAAGGAGTTGGAAAAGGACCGTGTTGCGCGGATTCTGATGAACCAAGTTCTGCGTTCGGGGACGTCCGTAGGCGCGAATGTGGAAGAAGTGCAGGGGCGCACGGCAGTGCCGTGCGGCCCAAAGCAAGGCGGATTTCATTGCGAAGATGTCCATTGCGCGCAAAGAGGCCCGTGAGACTCATTACTGGCTGCGCATCATCGCTAAATCGGATCTATTGCCCAAGGAGAAGATGGTGCCGATCAGCCAAGAAGCCGAAGAACTCATGAAGATCGTTTCCGCCATCATCGTCTCCGCCCGCCGAAAGTCGTAGTCTCACTTTCGTGACATTTGTCCTTTGTGCTTCAGGGGTTGCCTCGCGAAAAAACGGGGGAAAACAGATGGATGTCCCCTATTTTACCCTAGTTTTCCGCCTAATCGCTATCAAAAGCCCCCGCCGTTTCATCTGGGACGTGCCCGATCTGTTTCACCACCAGCCGCTCCCTCATCGTTCTTACAGAAGTCAGGCTCAAAGTCGATTATTCTCGACGCACACGTGTAGGATGACCTGGACATTGAGACCGTATGGGGTTTTCGGTAGGGACAGCCGACTATTTCTATGAACTTGCAGGGAACTTGACTATCGCAAGTGCTCATACTAACACATACTCCGTAATGACCAAGAGAACGAATATCACAACCGTGCCGATCGGATAGCCGATAAGCGCTCTTCGGAAACGTTTGCCAAAGAATGACCCGTCTTCAATCAAGTACGCCCGAACATCCGGGAAACGCGCATAGGCCTTGATCCAGGCCGTCATCCTCCACCAGCGCCACAAGTAGATCAAGAATGTGAACGGGGATATGGCAACCTCTATGCCCAGCACTAGTAAAGAGAGCTTTGTGTCATCATTATAGTCATAGAAGCCAGGCATGGCCCAGAGATACCCTCGTCGCCTGTGCTCCTCGATAAATTCCATATGAAGTCTCTCGCGCATTCCCCACCTCACGAAACCCCAATAAAGCGCAGCCGCTGCCGGGCCTTCCCACAATCCTACTCCTGCAAATATAACTCCGCCCAGAATTGCCCCGGAAACGCTTTGGTCGTCTTGGAAACCGAGAAACATTCCAAGCGCGAAACAAATCGGCACGAAGACCGCGCTCAGAACCATGCCCACCTTCAGGACTTTGGACAGTCTGGCTCCCAAGGCTGCGCGGGCGGCCATCAGATCGTTCAACTCTTGAAACTCTTGAATACTTGGCGCGGCATCCGGAGGTCCGTTCGGCTCGCTGTTCTGATTCATTCTCAAGACTCCTCTTGGGCCATGTGTCTGTGTAGCCGCGCGCGGGATATCGGACATTATCGGATGCGGCCGCCTCGCCGCGTCAGCGTTGCTCATTCTCGCGGTCGGCCTGACGGGCCTTATCGAAGGAGGCGCGCGCTTCCTCGGGTCGGTTCAAGGCTTGCAGCGCATCGCCTCTGTTTCTCCAAGCTCTGGTGTATTTCGGGTCTATCTCAATGGCTCTGTCGAAGCATTCGAGCGCCTCTTCATGTTGGCCAAGCGAGTAAAGCGCCGCCCCCTTGTTGCTCCACGATTTGCCGTCTTGGGGGTTGATATTGAGCGCATTGTCGAAACAGGCAAGCGCTGCCGAATGCCGGGCAAGACGGCCGAGCGCAATGCCTTTGTTTCCCCACACGCTGACATCTTCGGTATTGAGGCGGAGCGCCTCATCAAAGCACGGAACGCCTTCTTCAAACTGACCGAGCTCACAGAGAAGCGACCCCTTATCGCGCCAAGCCTCAAAGAACTCTGGATCAGCGTGAAGGGCCCTGTCATAGTGCGCAATAGCGGTTTCCACTTGGCCTAGGTGATAGTGTGACGAGCCACTGCCGTGCCAAGCCGCTGCATATTCCGGGTCAATCTCCAGGGCCTTGTCAAAGTGTGCGATGGCTTCTTCAGACCGGCGAAGTTCGCCCATCACGTTGCCATTATTACACCAAAAAGTCGCGTTGCGGGGCTCGATCCTAATGGCATTATCGAAGCATGTCAACGCTTCCTGAAGCCGGCCAAGGGAGCGTAAAGCACCGCCTTTGTTATTCCATATGATGGCTTTTTGGGGATCGATCTTGAGTGCTTTGTCATAACATTCAATGGCCCTCTCAGTTTCGCCAAGTGCACGCCATGCAATCCCTATGCTATACCAATATAATGTATTATGCGGCTCGATTTGGCATGCTTCATCGAGGCACTTGACAGCATCTTTAAATTGGCTGAGGTCCCCAAGGGCCTTGCCCTTATTGTACCAGAGTTTCGAATCTCGCGAATCGATGTTCAGGGCCTTATCAAAGCAGTCCACAGCCTCCGCCAACCGCCCCATTGATTGCAAAGCGGCACCTTTATTATTCCAAGCCCGAACATTATGTGGATCATCTTGCAGGGCTTTATTGCAGCGCTCAATAGTCTGATCCGGATCGCCCAAATCTTGTTGTTGGTCCCATTCCAAGGGCACAGATGGCCGAGGATTGATAGCCATATTGATAGCCCTAAGGATTAAGCCAAATCCTATCCAAAGAAAGTAAATCCCAGCAATGCCCCAGGCCCAATTAGCGCTGAGAAAAATGTTAAGGACCAATCCAATCAAAATCGTGGAACAGAACAGACGTGCCACCCAGTAACCTACACGTTTCGGAGGACGCCCCAGGTCTTGTGGCGATTTGTTCGCATCGAGTTGCCCGTGTGATCGCCGATCTTCCCTGCCGTCTATGCTGTTCCGGTTCATCTTGCCTCACTCTTCCGGATTAGCTTCTCTTCGCCATTCCCGTTAATCGTCTGGATCAATCCTCAGGGCACGCTTAAGCGCGATCCAACCGAAAAAGAACCCAGCCATTGCCCAGGAAAGTGGATCTCGTCGTTTTGAAGCCGCCACTCGAGAAGTCCCTATCGCGCATAGGAGAACCAAGGCCAGAACCCACGCTACGATAAGCTTGAGGCCCGTTACCGAGGAGAGAACGTTCTTCTGAATCGCAAGTACGCCCCCAGCGAGTCCCGCGATAAGGGCAAAGTTACAGACCGGAGCGTAGATACGCCAGAACCAGAGTTCCTTTCGCGTCATGATTGATTGACTCCTTTCCGTGCCTTTTCCAGGATGTCCCACTCACGTTCGGTTTCTGCTGCTATTTCTGAGATCGGTGCTGAGTGGCGCGAAAATATGTTCGCGACCATCCAATTATGATCTTGATGATGATCTTCCCTGAGTTAATCAGAAACTTGGCAGTAATTCAAACGACCGGATCGGCAACGAAGCGAAGGATTGGGCCAAGAAACACACACTGCAAGAAGACGGGCGAAGGATTCACTTGGCATCCTCGACATCGGCCCGATTGTGCAAATAGGCGTAGGCCACGCCATACACCGCACCACCGTAGCGTTCGACCAGGCGGCCGTAGGCGCCCCGGTCGCCATTGCGCACCTGCCTTACCGAGGTTAGGTAAATAGGTAGGTAAATGGTAAACAGGGACAGTCACCGTTTATTTGATATCAACTTGTTAATATTGTCAAGCACATCTTTTTAATAAGCACAATAGCGGATAGCGGCGGCGGCGAGGCACATTATTGACGCAGATGTCGCGAACAAAGATTCTACAAGACCTTTTGTCTTGCCTGGACCGTTTCGATGATGGCCTGCACGCGCACGGCGATGCGGGCCGAGTCGGAGGGGGAATAGTCGGTCTCGATGCGGAGGTAGGGGATGCCAAGGGTGTGCTTGGCCAGGCGCTTGATGCGATAGGCCTCGACGTCGTAGGTGAGGCACGCCTGCCAGACGAGTTCGATCACGCATTCGGCCCGATACTCGCGCGCGAGGTGTTCGAGCGATTCAATCCGGGCATCGTTGCGCGTCATGACGCTGCACGGCAGGCGGAAATACTTCTCGGCGAGCGCGCGCACGGTGTCGCTGGCGCAGGAGTCGACGTCGTCGGTGACAGGTTTGATGCCGGTGCAGTTTTCCATGCAGACGACGAGGCCGCCGTGGCTTTCGATGATCTCGAGGACGCGCTCGGCCCCGCAAGCCATGGGCACGCCCGTCATTAGCACGCGCACCCGGCCGGAGTTCGCACCCTGCTTGCCCGAAAACATCGCCAGGGCCTTCTCGTACTCGTTGAAGTCGCCAGGGATGCCGGAGATGCTGCTCTTGAGGTCGAGCAACTGACGGCCGGTGAGGGGCGGTGCGTCGGATTTCATGAGTTCGGCAAGGCCGCGGCGCAACGCGCGCTCCCGGTTCATCAGCCTGATCGCGTCGCGCAATTGATTGTCCGTAATGACGACGCCGAACCGCTCTTCGAGAAACTGCTTGAACTTCCGCAGTTCCGCTTCCCAATGCGCGAACGACTGCGGATCGTTTTGCTTTTGAGGCAACTCGAGTACGTACAGCGGCCGGGTTTCGGCCATCAGCTCGTACATCTTTTTCTTGCCGTCGCACGTGGTTTCGGCGACGACGAGACTGGCCATTTCGAGGAACGGGTTCGACTTCTGCACGTGATATCCGTAGGTGGATTTGATCAGCGGGCAGAGATTCGCAGGCAGGTACTCCTCGGCGGCCGGTATGGTGGACACGCTGCCGCCGCACAGACAGACGGGCACCGCGCCCGCGGCCAGGATCAGTTCGCGGGGGGTGTATTCGCACAGGATGCCGACAATGGGTTTGCCTTGCGCCTTGGCTCTCTCAGCATAGGCCAGGCAATTACCGATCATATTTTGAAACCACGTCAGCGGGCAACCGGATGGTTGCGGCGGCTTTATGGAACCACAGCACTCAGGCATTACGGGGGTCCTTCCCACAACTTGAACGGGGTCGGCTTCTGCGTCACTTTAAACGGCCCCATATCCACATGACACATAATCAAATATTCCACGCCTCTTTTCGGGTCACTCCATGTGACCTGACAATACGATCCTCAGCCATACTCCATTTTGCCTTCGGCGACGTTCTCGCCGTTCGCCGTGACAATCCGGTAGAGGGGCGCGGGTGGCAAAGAGGGGTTGCGGACACCTTCCGGCACAGGCCCGAGCGGCTTTCGCCGGACCCACAACAAGCTCTCCCCGCCGGCCCCCAGGACATACAGGCTCAGTTGGGCTTTTCGTTGCGTATCGTCCAGTGAAACCCTCACGACGGGCTTGAACGGCTCTCCGAACTGCAGTTCGGCCGCTTCTCCGGCCGCGACGGCCGCCGGGGGCTCGTTAACACCCGGGGCGGGCCTGAACCTTGGGGATGTCGCCGCGGCGGCGAGACTCCACCACTCACCGTTGGCATGAAGCCGGCGGAGCATGTAGCTGACGAGGCGGTATGAGCCGGGCGGCACCATGACAGTGCTGTCGGCGTTGGCCATCATGATACAGTGTGCTTCGTCCTCGCTGATTAGCTGCAGCGCCACAGTGCTCTCGCCCAGCTTCAGCTCGACCAGCGGCTCATCCACCGGCACGAGTTGCGCGCGCGACTCCGGGATGTTGATCTCGAACCGGTACAGAAGGCTGCCCAGCGACAAAAGGTTGCCGGTATAGAACACCCGTTGCGGCGCCCCAGCCTCCTCGATCGCCATGAGGTCCGACGTTTCCCAAGTCATCACGTTGTCAAACCGGCCGTTGGCGTTCAAATCCCAAAGCCAGATGTTGTACTGTCTTCCCGCGGCCGTAAAGGATCCTTCCCACGCGCACGCCACGGCAAACCCGAAGTGGACGTAGCGCGAAAGGGTGGCGTCGTCGGTTGCGTTGAGGTCAACCAGGCCCGCCGGCAGGTCCGCATAAGGCCAGATCGTGTAGACCATTGTGCTGCCGCCCAGCCGATAGGCCACGTTCACCAGCGGAAAGTTGAGGCGCTTCATCCCTTTGGCTGTTGTTATCGAGGCAGGAACGAGGGGCTGCTCTTCGGCGAGGTTGCCGTCGCCGTCGTAATCAAGGTAAACGCAATCGTATCCGCCGCCGAAGGTGGGCGACGTCATCGCCAGCACAAACTCGGTGTTGGCGAGCCTGAACGTCCCGAATACGGGTATGGCTTCGCCAAACTGAGGGAGCAGCAGGCGATTGGAAGGCGGTTGCGTTGACAGGCGCGCGGCACCGTAACCCACGTGTGGACCCGACAGTTGCCGGATATCGTAGGCGTGGCACCGAAGTGGGATGTCAATGGCCTGCGCGTGCGCCGCCTCGTCAAGTAAGAGCGGCAGCAGCGCCGTCAACAACGCGCACAGGCCTATCCGATACAAGCCGCTATTTCTCGAAGTACAACTCCTGGAGGACCGGAGCGGTCTTCCACGGCATGGTGAGATTGCACAGGGCGAAGCATCTTTGATTGTTTTTTGGGCCATCCCATGTGGCCTGACACGTGAATCCTCACCCATACTCGAAGGTGCCTTCGGCCAGTTTCTCGCCTTCGGTGGTAACAATCTTGTAGGTTGGTTCGGCAGGCGATCCGGGATTGGTTGTGCTGAGCGGGAATTTTGTTTTATCGCCGCTCTTGTGCCTCACGGTGGCAACTTTCTCATGGGCAACACCCTCGGCGCCCATGTTGAGCCGGTACACGTCTTTTTCGTTTAACCTCATCCGCTCGAGCCGCTGGCGCGTCAGTTGGACGCTGAACGGTTCTCCGAACGCCATCTCGGCGGCGTCGCTGCCGTCGACCGTGCAAGCGAGGGTGCGGGCCGTGGCAGAGGCCGCCAGCACCCACACGTCGCCGGCCGGTTCCGTGCGCGATAGCAGATATCGCATCATTTGATAAGACCCGGCGGGAATCCGAACTACACTGCCGGGATCGAGGAACGCGATGGCCCCGGTTTTGCCGTCCGAGCCGGCGATTTCGAGGCGGCGAACCTCGGTAGGGATCTTCATCGGCGCGCGCGTAATATCGGCCGCCGCCAGGGTGAGTTTGGTTTCTGCAAAGTCGACCGCCACCCGGTAAAGATCCTCGCCTATCATCAGATAATCGCTCAGGTAGACGCTGTCGTAGTAGTCGGGTTTCTCGTCGTCCGTGGCGAGCATCATCATGTCCCCGCGGCAGTAGACGAAGTCGTCCCGGCGCTCCGCGGTCAGAGTATCGCCCAACAGGCCATTGAACTGGGCATCCCCGATCGTGATTTTGTATTTCACGCCGCCGAGGGTCGTTTCACCGGTATACACGGCGTTGCTGCGGATGTACAACGTCTGATTCCCACTACTGCCGCCCATGTTCCCGATGGTGGGCGCGTCCTGAAAAACTCTGAACACGACGCTGAACGGGTAGGTTTTGCCGGCCCACGGGTACCGGAGGTCAACTGACGGAAACCCTTTGGAAATAAAGCTGGACTTGATTTCGGTGGTCGCAGTGACCGGGATTTCATCGGCGACACTGCCGTTTCCATTGGTGTCGACGTACAAACTGTAATTACACTGATTGCCCCGGATCGACCGGGCCAGAACGACATCAAAGAAGGTTTCGCCGACCTTGAACATCGAGTACTGAAACGAATACTTCGGCAGGTCCGGCAGAGTCAGCGGCAGCCTTTGGGGCTTTTCAGTCAGGACCCAATTGGATCCGCCGGTTGGGTAGAAACGATCCCATTCCGTCGGGAGTTTCATGTACGTCAGAGGCACCTCGATAACCTGTGCCGCCGCCGCCCATGTGAGGGCTATCAGGCAGGCTATTGAAAGAATCCAGCGCATCCAGGTTGCCTCCTTCCCGACAGTTTACCGCTATTTATCGAAGTACAACTCCTGCAGGACCGGAGCGACCTTCCACGGCATGGTGAGATTGCACAGGGCGAAGCATCTTTGATTGTCTTTTGGGCCATCCCATGTGGCCATGCACGTGAATCCTCACCCATACTCGAAGCTTCCGGATGCCAGGGTCTCGCCTTCTTCAGTGACAATCTTGTAGGTGGGCTCCTTTGGCGAATTTGGGTTGCGTTCGCTAAGCGGGAATTTGGTTTTGTCACCGCTCTTGTGCTGGACCATCGCGACTTGTTCGTGCGCGGTGCCGGCCACGCTCATCTCCAGCCGGTAGACTGGCTTCTTGCCCTCTTCCCAGATTCCTTTCTGGAGGTGCTGGCTGTTCAACTGGGCGGTATAGGGCTCGCCGAACGTCATTACGGCGGAGCCGCTGCCGTCGACGGCGCAGGCGGGGGTCCGCCCGGTGGCTCGTGCGGCCAGCAGCCACACGTCGCCGACCGGTTCGGTGCGGGCAGTCAGGTAACTGGTCATCTTGTAGGAGCCCGCGGGAATATTCACCACGGTCCCTGGCGCAAGAAACGCGATCGAGGCGGTGTTATCCGCACTGATAATCTCGAGGCGCTGGACTTCCTTGGGGATCTTCAGCGGGACGCGCGCCACGTCGGCGGACGTCAGCGTCAGCTTCGAGTTCGCGGTGTCCATGGCGACCTTGTATAGATCCTTGCCCAGCATGAGGTAATCCGTGACGTGGACGCTATCAAAATAGGAGGGTTTTTCGCCGCCGGTGCTGAGGAGGAACGTGTCTCCGCCGTAGTAGATGGAATCGCCCTGGGAGTATTCGGTCTTCAGTACCAGCTTGTCGCCGAAGTTCCCGTTGAACTCGGTGTCGCCGACAACGATCTTGTACTTCTTTTCTTTGGCGGTAAACTCGCCGGTGTATCCGGCGTTGCCAACGACGGTGATGTGGGCGCTTCGCCCGGAAGACAAGGCCGACTGGACGTTGGGCTTCTCTTCAAACACATAGAACCGCACGCTGAACGGGAGAGTTTTTTCACCCAACTGGTACTGCAAATCGTACGGGGGCAGGTTTGCATAAACGTACTCGTTTTCCTGCATGGTGCTCGCGGTCAAAGGGGTCTCGTCGGCAACGCTGCCGTTCCGGTTGGCGTCGATGTACAGGCTGTATGTGAACTCCTTGCCTTTTATCGAGCGGGCGACGATAAGCGGGAACTCGGTGTCGCCCAGCTTGAACGAGGCGTACCGGATTTTTTGTTTGGGCAAATCCGGCAAGATCAGCGCCTGCCCCCCGGGCTTGTCGGTCAACTCGCATCCTTTGCCGCCGGAAGGAATGTAGGTTTCGCGGTCCTCCGGAACCTTCATATACGTGAGCGGCACTTCGATGACCTGCGCGGCCGCCATCGAGGCAATGGCTGTCAGGCAAGCTACTGCACACCACATGCGCATCTCGTACCTCCCTTCTGCCGGCGGATCCCGCCGGCCTGGGCCTCAACCTCACCTAGATGTCTTTCCACGGGCATCAACGATCATACCGCATGCCGGCTGCGTCGAATCCGCAGGCTAATCAAAATACCTGCCAGCCCAACCACCGCGCCCGCACCCAATATGTTCAGCCAGACGTGCTCTCCGAAAATGGGCAACGGGTCGGAGTCACGCTTCTTGCGTTCACGCCTGCCGATGTCCGGCGGAGCATCGCGGATTTCGCCCAACTCCTGTTTTTCCAGCCGGATGTCAAATGGCCAATCGGCCGTACACAGCGCGTAATGCTTCTTTCCTCCGGGTTTCAGGCCAGCCCATGTGGCCGAACACGTAAAGCCTCACCCGTACTCGAACGTGCCGCTGGCCACCACCTCGCCGTCTTCGGTTATGACTTTCCAGGCGGGTTCGATGGGCGCATTGGGCTGTTTTTCACTGAGTTTGAACCGGGTGTTGTTGCCTTCCACGCGCATGACGCCCGCCACTTTATCCCCGCCTCTGCCTTCGACTCTCAACGTCAGTCGCCAAGGGTGTGCCGGGCCCTTTTTGAACCTGTTCTCTCTGTTCTCGACAATAGCCCGGTACGGAGGGCCAACGGGCATTTCCACGGCGGCCGCAGCCGCGGGTTCGCCCACGGTTACCAATGCCGTTTGCAGGTCGCCCCGCCCGTAAAGCACCCATCGGTCGCCCTGCTCGTCGGTGCGTGAACTGAGGTAGCTGGCCACGTGGTAAGTTCCCGGCGGGATGTGCACGATGGCCGTCGGCTCAAACAAACAGAGCCCCGTCCGGTTGTCTTGAGTAACCAACTGCACCTGGTACATGTCCGGCTCGATTTTGAGGGCCGGGGCCGGCGTGGGCTGAGGCGTGAGGATGGCCTTGCGCTCGGCCGTATTGACCTCGAGCCGGTAATAGTTGTCGCGTACAAAAAGATGTTCGGAAAGCTGCATCGAGTCGTATAGAGCGACGGAAGCGCCTGCGCGGCTTACGCGAATTTGGTCGCCCTCGAACACCAGGTAGTCCGGTATATCTTTGCGCCGCCTGATTTGGGAGCCGTAGTTGCCGTCAAAGTCGCTGTCGCCGAAGGAGACTCTGTACTGTGTTCCGTCCAGATTAAACGAGCCGGTCCAGATGCCCGCGCTCATAATCTGTAGCCGAGGTTCCTGGTTGAATTCTGCGCTCTTCAAATACTTCAAGAGGCCTATGGAAACGCAGTAGGGGAGCGGCGTCCGGCCCTGGAATTGGTACTCGATGTCAATCGCGGGAAACTTCACCCATGCCAGGTTTTCGTTTATCGGCTCTTCTTTGCCCTCCAAAAAACCGTCATCTCTCAGGTCGTGGTTCCCATTGGCGTCAAAGTACAGCCGGTTGAAATAAGGATCCGTTTCGTTGGCCCGTTCCAATGCGAAATAGAAATCCTGCCCGCCGACAGCAAATGCGGACATGTACGCCCCCGCCGACGGGGCTTTCAAATCCCCGCCTTCGACTTTCCCCCGCGGCGGGTACCAACCGCGCAGCGCGCTGTCTTGTTCCGCCAGTTTCTCGAAACTCAACGGCACCTCGATAGCCTGGGCCACAGCCGCTCCGGCTATCGCACAGACTATCGCCCCCACAAATAAACGCCACGTTCCCGCGCGCCTGATGTTGGCCGGCACGATTTTGTTGATCCCTCTGCGCACGCGCATTCCTCGGTGTTGATCGATAAAGCACCCCTCGAGGATTTATCCTCGCTGTTAGTATATTACTTAACTTCACTTTTGGCAAGAGGAAAAAGGACCCCTGAAAGGACTGAAACGTCTTGTGTATTGCAGGGTTCACGTGTTATTTTGGCTGCGGAGGTGACAGGGGCCTGGTGGCTCTTGCGGTCTTCAAAACCGTTGCGCCGCTTAACGGCGGCGGGTGGGTTCGATTCCCATTCACCTCCGCCATTTCAAGAAAGAGGGGCACGGAAACGGTTGACATGACTGAGATTCCATCCGATCCACGGCGACACCTGGCGTCGGTATCCGTGTTGCTTGACGAGCCGCGGGTGCGCGAACTGATAAAGCTGTACTCGCGCCCTATTGTGCTGGATGCCATCCGGGAGGCGCTGGACTTCTATCGGAAGAAGCTTGGGCCGGCCGATACCGCGCCCGAGGTTGGGGTGCTGGTGGATGCGGTGGAAGCGTTCACAATGCGGGAGGAGTCGGAGCGGCTGCGGGGGGTGGTGAACGCGACGGGCATTATCCTCCACACGGGCCTGGGGCGGGCGGTGTTGCCGCGGCGGGCCGTCGAGGCGCTGGCGGGGTTGGGTGGGTGCTGCAACATGCAGATCGACCTCGAGACCGGCCTGCGCGGAAAGCGCAACTACGACACCGAGAAACTCCTGTGCAGGCTGACGGGCGCGGCGGCGGCGATGGTGGTAAACAACAACGCGGCGGCCACCCTGCTGATCCTGGCGGCGCTGTGCGCGGGAAAGGAAGTGGTGGTGTCGCGGGGGCAGTTGATCGAGATTGGCGGGTCGTTCCGGCTGCCCGACTGCATCCACCAGAGCGGCGCGATCCTGGTGGAAGTCGGCACGACAAACAAAACGCACCTCCGTGATTACGAACGCGCCCTCAACGAGAATACCGCGGCGCTGTTGCGTGTAAACCCCAGTAACTACCGCATCACAGGATTCACGCAGGACGTGCCAACGGCGGATCTGGTGTCGCTGAAACAGCAGCGGCCCGTGCTGGTGATAGACGACCTCGGCTGCGGCGCGTTGGTAAACCTCGAGCAGTACGGGCTTCCGCACGAGCCAACGGTGCAGGACAGCATCGCCGCGGGGGCCGACTTGGTTTGTTTCAGCGGCGACAAGCTGATCAGCGGCCCGCAAGCCGGCATCATTGTAGGGAAAAAGGAACTGATCGCGAAAATAAAGAAACACCCGCTGACGCGGATGGTGCGGGTGTGCAAATTGACCGATATGGCGCTCGAACAGACGCTGCGGTTGTTTCTCGAACCGGAGACGCTGGCGCAGGAGCATCCGACATTGCGGATGCTGACGGCCCCCGCGGCGAAGCTGAAAGCGCGGGCGGCCACCATCAAGCGCAAAGTCGACAAGGCGGGCACGCGGCTGGTGCTGCGCGTTGTTGGGGAAGAAAGCGCGATGGGCGGGGGATCGCTGCCGGGCGTGGCGATTCCGACGTATGCCGTGATGGCGGCGCTGCCGGGCTCAGGCGCGGACGCATTGTGCCGGCTGTTGCGGCGCAATGAGCCGCCGGTGATAGCGCGCGTCAAAGACGATGCGGTGCTGCTGGATATGCGCACCCTGTTGAAAGGCGAAGACGACATCGTGGCGAAGGCCTTGATCGCGTGTGCCGGGAAACGGGCCGGGGACGAACCATGACCGTAGACCGGGCGCGGCGCAAGGCCGTGATGGGCAGGTCGATGAGGCTGGGCCATTGCGTGTGCGACCCGAAGAAACCGTGCCCGTGCGACGCGTTCCGGGTTCACAACGTGTGCCAATGCGCGGGCGAGCGCCTGCCGGTGAAACCAGGCCGTGTGGCGCTGACACAGTTGGTGCACAAGGCCGGCTGCGCATCCAAAATCGGGCAGGCGGACCTGCTGCGCATCTTGAGCAAGCTGCCGGCCATAGACGATCCGAACGTGCTGGTCGGCACGGCGGCGGGCGACGACGCGGGCGTGTACCGGCTGGGGAACGGGTACGCGCTCGTCCAGACAGTGGACGTGTTCACGCCGTGCGTGGACGACCCCTACCTGTTCGGCCAGATTGCCGCCGCCAACAGCCTCAGCGACGTCTACGCAATGGGCGGCACGCCGCTCACGGCGCTGTCGATTGTCGGGTTTCCGATCGAAGAACTCGACGGCGCGATTATGGAGGCGATCCTGCGCGGCGGTATGGACAAACTGGCCGAGGCGGGGTGCGCCCTAATCGGCGGGCACAGTATCAACGACCCGGAGATCAAGTGCGGGTTCGCCGTGACCGGCCTGATCGACGCGGCACACACGATCCACCGTGACAAGGCGCGGCCCGGCGATGCGCTCGCGCTGACCAAGCCGCTGGGGACGGGCCTGATTGCGTTTGCGGCGCAGATCGGTCGCGTCAGCGAGGCGGCGCTGGCGGCGGCGGGCGGGCAGATGGCGCTGCTGAACAGGGACGCGGCGGAATTGATGGTCAAGCACGGCGCCAATGCCTGCACGGACATCACCGGGTATGGGCTTGCGGGGCATCTGGTGCAGATGTGCCGGGGCAGCGGCGTGAGCGCGGAGATTGACTTGGCTCGTTTGCCGGTATTCGCGGCGGTGGCGGATCTGATTGAGCAAGAAGTGTTGCCAGGGGCGGTCGAACGCAATGAAGAGTACGCCGGGGCGTGGGTGCGGCCCGATGAGGAGTCGGCGCGGGACATGGTGGTGATGTACGACCCACAGACGTCGGGCGGACTGCTGGTTTCCCTGCCCGAGTGCGCCGCGCACCACATGGTGGACGAACTCCGCGCACGCGGGCAAACGGCCGCGGCCGTGATCGGCAGAATCGTCGAGATGGATGCCGGGGGCCAACCCACGGTGAGCGTCCGAGGGACGCTGAAAAACTTTCTTGGAGAAAGAGAGGCGCGCATGCCTAATCATGAGGAAAAAGAGGCAGCCTGTTGCAGCGAGGGCGCGCCCGCGGAGGGCGCCGGCGGATCCTCCGCCGCAGACACGTTGGGGTTGTTCACGGATTTCATGAAAGAGGCGAACCGGCCCGGTCTGATTGACGCGCGTGCAAAGAAGCTGATGGCGATTGCGCTGTCGGTGGTGCAGCATTGCGAGCCGTGCCTGAAGATACACATGAAATCGGCGATGGCGATGGGGCTTTCACTCGCAGAGATAGACGAGGCGGCCAACTTGGCCGTGGCGTTCGGGGGTTGTACCGCGATGATGTTCTACAAAGAAACGAGCGCGGCGTTCCGGCCCGCGGGCGGCGGGAACTGACGCGATGAGACGTCCGCCGCCGGGACTCTTGCGCGCCGGGTCAAACCCGGACGTCATAATGATGCTGTGTACGGCGGGCCACGTGGATCACGGCAAGACGGCGCTGGTGCGGCTGCTCACGGGGTGCAACACCGACCGGCTCAAGGTCGAACAGGAACGCGGGCTGACCATCGAACTGGGATTCGCCCCATGCGTGCTGGGCGGCGACGTCGCCGCGGGCATCGTCGACGTGCCGGGCCACGAGAAGTTTGTGCGGACAATGGTGGCGGGCGTGTCGGGCATCGACATGACGATCCTGGTAATCGCGGCCGACGACGGCATCATGCCGCAGACGATCGAGCACTTCCAGATCATGGAGTTGATGGGCGTGCGCAGCGGCATCGTCGCCTTGACAAAAACAGACCTCGTTGCGCCGGAGCGAGTCGCGCAGGTGGCGGACGAAATCAAAACATTCTTGCGCGGGACGTTCATGGACGGCGCGCCGGTGTGCCCGGTATCGTCGGAAACGGGCGAAGGCGTTTTCGACTTTTATGAGACGCTGGTCGCGCAGATACGCAATATCGCCAAGCGCCGCAGGCGGGGCGTTTTCCGGATGCCCATCGAGCGCACATTCGCGCAGAAAGGGTTCGGGACGGTGGTGACGGGGATTCCCGTGGACGGAACGATCGAGATCAGGGCGGAGGTCGAGCTTGTGCCGGGCGGCGTGACGGCGAGGGTCCGCGGCATCCAGCGGTTCCTGCGCGACACGTCGGAAGGCAGGCATGGCCAGTGCCTGGCGATTAACGTGCCGGAGTTCGGCAAACGGCCGCCGGAACGCGGTCAGGTGTTGTGCGTGCCCGGCTACCTCAAGCCGGCGGTCTTCTTCCATGTGAGCCTGCTGGCTGTGAACGGCCCCGGCAAACCGCTGGCCAACGCCGAGGCGATCAAGTTTCACACCGGCACCGCGGAAGAGAACGGCAAGGTATATCTTCTGCACGGGAAAAAGAAACTTGCGGCGGGCGAGCGGGCGTTGGCGCTGGTCGTTTCGAGCAAACCGGTCGCGGCGGCGGTGCACGACCGCTTTATCCTGCGCCGGCCCTCGCCGGCGGCGACCGTGGCGGGCGGCGAAATTCTATCGGCCTCGATGGCGCTGGCGCGCGGTAAGAAGGACGCGGCGGTGCGCCAACTCGAGGAGTACGAGACGCTGTGGCGGGGCGTGGACCCCGCGGACGAGGAGGGGATCGAAATCGAACTGGCGTACCGGCTTCGCGCGCAACAGCCGCTCGGCACCACGGTGAAGGACTTGGCCGTGGCGGCGTTTCTGCCGGAGGCGGTGGTGGCGGAGTGCCTGGCGCGGGCCGTAGAACGCGGCGATGACCTGATGGTGCTGCCGGGCGGTTACTACATCCACAAAGACATGTACCGGGCGCGGCTTGAAGAGGTGGAGGCACGGCTCGATCAGGCCGCGGCCAACAGCAACCTGAGCCTCGGCCTGACGGACCTGCGCAAGGGGCTGCAAACGTGGCCGCAGGCACTGTGGAACGCCCTCCAGGCGGAACTCGAGCGGACCGGCCGGATCGCGGTGCGCGGAGCCAAGCTCGTGCTCCACGATGCGGTGAAAACGCTCGACAAGGCGGACCGGGACCTGCTCGAGAGGCTCCTGCGCGAGTACGAAGTGACGCGGTTCAATTCGCCACGGCCCGATGAGCTTCCCGCGCGCCTGGACGCGCCGCAACAGAAAATCGACCGGCTGCTGAAGCTTCTGTGCGACGATGGCCGGCTGATCCGCCTTGCCCCCAACGTCGTCTTGAGTTATAACGCCGTCCGGGATGCCCAGAATATTGTCCTGGACATCATCCAAAAGGCAGGCGTGCTGGATTCGGCCGATTTCAAGTACGCGATCGAGTCGTCGCGGAAGTATGCGCTCGCCCTGCTGGATTATTTCGATACACGCCGCATCACGGTGCGCAACGGCAACTTGCGCCGGCTTGCGCCCGACTACGAGAGAGGCCTGTTGAAATAGTGAAAAACCCGCGGCTACAGAAAATCATCGCCACCACGCTCCTGATCGCGGCCGCCGGCATGCTTCTGGCTGGGCTGACGATCAAGCGCCGCGTGTACGACCAGGACGACGAGTTCAAGCAGTTCGGCATTCTCACGTTTACCAGGGTGAGCGATGCCGCCATGTGCGTTGATGCCACATTCACCGGCGTCGTCGGAAAAGAAGGCAAGCTCTACTCAACGTACAACCGTATGGCGCCCAAGGGCAAAAGGGCCTGCCCCACCTGAAGGTAATAACGCTCGCGGCCACGGCGGCCGCTTCCGACGCAGAAACGGATCGGAAACATCCGCTTGATTAAACGGCGAATCAGTCAGTTGACCGCGCTGCTCATTCTCCACAGTTCGTGGGGGCCGGAAATGAAGTGGCTGTGCAACCCCGTGCTCAGTTGCCACTCCTGCGTGCTGGCGTGGTTTGCCTGTCCGGTCGGCGTGTTCGTTCACTACTCGGGCTATCACGCCATCCCCTTCTTCGCGATCGGAACCGTCCTGCTGATCGGCGTGCTTGCGGGCCGCCTTTTCTGCGGATGGGTCTGCCCGTTGGGTTTCCTGACGGACATGCTCCACAAAATACCGAGCCCGAAGTTCAACATGCCCGGCTGGACGGCTTACATCAAGTACGGCGTGCTGGGCGCGGGCGTGATTGGCCTGCCGTTCGTGTTCGGCGAATCCACCAACTGGTCGTTTTGCCGCGTCTGCCCGGCTTCGGCGGTACAGGTGACAGTTCCAAATCTGATGCTCGGATCGTACGGCGAGATTGGCCTTGGGACGGTGGTGAAGCTGGCCGTGCTGGCCGGGGTGCTCGTGCTTGCCATAATGAGCAGCCGCTCGTTCTGCAAAGTCTTTTGCCCGATCGGCGCGATGCTGGCCCCGCTCAATTACGTCAGCTTCTGGGTCGTCAAACCCCCGCGTCCCGCCTGCGCCGATTGCGGCAAGTGCGACCGCGCATGTCCCTCCGGCAACGAGCCATCGAGCCGGATTCTGGCTGGCCTGCCTGCCAACCGCGCCGCCGACTGTATCGTATGCCACGACTGCCGCAACGCCTGCCCGGTCGTCAAGAGGCGGCAACAGGAAGACAAAGTACCCGCCATGTGCGCCCCGCCGTCCATGCCCGAAACCGGCGAGCAGCCCGGACAAACTCTTGCTAATCCATCCGAACCCTGATAGTGTGTATACTATTGTGAGGCTTTGAGCGAGGGACCTATGAGAGATATTGGCTGCGTTCTATGCCTGTTATGCCTGCCTTTGCTCGCTTTCGCACAGCCTCCCTCGGCCGCGGCCGGGGCCGTGTCCGCGGGTTCGCTCAAAGCTCCGCTCCAGTTCCAGTCTGACGCGTTCTCTGTCCGAGATTACGAGTTCGAGGCCGACCAGGAGTTTGTTTTCAAGAAGGAACCCGCCTATGCCGGGCGTAAGGTCATGCGCAGCGCCTTTCCAGGCGGCGTTGGATATGCCATCGACGTCAAAGCCCGAAAACTCTACGTCGACGCCAACGGCAACATGGATCTCACTGACGATCCCAAGGACGTTTACACTACCACGAACGAGTTCACGTTGGAATTCGAGAACGTCCGTCTTCCCAGGAAAAAGGGGCCGGGCCAGGAGCCCGTTGTCTTGGATCTCAATTTCTTCGATCCCGCCAGCTTTTCCCACACCTTCAAGTCGGGCTGGAGCGGAACCGTCAAACTCGGGGAAAAAGACTTCAACATCGCCCTGCCCGACAGCTTTGCGGAAGAAGATTTCGGCCGCTCGATGTACATAACGCCCGCGGGCCATAAGGAGCCCTTCACGTCGCGCGTCGGCCCCCGCGGCTTTTTGGCCATCGGTGAACACGTATATGCTCTGAGCGTTGAGGTCGCCGATTCGAACGCCGCGGTCGTGTTTCGCGAGATCGCCGAGAAAACCGGCGAGGTGTTTGTCGATGCCTATGCCGTCGAAGTGACTCAAAGCATCAGTGAATACGAAGAGCAAGACGAAACCACCAGCATCGTCTTCCCCGATAAGAAGTTCCGGTTACCATTCGGCGCGTATGGCGTCAGCACGATTTTTTTGCGAGGCGATAGGGCGCTTTTCAGTTCATCCCCCTTCCCGAGGCCCCGTTTCAACGTTGGGGCCGCCGCCACAACCGTGAGCTTGGGCCCGCCCCTGCGCGAGACGGTTGCGGCGAAACGAGTGGCCAACCGGCTCGAGTTTTCGTACCGGCTCGAGGGAAAAGGCAAGGAAGAATACTCTTGCGTTCAAGACGCAGGCGAAAAAGCCGACGTCATGCCGTTCCGCTTGACCGAGAACGCGCCCATGCTCACCGTCAAGCAGGACGACCGTGTCGTGCTCTCCGACCATTTCAAAACGAGCTATGGGTGAGGGGGCGGCACCGTTTCGTACTCATGGCGAGTACCTCCGACAATCAGCGGCACTCTGACGGCCTCCGCGACCCAGCCGCTCGGCAACCTCGGCGCATCGAGCCAGCCGCTGACGTTCCAGTGGCACTGGGCGTACGCCTTCCTGCCGCTGTACCCCTGGCTGGCCCTGCTGTCGTTGTTCCTCTTGAAGCCCAACCGGTCGGTCAAAGCCGCGGCGATCCTTGTTGCGGCCGCTGCAAGCATGGCGATCCTGTTCGCCGCGAATGAGGCGGAGTTGGCTCTTACCCAATGGTTCATGACTTCCGGCGGCAGCGTCGGGGTATTCGGCAGCTTCATCTTTGCCGTCACGGCGCTGATGCTCGTTTCATACCGCTACGCCGACGGAAAAATAGGCCGCGGGTTTGCTGAAGGCGTGCTGATATTGGCCACGCTGGTAGGCTTCGTCCTTGGAACCTGGCCGTTTCCCGTGTCGGACATGCAAAACATCGCTCCCGAACTGCCGAACTGTGCACTCAACATCATCGTTTTCGTGGTTGGACTGCTCCTGGCGCGGCGGCTGTGCCGGCACACGTTCTCGGCGTTCCGGCTCACCCTGGCCTTCACGCTCGCCGCGTTCCTGCCGACGGTGGTGCTCTCGCTGCCTTTTCTAGGGTTCCAGATGTCTATTGCGGGGCAGTTTGGACTACTGTTCATGTTTATGTTGCTGTTCGGCCTTGTGATATGGCCGTTCTTCTTTGCACTGGTTCTGTTCCCGTTCGTCCTGCTCGTTACGCGAAACTCCCTCTATCGCGAACGCATGAAACTCCTCCTCCGCCTGCCTTCACAAGGCGCGCACCAACCCGAAGTCCCAGCCCAACCAATCGAACTGCCGGATCCCGACCCCAGCCCGCCCGCGCCGCCGGAATCACTTGCACCGTAGTCCAAACATTGCACTATCGGCCGTGAATGCTGGGCATTGCCATCGTTTAAATGCGTTTAAATGGCGTTTGTTTAAATGGGGTTTAAATGGTTAAATGGTTAAATGGGGACAGTCACCGTTTATATTGACGTGAGGGGAGGTTGGTGTTAAGGTAACGGTCATGGCGAGACTGGCGCGCATAGTCGTCCCTGGTGCGTCGCACCATGTCACGCAGCGGGCAAACAACCAGCAAGACGTTTTCTTCGTTGCGGACGACCGCCGGGTTTACTTGGAGTTCCTTCGCGAACAGGGGGCGCGGTTTGGTTTTCGGATCGACGGCTATTGTCTGATGACGAACCACATTCACCTGATCGGCGTGCCGGCGCGCGAAGACTCGCTGGCCAAGGCGGTCGGGCGGACCCACTTCCTGTACACGCAATACGTCAACCGGATGCACGGCCGGACCGGTCGCCTCTGGCAGAACCGTTTCTACTCGTGCGCCATGGACCAGGCGCACGCGTACCGGGCCCTGTGCTACGTCGAGCTCAATCCCGTGCGCGCCGGGATGGCGAAGCACGCATGGGAATACGCCAGGTCGAGCGCGCCGCTCCACTGCGATGCCGCCGCACTGCACGGTTCGCGAGCCGATGTGGGCGCCACGCTTCTCAACTTGACCGCCTGGCGCGCCCAAATGCCGCCCCGGCAATGGCGCGACACCCTCAAGGAAATTGCCCGCGACAAACCCGCGCAGGAGGCCATTCGGCGCAACACCTACACCGGCCGCCCTCTCGGCGCCGACCGTTTCCTGAGCAAAGTGGAACACCTCATCGGCCGCCGCGTCCGCCCATTGCCCATTGGCCGCCAGAAGGGCTGGCGCAAGAATAAGCACGAAGCCAGCGCCACCCAGCGGAAAAAAACAAACCCAAACAAAGGCAAATAAACGGTGACTGTCCCTAGTTACCCTAGTTACCCTAGTTACCAACGACTTTTCGAATTATAAGGACGCAAGGGTCGTATTGGGAAAGACGTATCTCAAAGGAGGATGCTTGTGCGGAGGGCGCATATCGTGTCAGACACGTAAGATTCGGTATGGTTGCGTGTGTGGCGTTATTGTTGATGATATATTTCAAGACCCTTGGAGTGTACAGGAGACATACGGTTGTTCTTGTCGTGCTGGCACGCCCTATAAGATGTGGGGAGTTGCAGCCGAGATTGTGGAGCAGAAGACAGTTAGCTTTTGAGGTATCTTGATGTGAAGACTTGTCGAGGAGGGAAATATCATCGTGCCGCAGGCATGGTGCTTGCAGTTCTGCTGCCTGTGTGTGGATGTTTCTGGAAAGGTGATTATGGCATCGCGCTTCCCAATGATTACGAACTTGCCCGCATATGGAGTGGGGCTTACACCATTGCGAACGAACAGCGTGCTTTGGTGGTTGGGCTTACCGTCACGAAGTATGCCGTGAAGGGTAGCATAGTGACCGGTCTTGTAACACACAAACGAGTAGAGGACCATTCTGGGTTAATGGGCAAGGAAGGTTATTTTGTCCTTGATACAGCGACGGGAGCGTTGCAGGACGGCCTCAGCGAACAAGAGTGGCGAGAAACTCTAGCATCGCGCGGCATTTCCCCTCCTCCTGTCCTCAAAGAGCCTTCCCGAAAAGATGCAATGCCGCAAGAATAGGAGTGGGCGCGCACACAAACGGGCATACACGGGAGGGGGGAAACTGGGGACATCCATGATGGGGGTTAAACGGTTGGTTAAACGGGGACAGTCACCGTTTATTTGACATTGTGGGGGGTGGGTGTTAAGGTAGGCGGAGTAAATTCAGGGACAGACTACTCATTTCCCGCTTTAATCCTCCCTTTGTCTCAGTTTTTCTACCATTCCCCCGCTGTATCACATGATGCGGCTAACCGGGCGCCCCAACACGCGCTTCGGACTCATAGCAATAGTAGCTGTCAGGTATCAGTAGATTCAACAGGCCGAAATGGGTAGTCTGTCCCCGAATTTCCCCTCCCCCCGAATTTCCCTCAATCCTCCTGAGCGCGGACTTGGCATAGGGTCGCACCCAGGGACGTCCGTGGTCGCAAATGGCCTTGACGACAGGGATGGCGGCTTGGGCACCCGGCCCGATGTCCCCCAGCACGTTGAGTGCCCCTATCTGGGCGCCGTCGCTGGCGTCTTCCATCTCGAGCAACTGGACCAACACCGGGATGACGTCGCCGGACTCGTGGCTGATCTTCCAGACGGCGGCAGCGGCTCTGACGCGCACGTGCTGATCATGGTCATTCATGGTGGCCCGCAGTTCAGGCAAGGCGCGCTCGGCCTCCGTACCCATCTTGCCGAGCAATTCCGCCGCGTGGCGGCGGTGGTAGTCCTGTCGACTGCGCAGCAGCAGCAGGAGGGCGTCGAACTTGAGTGGCGACTGCGGGTCCGCCCGCAGGAGCGCCTGCGCGGCCGCCACGCGGACCTCTGGGTCCGGGTCATTGATAAGTTCAGCGAGTTTTGGTGCCGCGGCCTTCGCTTCCTCGCCCCTCTGCGTGATCTTTATGGCCGCACCCAAGCGCACGGCGGAGTCGGGATCGTCCAGCTTCCGAATCACATCAGACAGCGGCTCCTGGGGGTCGATCTTGTCGAGTGCCCCGCGGATGGCCGCGCGGACGTGCTCGTCCTCTTCGTCTTTCAGGGTCGCCCTGAGATGTCCAGCCGCCGTATGTCTGTTTGATTTCTCGTCAATCAGGCCGAGCGCGTAGGCCGCACACCGTCGGACTTCGGGGTTCCCGTGCTTGAGCGCACTCTGCAGAGCCCACGGCCCACTTGGGGTGATTCGGGCTAGGGCCTCCGCAGCACAGACGCGCATCGGGTCCGGTTCGTTTGCCTGTCCCCTCCGGCGTCCCATCGAACCGCGTTCAAGCAACTTCTCGAGTTCGGGGACCGCCGATCTCGAGTAGATCCCGATCTTGCCGAGCGTCTTGGCAGCCGCGATGGCGACGTCATCGACGTCGCCCAGAAGTCCGGTCAAAGCGGGCACGGCATTCTGGCTCAGGACGACCTTGAGTTCTCCGATGGACGCCGCCGCTTGGGCCCGCACGGCCGGCTCCGAGGCTTCGAGTTGCTTGATTAATTGCGTATAAGAATTCCGGGCTTCACGCGCGGGTCGTCCTTGCTCGAATCGGGCCACCCCCTTCTGCATCTCCGGGGCGTAGACCAATTGAGAAGCCCCCACAAGGGTGATGAAGGTACCGGGAACCATGAGGACCACCAACACTAGAGCTTGGAGTGCAGCAATCAGGCGATACCGACCCTCCTGCAGGCCCGCAGTCGACCCGCTGGTTCTTCGTAGGGTCGCAGTCAGCAGCCAGTCGAGGCCGATGACTAAGCCGATTAGAGTCGGCCACAGCGCTGCGATGGCCAGTCCGGGTCGTGCGACCACGCGGTACTCATCGACTTGCACGCCTCCGATCCACTGTTGGCGATGGTCGAGTTCCGCTTCTGCCACCCAAAGCAGGAAGAGGAATACGCCAATCAGGATGAGGGCAATTGCACAACCCCCGGCCATCAGTCGCATCTGGGGCGTCATGGACACACGCCTCCGCTTGATGTGCTTCAGACTACCCCATAGACCCACGAATTGACAAGGCGTTTCGGATGCTTTTATTGTGAGGCAATTCGAAGCCTTTACCTGCAACGGTATACGTGTTACACGGACATCGTCAGTTCTCGGCCCCGAGTGTGCCGGGAATTGCACCGGGGAGAATGCCTATGAACCAGGACAAACAGAAACCGTTCCCTGCCCTGATGCTCGGGTACTCAGTGCTCTTCATACTCAACGCGCTGGCTGCACTCTTTGGCGCGCTGGTGGTGGTTTTCACGTGGTATGAACTCTCCCGGCCCGGAGAGAAATGGCTTTTCATTGTCCTTCATGTCTATTGTCTCGGCGGCTTGGTCGTGATGCTCCCGCTCCTCATTGCCACCATCGTGTTTGTAGCCTGCGCGCGGGAGAGAGTGGGGGGACTCTTCCGCTGGGCGCTGCTATTCCTGATCCTAGTTGGTATCCTGGGCGATATCGCACCATTTATCCCTGAATTGCGCGCCGTGACGACGCCGCTTGTCGAGATGTTCGAGTAATAAATGTATAAATGGAATGTATAAATGGGTGTGGATTCGCTCGCGAAGTGCAACGATGGCTTTTTGGGTTGGTAAATAGTGGTAAATAGTGGTAAATAGGGACAGTCACCGTTTATTTGATATCAACCTGTTAGTATTGTCAAGCACATCTTTTTTAATAAGCACAATAGCGAATAGCTGAGGCGGCGAGTGCGGCGGCGAGTGCGGCGAGGCCGAGTATGCCAGCGGCGGGAAGTTGGGGCGTGTTGCCGGCATCGAGTGGGTCGAACCCGAAACTGGCTTCCTGGCCGTCGGGGCTGCCGTCGCCGTCGGTGTCGGGGTTGAACGGGTCGGTGTCTGTGCCGCCGGGGTTGGTTTCGGGGTCGTAGATATCGAGGCCGAGATCGCCGTCCCACCGGACTTCGCGACCGTCGGACAGGCCGTCGCCGTCGCTGTCGGCGACACCGAGCGCGAGCGAACCTTCTGCGAGCCCGTCGCCGGTTTTGGCGACAGATCCTCGGGGAGCGGCCGCTTCTCCCGGAGCGACCGCTTCTCCCGAAGCGGCGGTGTCGAGGGGTGCGACGGTGTCGAGTTGGACGGAGATAGTGTTGGTGTCGGGGTCGTGTGCGGTGAGTGGCAGGAACCGGTCAAACTGGGCGGTTTGTGGGTTGTAGGCGTAGACGAGCAGGTCGTTTTCGTTGAGGCCTTGTATTTCGGTGTTGATGTAAGCGATGTCGAGATCGGCGGGCGGGTCGAACGACAGGTTGGTGTCGTCGGTCTTAAGGATCGCCCGGTTGTTGTGCCGTATGGCGCGCTGTACAGACATTTTGAAGGATCTTGGCGGGAGTGCGTTCTGTGCGATGCCCGCGACCGGCGTGTGGATCGAGATGCGCAACGGTTCTTCGCCGGGTATGTAGTTGAACACAGTGGTGACCGGCGGGATCCGCAGGATCGTGCCGGCGCCGTCTCGAAGCTCGAACGGTTCCTCGACGACGCCGGTTTGGTCGACGGCGACTTCTTCGGAGAGGGCGAGGCCGGTTGCGCAGATTTTGTGGCCGGGCGTGCCGGTTTGGCCGAACGCGAACCGGGTGCCGCCGCGGGATGCGCAGATGCAGCCCTGGTTGTCGGCAAGCCGGAGACGGGTGGGCACAAGGTTTCCGGCGAGCGCGTCTTCGAGCCGGACGATCATGACGTCGAAATTGGCTTCGTGAAAGTTCATGTCGATCATTTCGAACCGGCCGTCGAAATCGTAGGCGTAAAAGATCAGCGAGCCGTCTTCGGACCAGGACGGGGCGTCGGCGTGGTTGGGCCCGTCGATGAAAGTTTTGACGCGTGGGTCGGTCATGTAGCCGATGGGCGGGTCTTCGCCGGAGACGATTCGGTCGAGGCCGGTGATGAGCGCCACGTCGGGTTTGGGGGTGCTGTGCCAGTAGGCAAACAGGAGTTCGTTGCCCGACGGCGACAGGGCCAGCCGGCATGGCGAGATTCCAATCGCGTCGTTCAGGATCTCTTTTTTGAGTTCGAGGTTGGGGACGCCGGATGCGTCCGTGGGAATAACGTAGATGCTGGTGGTGGTGTACGGGGACTTGTACTTTTCCATATCGAGCACCATCTTGTATCCGTTGGGTGTCTCGCGGATGTCGAGGTGAAAGATGGCGCCGTCAGGGATGGCGGGGTCGAGTGTCCAGGGGTTGATACTCAGCCGCGTTTCGATACCGGGCGTGTCTACATCGAGCAGCGACGGCCTGCCGCCCGACTCGCCCGGGATGTCGTCCTGGAACAGCAAGGCGGAATCGTCCGGAACAAACGACAGGCAGTGGCAGCTAGCGCCCTGGACTTCTGTAAGTAGGCGCGTGGCGTCGGGCGCCGTGACCACATCCATCACCCAAATCTCCGACAGCCACGCGCGCCCCTGCATCAGGTCGACATCCGTCGCCGTGAAACCGATTCTGGCGGCGTCCTGCGACCACTTGGGCCACAGCGGAACCCGGCCCGGCGCAAGGGTGTGCAACTCGACGTAATTGTCGAGAGAAAACTCGATTGCGGACAGCCCGCAGGAAGGCAGCACGAGGGACAGGGCTGTCTGCATCGCCTGCGCGGCCCCCGCGTGCAGCCAGGACACGGCTACTACGATTACGATAGTTTTAAGGCAGGAAAAACAGCAATGGCTGGAATTCATGGCTCTTCCTCCCTTTTCACGCGCCGCCCGAAACACGGCACTGAAAAAGTTGCTCACTCCCCAGGGCCTGAACCAAGCTGTACTTCCCCTTGGCTGGCTCCAAACCCACACTCATCATAGTATTTTTAACTCAAAACTACAAGAGGAATTTTGTGAGGAGGTGAGTTCCGGGCGGCGGGAAATGTAAGCCGGCATACAAATGCGGGGCGGCGACGCAAAAAATGTCGACTGCAAGAAAAATTGGGACACCCCCGAATGATGCAAAGACAAGCTTTTTCCGCAAGTCGACAGCTAAAGCCATTGAAAGTCCCGCTGAAGCGGGCTGTTGAAGGGGACAGGCCAAAAACACCCCATCTAAAGATGGGTGCAAAGAGGAGCCTGCTGAAGCAGGCTAAAAACAC
>DATKVG010000171.1:0-8243 GCA_035530195.1 Bathyarchaeia archaeon | reverse complement strand
ACCCGTGTCCGGGCGCGGTTAGTATAGCGGCGAGGGCCGCTTGGGGTGCGGCGCACGGGAAGTGGCGGTATATGACATTGGCCACAGGGAGTTGTCGGCCGCGACAGGCCGGCATCGAGTACGTCCGGCGGCATCCGGACGTGTCGGTACTCATCATTGGGGCGGGCATCAACGGGGCGGGCACGTTTCGCGACCTGGCGCTCCAGGGCGTCGACGTCCTGCTGGTTGACAAATCCGATTTCTGTTCCGGGGCGAGCGCCGCGTCGTCGCGGATGATACACGGGGGCCTGCGCTATCTCGAATTTGGTCAGTTCCGGCTGGTGCGGGAGGCATTGCGCGAACGAAACCTGCTGCTGCAAAACGCGCCCCACTACGTCCACCCACTCCCGACCACGATACCCGTGCGATTCTGGTTCTCCGGCTCGATTAGCTGCCTGAAACGCTTTTTCAGGCTTGGCGGCTACCGCCCCGCGGACCGCGGCGCCCTCCTGATCAAGCTGGGGCTCACGTTCTACGACCTGTTCACGCGTAAAACCCGCGCAATGCCGCGACACCGGTTCGCCTCGCGGAAAAAGTCGCTCGACCGCCGGCCGACACTTCCCCGCGACATCCTGTGCACCGCCACGTATTACGACGCATGGGTGAGCCGCCCCGAACGCCTGTGCCTCGAGGTCATTGCCGACGGCGAAGCTTCTTGCGAGCGCGCGACCGCCTTGAACTACGTCTCGCTACAGGCCGCGGCGGGCGGAGAAGTGCGGTTGCGCGACGAGGTCTCCGGTGAGATCTTGCACGTCCGGCCGCGGGTCGTAATCAACACGACCGGCGCCTGGATCGATTTCACCAACCGATCGCTCGGCCATCAAACAACCCTCATCGGCGGCACAAAGGGCGCCCATCTCGTGGTCGACAGCGAGGCCTTGCTGAAAGCCTTCGACGGCGAGATGATGTATTTTGAAAACGCCGACGGGCGGACCGCCGTCGCGTTGCCGTGGCTCGGTAAAGCCCTGATCGGAACCACCGACATCCGTATCAACGACCCCGAACAGGCGGGATGCGAGGAAGACGAGGTCGAGTATATTCTCGAGGCAATGGCGCGCGTTTTCCCGGGCATCGAAATTAAACGCCGCCAAATTGTGAGCCGATTCTCAGGCGTCAGGCCCCTCCCCCACTCCAACGCCGCCTCAACCAGCCAGATCAGCCGCGACCACCATTGTGTCGAAACCGAGCCGGGCGACGGCATCGAGTTTCCCGTATTCTCGCTCGTGGGCGGCAAGTGGACTACGTTCAGGGCCTTTTCCGAACAAGTAACCGATGGGGTGCTCGCGCGGCTGCGACTCGAGCGGCGCGCCGCTACCACACACCTGGCTATCGGCGGCGGCAACGGTTACCCGCGCAACGCCGAAGAGTGCGCGCGCTGGCTGGCCCGCACCGGCAAAATCGCAACGACGACCGTCAACCGGCTCGAGACCCTGCTCGATCGCTATGGAACAACCGCTGAAGACGTGGCCCGGTTTATGTCGTCCGCGCCGGATTCGCAATTGCGCAACCATCCCGCGTACAGCCGCCGTGAAATCGAGTATCTGATCCGGAACGAGAACGTGGTGCACCTGGACGATCTCGTGCTGCGGCGGACGACCCTGGCGCTGCTGGGCGAATTAACGGAGCCGCTGCTGGCCGAACTGGCCGGCATTGCTGCGCCGGTGCTGCACTGGAAGGGCGAGCAAACCGGCATGGAACTGGATCGTACACGCGGTATCCTCCACGAAAAGTTCGGCATCATCATGCCTCATGGCCAAATAGCCGCAGAACGCACATAACTGACTGACGGGAAGGAAGAAATATCATGCACCACTATTTAGCGAAAAACGGGGACTGGCTCGTTTTTTTCGGCGGTTTGAAAAAAGCGTGCCTGTCCCCGCTTTTCGCGGCCACGAATAACGTCGACATCACTCACTGACTGACGGAAGGAAGAAACACCATGCAAAACTATTTGGCGGAAATGGTGGGAACCATGATCCTGGTAATCTTTGGCGACGGCGTGGTGGCCAACGTCTGTCTGGGTAAAACCAAAGCCCACGGCTCGGGCTGGATCGTCATCGTGACAGGCTGGGGCGTGGGCGTGGCCGTCGCCGTATACTGCGTCGCACGAATCAGCGGCGGGCACATCAACCCCGCCGTCACCATCGCGCTCGCCGCCATCGGCCAGTTTTCCTGGGCGCTTGTACCCGGCTACGTTATCGCGCAGGTGGCGGGCGGTTTCCTGGGGGGCATCGTAGTGTGGCTCGCGTTCTTGCCGCACTGGCGGGTCACTGACGACCAGCGGGCAAAACTCAGCGTGTTCTGCACCATCCCCGAAATCCGAACCGTTGCCGGCAATTTCATCTGCGAGGTGATCGGCACAGCCCTGCTTCTGTTCGGCGTCCTGGGAATTGCTGCCAACGCAACCCACATCAAGCAAGCCGGACCACTCGATTTCTCCGCCGTGTTTTCGACCGGCATCAACCCCCTCCTGGTCGGCGTGCTGGTGTGGGGCATCGGCCTGTCGCTCGGCGGCCCCACAGGTTACGCCATCAACCCCGCGCGAGACCTCGGGCCGCGGATCGCGCACGCGTTCCTGCCCATTCCGGGAAAGGGCGGCTCCGATTGGACCTACGCATGGATACCCGTCGTGGCGCCGATAGTAGGCGGCATTCTGGGCGCGGCACTTTATGTGGCGCTTGGATTCTAACGGCTGTATTATCAACTGAACGTGAGGAGAACGCATCATGGCCAAGTATGTGCTTGCACTGGATCAAGGAACCACCTCGAGCCGATCGATCCTGTTCACCCGCGACGGCAAGGTCGCCGCTTCCGCCCAGCAGGAGTTCCCCCAGATCTTCCCCTCCCCAGGCCACGTCGAACACAACCCCGAGGCCATTTGGAAAACCCAGGTCGACACCGCCAAACTGGCCATGCGTAAAGCCGGAGCCAAACCCGCGGATCTCGCCGCTGTCGGCATCACCAACCAGCGCGAAACCGTCGTGCTCTGGGATCGCAAGACCGGCCGGCCCGTCCAGAACGCCATTGTATGGCAGAGCCGGATCACCGCCGGCATATGCGACGCTCTCAAGAAACGGCCCGGCGTCGAGAAGACGTTCCGCAAGAAAACCGGGCTTGTGCTCGATGCTTATTTCTCCGGCACGAAAGTCAAGTACATCCTCGACCGGCACAAGGGCCTGCGCAAACGCGCCGAACAAGGCGAGATACTCTGCGGCACAATCGACTCGTTCCTGCTGTGGCGCCTCACCGGCGGCCGCGTCCATGCCACCGACTATTCCAACGCCAGCAGGACCCTCATGTTCAACATCCACACACTCGAGTGGGACCACGAACTGCTCGGCATTCTCGACGTTCCCCGCGCGATGCTGCCCCAAGTCCGCGAATCGAGCGGCGTCCTCGGCGAGACCGACCCCAATCTGTTTGGCGCCGCCGTGCCCATCAGCGGAATTGCCGGCGATCAGCAAGCGGCCGCGTTCGGCCAGGCGTGCTTCCAGCCGGGAATGGCGAAGAACACCTACGGCACCGGCTGTTTCATCCTGATGAACACCGGCCACAAAGCCGTCGAGTCCAAAAACGGACTGCTCACCACCATAGCCTGGGGACTTGACGGCAAGGTCACGTACGGGCTCGAAGGATCCATCTTCATTGCGGGCGCGGCGGTCCAATGGCTGCGCGACGGCCTCAAGATCATCAAAAAGTCCAGCGACGTCGAGAAACTCGCCGCGACCACGGCGGATTCCGGCGGCGTGTACTTCGTGCCGGCCTTCGTCGGCCTGGGCGCGCCGCATTGGGACCCCTACGCCCGCGGCGCCATCATCGGCATCGAACGCGGAACCACCGCCGGCCACGTCGCCCGCGCCACGCTCGAATCCATGGCGTTCCAGACACGCGACGTCATCCAGGCCATGGAAGCCGACGCCCGCGTCAAGTTGAGGCGCCTCAAAGTCGACGGCGGGGCGTGCGCAAACAACGCGCTCATGCAGTTCCAGTCGGACATACTCGGCACGATGCTCGAACGGCCCGTCGTTCAAGAGACCACCGCACTCGGCGCCGCCTATCTCGCGGGCATCGCCGTAGGCTTCTGGAAAAACACCGGCGACGCCGCCAGGAACTGGGCGCTCGACCGAACATTCAAGCCCGCCATGAAACCCGCCGAACGAAACCGGCGTTACGCAAAGTGGCAAGACGCCGTCAAACGCGCAACCAACTGGGCCAAATAGCTCCCGTAGGTCCTATACGTCCCATTCCTAAATCCCCGCGTTCTTCCTCAGCTTCATCAGCGCCGTCACTGTTCGTAGGAGCGGCGGCACCGCCGCCTCATCATGCCGAACCAGTCTTCGACGAACCGCTACCCCACACCCACCCACACAGTGATCGCCCCATCAACGTTTCCCTCAAAATATCCCGGTAGGGATTAGATAATTGTCAGCCCAGCGTTGCTCCCGGCCCGCACCGTTCGCTCTGTCCCCGCCCCAAGCCGCAAACTGCCAGAAACGTCCTGATAACCATACAACAGCCAGCCAGGGCCGGGAGCTACGCTGGGTTAAAGTCACGCCACGGTGAACCCCGGCAGCGGGTTCGACAACCTCCTCACCCATTGCCACTGCGCCGCACCCCTTATCCCCTTCTGCCCTTTAGGTCCCTTATGTCCCTTCTCGCCGGCAGCAACCTCCCCGCCTACTCTTCCCGCAGATGATCCGCGGGCACTTTGGGCATTGCGAGCAGCGTCGCCGTAATAACGGCGGCGGCATTTGCGCCAATGATGAGCGCAATAAGCGCGCATTGAACTGCAACGGACACGCTGGTTCTTGAATATACCGCAATTGGCACGATCGAAACAGCCGCTGCCGCCATTCCAACCAAAATGCCTGCCCCGGCGAGCGCCCCGTTTTCAGCCAGTAAAATGCCCATCATTGTGCCCTTCTCGTAACCGAGCGCGTCGAGCAGCGCAAACTCCCCACGCCGCTCAAAACCGTTGCGCAACACAACCACGCCGATCCCGCCCGCCCCCAGCACAAGGCCCAGCCCACCGAGAACGAGAAACATCGCGAGATACGTCGATTCGACCGCGTAAAACTCACGCAGCCGATCCACGGCAGGGACGGCCTGCATGCCGTATTGATCGAGGTCCCGGTTGAGGCGGCGGGCAAGATCCGGCGCTGGTCCGTCGCCCGCATCGATCAGGAAGGCGCGGAAGCCTGACTCCGATGGAAACAGGCGCGTGAACACCTCGTCGGAAATTAGCAGCGAACCCTGGAACAACGAGAGACGCATCGGCAGCACACCCACCACCCGGATCGCAAACTCCCGGCCCCGCTCGTCGCGGTACGGCAACGTGTCCCCCACTTTCTTCTTCAGTCCCCACATCGCCGTATTGGAATCCCCAATCATGGCCGGCGCCGCACCATCCGCCATGTTTTCACTCAGCAAATTCCAAACGTCGCCACGCACCCCGCCGCGCTTCTTAGCCCGCGTTGTAGGGGGTGTCCCACGTTTCTCTACAAACGCCCCCAGGTCGCTCATCGCCTCCGGGTTCACACCAAACAGCCTCGGTAGCTGCGCACGGTTCAGGTTGAGGCAGCCGGCATCATCGCCGTCGCGGACGCGTAGCGCCACCGCCTTGGCTTTCATCATTTCGGCAACGTCGGCCGCCGAGCCGCTGACCGGGATCGTTGTCTCGGCGAAAACGGCAAACCCGCCGGTTCCCGAGCCTCGGTCGTTGGCATTCAGCGCGACGTTTTCCTGCATCGACGAGACCGCAAACACCAGGAAGCAGCCGCACGCGGTCAGGCCGGCGACGCTGAGGGTTCTCCCGCGGCGCCGCGTGAGGTTGGCGAGCGCCAGCTTCCACACGCGGGGCCGCGTAAACGATTCACGCCCAGCAAGCCACAACAACAACCACCGGCCATAACCGAGCAGGGCCAGCAACATGAGCCCGCCCACGGCGAAAAAATACAGCGTGTACGATTGCGGCTGCGCGAGCCAAACCCCAAGGCTGATGCCAACCGCCGCCACGAGTGCCGCCGTCGGCGGCAGCAGGGCCCAGTTGCGGCGTTGTGGCGCGATCGCCACCGAGGCAAAATCGGTCGCGAACAGCTCGCGCACCGAATAGGCCGATGCCCTCCAAAGGGCCGCAAGCACCACAAGCATGGCGCAGCACACCACAATCACGCCGCCGATCGCCATGGTCCCGGCGACCGCGTGGAAAACGACCGGCGTGCCCGCCACCGCTGCCGGCCAAAATCGGGCGAGCGCGGCGAGGAGCAGTTTGGCGTACCCTGCGCCGCCGATCGCGCCCAGCGCCGCCCCCGCAACGGTTGTCGGCGCCGATTCCAGCAAGAAGATGCCGCGGATGCGGGACGGGCTGAACCCGAGCGCGGTGAGCGTGGCTATCTCCGGCGCGCGCTGCTGAAGGCCGAAAACGTAGAGCAGCCCAACCAGGATCAGGGCCGCCACGATCAGAAAAAAACTCATCCCAAGAAACAAACCCCCAAAATCCATCGACTGCTTCACGGCCGTTTGGCCGATTTCGCGTACAGGCACAAACTCGAGCCCGATCTTATCCGCGGAAATGTTCTGCCGAAGCCGCTTGGCCACTTCGGCGATGTCGGACTCCGCGCCGCCGAATCGTACTGCGGTGACGCTGCCAAACTGGTTCCCCCACATCTGCCGACCGTCTTCAAACGCCAGCAGAAGTTTCGGCGTCTGACCGTAGTTGCGCCAATAGGCTTCGTTCGCGGGATCCTTGAGGCGCGCCTCGTCCATGGGCATGCCGACGCTCCAGTCGGAACAGCTTTCGACGTCGCTGAGCCCGGGAAACTGCGGCGCAAGGTCCCGCTCGACGGCAAGTTCTTCCATCGCCACAACCCGGTGCACCGTGAACGCGCGCGTCTGCTCGGCGAACGTGTTGTTGGCAAGCAGCTTGAGGTAGGCCACGTCCAGCGTCGCGCCCGGCCCGGCGCCCAGCTCGTCGGCCAGCCACTGGCTGATAACCACCTGGCCGCCGGGCATATCCGCGGGCACGGGCCCCGCCTCCACAAACGAGTACGGCGTCATCCGATCCTTGTGCGAGATCGAATTGACGAGATAGGTAAGCATCGGCCGGCTGCCAGGGATTTGCTGCCCGGCACGGACTGCCGCCTCGTCAACAAAAACCGAATCCGACTCGAGTTGGATCACGCCCGACGGGTGCGCCCGCAACCGCAGGCCGACGTCCTCGAGGTCCCACGCGCTGTCGAGGGCCCGTTGCGCATCGGCGTGCGCCACCTCGCCGCCCGCGAGCAACACGTTGGCCAGGCGCCCCTCGCCCGCGAGATCCTGCAGCCATCCACGGTCCACGAACACGTTGTACGGCGTGATCTGGTTTGCTGAAAGGCTGAAACACCCAAGCTGCGCGTCGTCGAGCACCGCCGTGACGGTCACGACGCTGACGGCGGCGGGTGCGTCCTTACGTGCGGCGAGCGGCGCATCGAGCGGCATGCGGTTCTGCCGCATCACGCGCAGCACCAGGTCATCGCCTGGCCGGATATCGAGCGCGCGCGCCGTCTTCTCGTTGACGGCGATGGTCTGCGCCTCGAGCGCGATCCGTGCCGGCGTTTCGGCGAGGGTGAAGAACTGTGAGTCGACGCCAAGCACCTGGACCCGGTTGAGCTGGTCGTGCGAGGCCTGCCGTTCCGGAGGCAAACCCAGCATACCCGCCAGACGAACCACGGCCGAGACGCTCAGCCGCGGATCCCGCGCCTGCACATTCTCCGCAAGCCGCTCGTCAAACGGGCGGTTTGTTCTATCCACTGCAAACGCAACCCGGCCAAGCCGCGCACCCGCAATCGCCTCGAGCGTATAGTCGACCGAGTCGCCGACGAGCAGCGCGCCCGTGAGGATGGCGCCCGCGAGCGCAACCCCAACCAGAAGGCCCGCGTGCATGCGCCTGTGGTATGCGATATTGCTACGGATGAGGCGGAACAACGTCATGGCTTAAATGATCCCCGGCAAAGTCGGGGGCTTATTGTTGCGAGCCCCCCAAACCGGCTGGTCCGCAAACACGAAACCAACTTCATAACCCGTAGGTTTAGCCCGCTTCAGCGGGCTCCTCTTTGCACCCTGCTTTAGCAGGGGTGAATAAGGCATTCTACCCTTCCTGTTCCAGCGCGCTTTAGCGTGACTTAATCCAATCGCTTTCAGCGTTCATACAAGCCATCCATGCA
>DATKVG010000170.1:0-10992 GCA_035530195.1 Bathyarchaeia archaeon | reverse complement strand
CCGGTTCCCCGGCATCACGTATTGGTAATCAGTTGACTTCTCCAGCCCTTGCCACACTTCGCACTTCCATCCCCGGTGGTTCTTGACGATCCGTCAAAATTCCACCCGCCCGTCAACACATGTAAACCCTTGCTGGACAAGCCGATTCAAGATCCGACCACGCCACATTAAACACGATTTCCAATAAAACATTGACAAAAGAGCTGCGTAACATTTAAACTTCAGTTGTCATGGGAGAGCGTGGCAATGGACCCACGTTTGTGTCTTATTGTTTAAGAAGGAAAGGAGCTATCACAATGAGAAGGAAGGTTGGTTTTACACTTATCGAACTGCTGGTTGTAATTGCCATCATCGGTATTCTTGCAGCCATCCTGCTGCCGGCACTCGCACGCGCACGCGAAGCGGCACGCCGCGCAAGCTGCGCTAACAACCTCAAACAACTCGGGTTGGTACACAAGATGTATTCCAATGAAGCAAAGGGCGGAAAGTTCCCGCCGACAAAGTATGCCGGCGAGAGTGATTGCAGTGACTATGAACTGGATTTCTGGTTCCAAGGCGACACGGTCTACCCGGAATACCTGTCGGACATGAACGTCATGTTGTGCCCGTCGGATGCCGACTCGCCCGACTACATAACTGGGGGCACCTGGAATTGCGACGAGAATCCCGACAATCCCATTTGCCCCTGCCTGTTTGGCGCGGGCTCATACGTGTATACGGCGTGGGCGATCGGGCTCGATCACTATGTCACAGCCGGGGCCGACCCCAATGCCCCTGGGGGGGAAAGCCTCGACTTAGTGGGGTTCGGCATCACGCTGACTGCCTTGTCAAATGACATTGCCGACTCGACCACCAAGGCCGAGGCAGCCAACGCCGCGGACAGGGACGTTCCTTACGAGGATCCGGACCCGCGGATTCTCTACAGGCTGCGCGAAGGGATCGAACGATTCTTCATCACGGACATCAACAACCCCGCCGCGTCCGCGCAAGCGCAAAGCGAAATCGCCATCATGTGGGACCAAGTCAGCACGGACGTGGACGAATTCAACCATATCCCCGGCGGATGCAACGTCCTCTACATGGACGGCCATGTCGAATTCATCAAGTATCCGTCTCCAGATCATCCCGTCAATGCCACGATGGGATTCCTCAACGGAGTAATGTTCTAGAGGCTGCGTAAGTCATCCTGACTCGTAGGTCCGAGACCGATCTCGGGCCTACGGGTTTTAGTAGAGCGTGCCTAAACAAAAGAAGCCGTTGGTGGCCCAGAAGATTGATACCTCTGTTAAAAAATACCGGTCGGGAGAGCAATCCCGGCCGGCTTTTTTATCGATTGACAGCTTCTGCCTGTTATCTTAAACTAGTGGCAGCGGTGATTATATTTGTACCCGAAACTGGAAAGGAGAGGACATCATGAGAAAGAGACACGGTTTTACTCTTATCGAGTTGTTGGTTGTGATTGCAATTATCGGCATCCTGGCAGCCATCCTGCTGCCGGCACTCGCACGCGCACGCGAAGCCGCAAGACGCTCGAGTTGCGCAAATAACCTCAAGCAGGTCGGCCTGTCGTTCAAGATGTACGCCAACGAGTCCAAAGGCCAGAAGTTCCCGCCCAACAAATACTCCGGCAGCATTGGCAACGGCGCCGCACGTCACTGCGACCTGACCGATCCGGCCACGCTCACTTTTGACGCGATCTGGCAGGGCGACTGCATGTACCCTGAATACCTGTCTGACTTCGAGGCGATGGTGTGCCCGTCGGACAGCGACGGCCAGGACCGCTTCCAGGGCGGCCGGTACACGTGCACCGGAGAACCCGGCACCGCCATCTGCGCGTGCCGGTTGGATACGCTGTCTTACGTCTACCTCGGCTATGGCATAACGTCGGATATGTACATGCTTCCCGGCATGGACGAAAACGATCCCGCCATCGTCAGTTTCGAGAATACGGTCACCCACATGGAGTTCAACTTCGTCACCATGATCACGACGCTCACCTCCCTGGTGGAAGACGCGGCTACCGTTGCTGAGGGCGCCGCGGAAGCTGACAAAGATCGAAGCTTCGTCAACTCCCTGGGCGCAACAGTCAACGTTTACCGGCTCCGCGAAGGCATCGAGCGATTCTTCATCACCGACATCAACAACCCCGCCGCAAGCGCGCGCGCACAAAGCGAGCTGGCTGTTCAGTTCGACATCGTTGGCAATGACCCCAGCGACTACAACCACGTACCCGGCGGCGGAAACGTCCTGTTCATGGACGGCCACGTCGAGTTCATCAAATTCCCCGGCGAGCACCCCTGCAACCGCGCATTCGCTGTCGTCATCGGTGGCCAGTAATACATTACGCTCATCACACAAACGCCGGCCGGGAGACACCTCCCGGCCACCTTTTCTTCAATACGCCGCTTTCGGCACTACGTAGAAGCGGCGTCCCCGCCGCTTCCCGCGACAAGGACGCCGTCATCCCGTTAATCCTGTTATCCTGTCCGAAAAAACCTCAGCTCCACGCCTTGATAAACGCCGCGAACGACCTGTCGTAGGTCTTCTCGACGGCCGCCGGGAAACAGCAGGCCGGCAACTGCCGCTTGGCCAGGTGGCTGTGCAGGCAATCGCAACACGCACCCTTCTGCGGGCAGTCATACGTGCACGTACACCGCTGCTGGTTCTTCTTCAAGTTTGCACAATCAGCCATGAAAACGTTCCTCCTCTTCTTCTTCCAAACCATTGCCAAATGAGCCTCGCGAGCATTGCGGTGGGGTCGCGCTCCCGCGCGACCGCCGTTTTCCATAACAGACCCAAAGCATGGCACGCCACCCCTCCTCCATCGCCACGGTCGCGCGGGAGCGCGACCCCACCGCACGCGACCCCACCGCACGCGACCCCACCGCAACCACGGCACAAATTCAAATCCTATAAATCCTGTTATCCTGTCTAAGACTAATTCTTCCCGAACGTGATCCCGGGCCAGCCGTCGGACCTGAACGGCGACGCCGGCAGCCCCGCCCCGTTATACACGTTCACGTCGGGGTTGTTCGCCCACCCGTACCGGACCGCCACGGGCTCCGCCACGTCCTTGCACCTCAGCACCACTTTGTTGCCCTTGATGGCCGCGTCCGCCCAGTAAAACTTCTTGTCGGCCCCAGCCACGGCAAACCCACGCGGCGCCTGACCGTTGGACGTCTTGAGCCCCGTTGCGTGCTTGAAGCTTACAGTCGCCTTCCCGCCGCCGAACCTCGCCGACTTGAACATCGGCCCGCTCCACTCGACCTTCCGCCCGTAGTCTTTCGCCAGCGCGATCAAAGCCAGCCGCTTGCCCACGTCCTGCTTGTTTCGCGGGTGGATGTTTTCGGCCTCGCCGATGTCGATAATGACGGCCTGGCCGGTGTGCGGCAGGGACAGCGTCATGGTTTGGGCCTCGCGCAACTCCGCCCAATCCGAGTCCGCCGGCTCCTCGAGCCGTTTTGTGAAATTCGCCAGTTGTACCCAATAAAACGCAAAATCATCGTCCCACGCCTCGCACCAGTCATTGATCATCGCCGGGAATAACGCCCGATACTGATACGCCCGGCCCGCATTCGATTCGCCCTGGTACCAGATCGCCCCGCGCACGCCGTACGGAACCAGCGGCGCGATCATCGCGTTGTACAACGACGACGGCCGGTGCGGCGAATCAGGGCCTTGCGGCGCATCCGGTTTCTTCGGTTCGGGCTTGTTTTCCGACTTGGCCTGCGCAACCTCCGCCTCCCACTTCTTCACCGCCTCGTCGTATGCCGCCTTGGCCACCGGATAGTTGGCGATAATGTCCGCCCACCGGTCCAGCAGTGGTTTGAACTCCGGGTTGGCCTGCATCGCCGGCGCGCTCGTCCACGACTCCGCCGGAGTCCCGCCCCACGACGTATGGATCAACCCCATCGGCACCCCGAGTTCCTTGTGCAAATCACGGCCAAAATAGTAGAGCACCGCCGAAAAAATCGGGATGTTTTCCGGCGTGCACACCAGCCAGCTCCCGTTGCAGTCCCACCGCGGGTTCTCGGCCACCTGCCGCTCAACGTAGAACAGCCGGATCCGCGGGTAGTTGGCGGCCGCGATTTCCGCCTCGGCGTTATTGGTGTCTTTCACGGCCCACTGCATGTTCGACTGCCCCGAACCCATCCACACCTCGCCCACCAGGATGTCTTTGACCGTGACCGAGCCGTCCTTGTCCGAGATCGTCATTTCGTACGGCCCGCCCGCCTTCATTTTGGGCAGTTCAATTTGCCAGTAGCCCTTGCTGCACGCCCTCGCAGAAACCGTCTTGCCGCACATCGACACCGTCACTTTGTCACCCGGAGACGTCTTGCCCCAAACCGGCGCCTTCACGCCCTGTTGAAGCATCATGTGATCGCCGATGATTTTCGGCAGCGTCACAACCGCCGACGCCGGCAACCCCGCAAGCACCACCACCGCAACACATAACAGCTTTCTCAAATCCACGCGCATTGTATTTTCCTCCCTCGCCGTTGATTGCCGTCTCAAACGAGCCACATGTTACCCCATTTGCGCCCGGCCATACCAAGTCGGCGTATGGGGTTTGGGGTATGGGGTTTGGAGCACGGAGTCCGGATTCTGGGCTTTTACACAAAACGCCCATTCTAACTCTTTGTGCTCTTTGCGTCGGACCGTCCGCGGTCCGCCTTTGCGGCTAAAAGAATTGTCGGGGCATCACTTGGCTTGAGGCCAGCCGTAGAGTTCGCGATACGCCTTGCAGGCGGGACAATTCTTTTCCGCTTCCACCATCATCTTGGCGAATTTCGAGCCCGGAAACATGCGCGCCACGTTGCAGAACGGGCACAACTTGCACAACAACGCCAGAGTTTTCGTAGTCATATGTTACCTCGTCGGGACGCCCCCCGGCTGTTGTGGGGGGTGTCCCGCTTTTAAATCACCCTTCCTCGGGAAAAAACATGGCTTCGACGTACTGCGTCTGGAAATCCGGGTCAATCGAGAGGTCTACATGCTGGATTTCGCGCGCGATTTCTTCGGCCCGATGCCGAATCTTCTGCGAGGCCGCCGCCAGACGCGCGCCCGCCAGCGCCGTGTTGCCGACAAAACGGATCCGCCGCCGCTCGAGGTCCGCCGGCAAAAGGCCGATCCGTTGCGCGTTGCTCCTGCGGATGAAGTTGCCGAACCCGCCCGCAATCAGCACCTGATCCACGTCCGAAACCGTCAGACCGACACGCCGCAGCAGGATCGAAAACCCCGCCCGGATCGCCGCCGTCGCCAGTTGCAGTTCGCGGATGTCTTTCTGCGTGACGTACACCGGCGCGCCCGTGCCGCTCTCAGCGGCCGTCGCCAGAACGAACGCCGTCCCTTCCGGCGCGATGATGACTCGATCGCGGAGTGGCCCCGGCACCGAATCCGGCACCTGGTCCGGCAGCAGCATCAGCCCTTCGCACATCACCAGCCCGAGCCGGAGCATTTCGGCGACGACGTCCACCAGCGCCGACCCGCACAACCCGACCGGCGCCACGTCGCCGATCACGTTGATCCGCACGTCCCCGTCGAACAGGACTTTCTCGATCGCGCCATTGGTGGCCCGCATCCCGAACGTAATCCGCGCCCCTTCGAACGCCGGCCCGGCCGCGGTCGACGTCGCCAGCATCCGGTCGCCGTGCGCCACCACAATCTCGCCGTTGGTGCCAATATCGACAAGGACGGTCGCGCCGGGAGACTCGCCCAGCCGCGTGGCAATGATACCCGCGACCGTGTCGCCGCCGACAAACCCGCCGATCACCGGGTAAATATAGAGCCGGCCCCGCGGGTGGATATTGATGCCGAGCGCGCGCGCCTCGAGCATCAGCGCCCGGCCAATTGCCGGCACAAACGGAACCTCGCCCAGCGCCGACGGGTCCACCCCTTCGAGCAGGTGCTGCATCGTCGTGTTCCCCGCGAACGTCGCCTCGTACACGTGATGAATCGATGCCTTGGCCTCGGCGCACAGTTCCGCCAGCATCGAGTTCACCTCGCTGACGATGACTCGGTGCAGCCTCTCGAGCCCCGCTGGATCTTGCCGCACCAGGTTGATCCGGGCGATCACGTCGTCGCCGAAACTCGTCTGCGGGTTGATCCGCGAGACCGTCGCGCACTCCCGCCCCGTCGTCAGGTCAATAAGCGTGCCGACAAGCGTGGTCGTGCCGATATCGAACGCCGCCGCATAAACTTCCGAGGTGGTATCAGTTTCTTCAAAATCGATCAGCCGGTGGTCGGCCAGCACCGCCGTACCCTGGAACTGCCACTGCCGCAACCGCTGCGGCATCTGACGGAGCAGGTCCAGATCCAGGTGAAACGGCCCCACGGCACGCTCGAGCCGGTCAATATCGGGTGTCTCGTCTTCCCGGGACGGTGCCGACAGTTCCACAAACCGCTTCCGCACCGCCACGTCCGACACGTCCATCAGGCGCGCACGCGCGACCCCGGAAGCCCCGCCCAATATCTGAAACGTCGACGTAAGCACCGACGTATCAGGCACTTCCACCGTCATCGGCTCACAAATGCGCGTCTGGCATGCCAGCCGGACACCGTCCTCGACATCCGCCTGCGTCAGCAGCGCACGCTCCACACCCGTCGGCTCGCACGCACCCGAAACGATCCGTACCCGGCACTTCCCGCACGTGCCCTGGCCGCCGCACGGCATGTTCATCGAAATGCCGGCTCGGGCCGCAGCCTCGACGACGGCCGTGCCGTGCAGCAGAAACACCGTCTTGCCCTGGGGCTCAAACTTCACCGGCAGTTCCGACTCGCGCATCTGCACTCCTTTCGATACCGCGCGCACACCGGCCAAGACCGCTTAAGTACACGTCATCAACCGGGTTGCACTAGCTACAATCGCCTGCGATAGTATCCCCGGACGCCCTCCCAATTCAAAAAAACGTAGCGCGGGCGTCTCACCTGCATTTTTCGTCCGATCCGTCGGATCCGTCCGATCCGTCGGATCCGTCCAATTCTCTCTCCCCACCGCCCAAACTTGTTGACACCTGCCGCGGCTTTCCTGTACTTTGATGAATGCATATGGGCCGCCTGCGAGGGGCGAGTAGTGGAACCCGTCGATTCCACACAGCATGCAGGCTGTGGCGCCATAGAAGGGAGATCTCGTATGCCCGCTAAAACAAATCTGGAAGCCATTTTGGAGCGGTCGGCGAAGTTCGTGGTGGGGAAGAAAGCCCAGTGGGACCACGAGGGCTGGGAAAGTTTCTTGAAGTCTGTAGATGGCCTGGGTCTCTCGATGGACGACGAAACCAAGCGCCATCTTGGAAACATCCTCGAGTCCAGCAAGCACCTCTATGAGAACGGCGGCAACCGCGCGGTGGCCACGTCGGCCGCCATGCCCAAGGCGCCTAAGAAGAAAGCCTGAATCCCCGCCCGATAGAATTTGCTGCGCGTCGAGGCGTAGACTAGCCCCGTCGAACAAACTGGAAACGGAGTGCCGCCATGTTCAGACTGGGCATCATCGGGTCCGATAACAGCCACGCCGAAGCGTTCGCCAAACTCGCCAACGTCGAAACCGGGCCAAACAAAATCGATGGCGTGCAGGTGTCCTGCATCTACGGCACCGACCCCGCCCGCACAAAAGAAGTCGCCGAAAAAGGCAAAATCCCCACCATCGTGTCGAACACCGAAGAGATGCTCGGCCAAGTCGACGGGGTGTTGTGCGTGTGGCGGCACGGCGACAAACATCTGCCCGACACCATGCCGTTCATCAAGGCCGGCATACCCGCATTCATCGACAAGCCGCTGGCCTGCAAAGTCGCCGACGCCCGGCAACTGATCGAGGCCGCACTCCAGCACAAGATCGGGTTCACCTCGTTCTCAACCCTCAGGTACGAGCCGGGGACGGCCGAGTTCATCAAGACCATGGCCGACACCGGCGGCGGGCTCACCGCGGCGACCGTCAGCGGTCCCGCGCACCTTGAGAGCGAGTACGGCGGAATCTTCTTTTATGGCATCCACAGCGTCGAACTCATGAACGCCGTACTCGGCTACGGCTGTAAGACGGTCTCCGCAATAGCCAGTAACGACAACTGCGCCGTCACCTGCACCTTCGGCGACGACCGGATCGCTACCCTGAACCTGCTGGGCAACGCCAAGGTCGATTTCCATATCCTCGCGTTCGGCAAAAACGTATGGAACCAACATCGCGTCGACGCGGGCAACGCCTACGCCGCCGGAATGAAAGTCTTCGTCGAAACGCTCCAGACAGGCAATTGGCCCCTCACCGCCGAACAACTCCTCGAACCCGTCCAGATCCTCGCCGCAATCGAAAAATCACTGGCCGAAAAGCGCGTCGTGGAGATCGAGGAAGTATAGGCCATCGCCGAAGTGCTTGCATTGGGTAGTGTGGCGGTGGGGTCGCGCTCCCGCGCGCCCGTGGTGGTGGCGGCGGTGGTATGGCTTACGCACCCAAGCCGGCGATTGGAAGCCGCGGTCGAGCAGGAGATCGACCCCACCGCGGTGCTACTTCGTCCTATTTCTGTAAGCAGCTTCTGAAGCGCGCGAGGCTTTCCGCAGCCAGCTCTGATTTTCTGGCCTCGTCAGTTTGTTTCTTAACCTTCCTGCCGGGTGGCGCGACCTCGATGGCTTCCACTTTGCTTTCGGGCTCGATCTGTTTGTTTGTGAACGGCTCGCGCCCGGAGTGCCAGTAAAAGCGCCAACGGTCGCGTCGCATCGAAAACACCGCCGGCGACCCATAAACCGACACCGCCGGCATGTCCCGCTTGATGCCCGCCAAATCGGCGCCGTCGACCGTATAGGGCACGCTCGTGCCCGCGGTTGCCAGCAGCGTCGGCACGACACAGTCCAACCCTACCCCCGCCTTATTCAACGCGGGCACGCTGCCGCCCGGGACGTACACGATCAGCGGCACGCGCAACGATTCCTCCGTGAGCCCGATGACGGGTCCGGTCTCGGCCGAGAAATCAATGCCGTACGGCGAGGTGACGACGATACACGTGTTTTCCCCGGCGTCGGTCGAGCGCAGGCGGCTGACGAGGGAGCCGATGCGCTTGTCGATGTAGGCGAGCGCGCTGTCGTAGACGTCGATCTCGGCGGGCGCTTTATCCTTTGGCGCAAACCCGGGCGCGTACCGTGAACTCCACACCGGGTCCCCCAGTTCCCGCAGGCGAACCAGCAGGAAAAACTTCTGTTTTGCGTGCCGTTCGAGCCATTTCGAGGCTTTTTCGAGGGTCCTTCGCGAGCCGGAATCCTGAGCCTCCGCCGAAACGGGCGCGTACGACGCGTCAAAGATTTCGTACCCCTGTTCGAACCCGGAACCTGGCGCCAGATCGTCCTCGCCTTCGGTGAACGCGGCGGTCAGATAAAATTTCTCGCGGAGCGTTTCGGCGAGTGTGTCGACCGTGTCCGGCAGCGGCCCGGCGTGCGCGCCCAGATACCCGTGCCGCAGCGGCCCAACCCCCGTCAGCAGCGTCATCGCGGCCGGCGCGGTCTCCGGCACGGCCGAATACGCGTTCGGAAACGCCAGGCTTTTCCGGATCAGCGCATCGAGCGACGGGGTCGTCTTGCGCTTATACCCGAACGCCGACACGTGCCCGCTCGCTAGCCCGTCCACCAGGATGATCAGGAAGTTGGGTTGGTCGGTCTGCGCGCGGTCCTCGTGGAGAAACGGACCCGAAAACAGGACCTGCTCGCTCGAAGATACCAGCGGCCGCATCCCCAGCAGCCGTTGCCACGCCGGCCGTTTGTTTCGCTCCCAGCCCACCTCGCACCGGCTCAGCCCCGGCGGCATCGTCGCCGCGGAAAGGTTCAGTTCGCCCCAGCCGCCCACATCGAGCGTGACCGGCCACATCCCGTCCTCGGACTCGTCGCCGATCAGGCGCGCGCTGACGTAGATGCGTTTCGGCGGCTCGATCCCCGGCGTCGGGACGGGCGCCCACCTCAGCGTGAGCCCCGCCGCATCGTGCGGCGGCACGTCATAGGCGACGGTGGCGCCTTCGGGAAGCTCTCTGCCGGCGGCGTACTGGTCGCCGACGCGGTAGTACTGGGGCGGGGTGACCGCCTGGGGCCGGGCGGCGTCGGCGAGGCTGATCCAGCGGCCTATCAGCCAATAGGCGGCGACCCCGTTGAGCATGGCGGCAAGCAGCCAGCCGCCGGTCCCAAGGCGGCCACCCCGCTCGCCACGGATCGACGCGTAGAACGATACCAGCTTGAAAAACAGGTGCAGGACCGCGAAAAGGCCAAAATACACCAGCGGTTCGAGCTTGGCCAGGACCGGGTGCGGCCAGTTCACCGACAGCGCCAGCAGGTACGGCAAGAACACAACGGCGGACGCCTGCGACAGGGATTCCGCGATCAACGGGCTCGGCGACGAGGTCGGCTTCAGGACCCGGAGCACCGTCATATAGGCCAGTTGCAGGAACGCATAAAGGAATCCCGCACCGCCCGCCAACGCCAGCGCCATGTCGATGCCGCGAACGTAGCCAAGTTCGCCGAGCGCCTGCCGGATAAAACTCCCGAAAAGGCCCGCCGAACCCGCCAAACAAAATATGTAAAGTGCGATCACCACCCGTCCCTCGCTCCCAAACGCCGTTTATTCTAGCACACGCCCGCCCTAAGGCGGCTAAGAAGCCGCATTCAGAATCTTTGTTCGCGACCTTGATCCAACATCCGCGCGGCGCGCGCAGATGTCGCGAACAAAGATTCTAACGTCGTGTGTTGTGGTGCGGGCGTCCCGCCTGCACATTGTGGTGCGGGCGTCCCGCCTGCACATTGTGGTGCGGGCGTCCCGCCTGCACATTGTGGTGCGGGCGTCCCGCCTGCACATTGTGGTGCAGGCGTCCCGCCTGCAATTGTGGTGCAGGCGTCCCGCCTGCAATTGTGGTGCGGGCGTCCCGCCTGCACATTGTGGCGCCGGCGTCCCGCCTGCACATTGTGGTGCCGGCGTCCCGCCTGCACATTGTGGTGCAGGCGTCCCGCCTGCAATTGTGGTGCGGGCGTCCCGCC
>DATKVG010000169.1:0-19125 GCA_035530195.1 Bathyarchaeia archaeon | reverse complement strand
CGGGGGACTCCCTGCTGGTGATTTGCCGGTAATCTGAGTATAGCACGGGAACCGATTATAGGGCGGCTACGATGCGAGAAGCCCGCCGTCGCCGCCCCATGCCCAACCCAGACAACACGCCAAAACGGCCCGTACCACATGCTGTCTGATCATGCCCATGCCTTTCCTCATGTTGGTCACTGCGAAAGCAGATCCGCTTCTTTAACCTTCACGCGGATTCCACCTTGCATGGTGGTGAGCCAGAGCTCGCCCGGCTTTCGTTCGTACACATAGGGGTAGGCGAGCGAGGCGCCGGGCTGACGGGCGATCACAACGTGCGGGGGCCACGTTTTCCCATCGTCGTCGGAGAAGGCCACGGAAAGCTCGCCGCGATGGTTGCTGACCGGGACTTCCGACCACTCACGGTCTCCGCCGGTGAGCGGGTACTCAGTCTTCCCTTCCGGAAATGGCCGATTCCATACCAGCATGAGTCTTCCGCTGGCCAATCGCTTGAGCAGGCCCGGGGCAGGATCCTCCGTCTTGTTGCGGCACGCCAACGATGATAAGATGGTAGCGTCATTCAGACGTTATTGCACGAGAAGGAGGGTGATATGGACAAGAAGCATGAGCGGCGTCGCGTGAATCGCAGAGAGTTTATCGAGCAGGCGGGTCTGTGCACTGCGGCCGTGGCCGCAGCGGCGGGCACCGCAGATGCCCAAGGCGAAGCATCAAAACCCCTTGAACTCCTACCGACGATCCCGCTCGGCAACTACGCCGTGACGCGGCTCATCACGGGATACAACCCCATCGGGGGATACTCCCATGCCACCAGCAACCTGTCCGCCCACATGCGCGAGTACTTCACGGTCGAGCGTACCGTCGAGTTTCTCCGCCACTCCGAGGCCCAGGGAATCAACACGTTCCAGTTCGATCTCACCGAGAAGGTCGAGAAGGTCCTCGATATCCTCTGGAGTGCGGACTCCAAGCTCCAGTTCCTCTGCCTGAACGCCGAGAGTCCCGGTGCGCCGCCCTTGGCGCGCGTGATGGCCTCCAAGCCGTTCGCGATCGCCCACCACGGCGGCGTGACGGACTCCTTGTTCCGCGCGGGCCAGGCCGTCAAGGTCCACGATTACGTCAAGAAAGTCCACGACCTCGGTGTTTTGGCTGGCGTCTCGGCCCACAATCCCGACAATATCAAGCGCATGGCCGACGAGGGCTGGGAGAACGACTTCTTCATGGCCTGCGTCCACCACGTCACGCGCACCCGCGAGGAGATGCAGAGCCAACTCGGCCAGATCACCTTCGGCGAGCCGTTCGTCGAATCCGATCCGCCCCGAATGGCCGAGGTCGTGCGGCAAGTCGCCAAACCCTGCCTCGTGTTCAAAATCCTCGCGGCGGGCCGCCGGTGCGACTCGCCCGATTGCGTCGGCGAGGCGTTCCGCTGGGCCTTCGAGAACGTCAAGAAGACCGACGCGGTCATCGTCGGCATGTTCCAACAGTTCCAGGACGAAGTCGCCATCAACGCGGCGTTCACGCGCCAGTACGGACAGGTGTGATCATTGACCGCCGGTTCCGCACGTTTACTTCTTTACTGCGTTTCACGATTGAGTTGACGGAAACGATGACCGGGCGAGCGGTGCCCTGCATGCTCAATCGTGAAACGCCACCCGACACTTCTACCGTGAATTGCGCTAGCCACCGGCGGATCGCGAGTGGCAACAATGCGGACCGTAAACGCTGCACAATGTGAGCCTTGAAATGCAGGTCTGTCAACGGGCTTCCTGGACCTTCAATCGAAACGTCTGCTGTTTGATGCACTGATCCACCGTGCCGTACACGTCGTCGCTACCGAGGTGGCCGATACACAAGATCAGCCCGTCGGCCATCTGGATGGCTTTGGGGTAGTAGTATGTGCTGACCGCTTTGTCACCTACCATCAGTTTATTCCATGTCTTGCCTGTGTCGGCCGACCAGTGAGACTCTCCCGTGGCGAGGTGAAGAATCACGCCTTCGCGCGTGGCCAGCACGCACGGATAGCCGCTGTGCGGGAAAGGCGCGGGCTCGCATTTTCCGGGCACGAATGTTTGTCCCTGCTTGTGTACGATGCTCTGCATACGATCACTGTACCAATAGGACTCCGGAGGGTCGGGTCCCATTCTTGCGGCCAAAGGCGGCATGTCGGTCTGATGATTCGGGTAGTGTTCCGTGCGGTGAATCCAGAACAGGTCGCCGTTGGGCAGCTCACAGAAATCGCTCTCTTCGCACACGCCCACGCTGGCCGGCATGAGTACGATGGGGGTGCTCCACGTCTTGCCCTTATCCGAGGAGACGAACATCATCTTCGTCATGTTCGGGAGCATCCCTTCCTGGCCGCCCGCGTACACGGGATCGTTGCGTTTGCCGGCCGCGCAGTCGCCCCGTTTCCAGCAGCCCGCAAACAGAATGAGACGCCCATCACGGAGAGTACGGAGCAGCGTAGGCCAGGTTCTGTATTCTTCGATCGGCAAGAAGAATATCTTCTCGCTCCAAGTCTTCCCGCGATCCGTTGACCGCAGAACATATCCCGAATCCTTCATGTCGCCAGAAGGCCACACCGGCCGGACCAACGTTCCATCGGGCAGTACCGCCATGCCTCGGCAACCATCCGGCGACACCGTATATCCACCCAGCATTCCCAAATCCGTAGAAGGCGCCGCGGCGGTCAGAACCGACCATGTACCTCCGCCATCTCGCGATCCGAGGACAGGCACGCTCGAAACGGGCTTGTCCTTCGGGCCGGTAACCTGGCGGAAATCGCAACAGAGAGTCTCATTGGGCAACTGCCACAAGCCGACCCAGGACGTGTATCCCGGGGTCTCCGGAGAGTGGTAAATCGTCTTCTCCACGAAGTCCACGATTTGTACGTGGATATTCTGCACTTCGACGGTCTCCGCTGGCCACGCCACCGCGGTGATAAAGATAACGAGCATGGACCTCATGTCAACTCCTTGATTTCTGGATCGTTTGCCTGTAAGAGGCGGTGCCTAAGACAGTCATAAGGAACCTTATCATGACGCCATTATATCGCGCCGGGATACCACAAGAAAGATGGGGGTGATGCATCCCTACTCAGGCGACTTCCAAAGTCACCGGCTTGACATCCTATCGGCATTGAGTCGATGATCTCTTAGGGTTGGGACGACACGTCAAGCACTAATGCCGTTTCTGGCAAGGGTCGTCTTGCGTCCAATGGGTTTGTTCGCTACTAAGGAGACGTCATGAAACTCAAAATCAATCGCCGTCAGTTCCTGAAGAATTCCGCTATGGCGGGCGCGGCTCTCGCTCTGCCGAGCATCGTGCCGGGTTCGGCTCTTGGTGCAGATGATGCGGTAGCGCCCAGCAACAAGATAACCCTCGGCTGCATTGGCGTCGGCAGCATGGGCACGGACAATATGAAGAACTTCCTTGGCCTCTCCGACTGCCAGGTCGTGGCCGTCTGCGATACCTACGAAGACCGCCGGCAGAAAGCCAAGGACTTGGTCGATGCGCAATACGGCGATACCGGGTGCGCGATGTATGGCGACTACCGCGAACTCCTCGCGCGCAAAGATATCGATGCCGTGATGATCGCCGTACAGGACCACTGGCACGCGCTGATCGCGACTGCCGCGGCAAAGGCCGGGAAGGACATGTATTGCGAGAAGCCGCTGGGCGTGTCCGTGGAGGAGTCCCGTTGTATCCGCGACACCGTCCGAGCGACCCAGCGCGTCTTTCAGACGGGCACGTGGCAACGGTCACTGGGCAAGTTTCAGCACGCCTGCACGCTGGCGCGAAACGGCTATGTTGGCAAGATCCATACGGTCGAGGTCGCCACAGAAGGCCCCCAATACCGGCCCAAGTACACCGGCACTCTGGATCCGCAGCCGGTTCCCGATGGGTTTGACTGGAACCTATGGCGAGGACCCGCGCCGGACAAGCCTTACAATCCCGGCCGCGTCGCATGGCCGGATTGGTATCTCATTTTCGACTACTGCGCGGGCTTCATCACCAACTGGGGCGTACACCATCTCGATATTGCCAACTGGGGCTGCCCGCGGATCGGCAACGATCCCTTCGATGTCGAGTGTACCGCCACCTATCGCAACGAAGGGTTCACGGACAACGTAGACACCTGGAACGCCACGTTCACGTACGCCGACGGCTTCAAGATGCTTTTCGCGGACTGTGACCAACGGAAATCCGGGTGCCGCTTCATCGGCGATGAGGGTTGGGTCCACGTGGACCGGTCCGGAATCTGGGCCGAGCCCGAGTCGCTCCTGAAAGTGGAATTCAAAGACACCGATGTCCGTCTCACTGATTCGACGCACCACGGCGACAACCTACTCCAGTGCATTCGATCGCGCAACGATCCGGTTTCGGACGTGGATGCCGCCCATAAGGCCTCCATTCTTGGGATGATCGCCGACATCTCCGCGCGGTTGAAAAAGAAACTGAAGTGGGATCCCAAGACCGAACGATTCGTAGAATGTGCCGAAGCCAACAACATGCTCAAGCGTGCCATGCACAACGGATGGACCCTATGACCACTTACATGCGCAGCCTTACCGTCGGCGCCGTACTCGGAGCCCTTTGTGTCGCCTCGCCGGACGACGCCGCAGCCCAAACGCCCTTCGGATGGCGCGTGGGCATTGCGTCCTGGAGCTTCAACCCCTTCACGGTATTCGAAGCGATCGACAAGACCGCCGCGCTCGGCATGACCTGCATCGAACCCTTTGAAGGGCAACGCGTCATGGCGGAATCGGACCTCAAGTTCGGACCCGATCTGCCGGACGATGTCATTGCGCAGCTTCGCGCAAAACTCGCTCAGGCCAAAGTGGAACTGACAAGCATCTATATCCACAACATCCCCGGCGACGAGCCTGCGTGCCGCCACATCTTCGACTTCGCCCGCAAACTCGGCGCAAAATTCATCGTCTCGGAACCCGCACCCGAAGCCCTCGACATGATCGAGAAATGCTGCAATGAGTACGGCATCAGCGTTGCCATTCACAACCACGCCACCGGTAGTTCCCGGTACTGGAATCCGGAAGAAGTGATGCGGGTCTGCGAAGGACGCGGTCCCCGGATCGGCGCGTGCGGCGACACCGGACACTGGATCCGCTCCGGCATCAAACCCGCCGACGCGTTTCGCGTCCTTGGCAAACGGCTCATGGCCGTGCATCTCAAAGACCTCAATGCCGCGACACCCGAAGCCGTCGATGTGCCCTGGGGCAAAGGCTGCGGCGAACTCGAACCCGCGTTACGGACTCTCCGCGAACTCCGGGTTACGCCCGCGCTGTTTGCCATCGAATATGAATCCAGTTGGGACAACAATCTGCCGCAGATCGATGAGAGTGGAAAGTGGTTCGCCCAAGTGATGAACACCTTCGCCGCCGAGGCCAATCGGGAAGACTCGCTGTTTGCCGGCTGGTCCTCCGTAGATATCACGCCGCCGCGGCCCATCGCGCTGGTTGGCCAGTTCAACAAACGGATTTCCACGGGCACGCGCGATCCCCTCACGCTCACCGCGCTCGCCCTCGAGACGCGCGGACCCAACGGCGAAATCGAACAGGCGGTCCTGATATCCTGCGACCTCGTGTCGGTCCAGAAGCCCATCACGGACCGTCTCCGCGAAGCCGTCAAGGCGCAGATTCCCGACCTCGACCCGCGCAAGATCGTCCTGAGCGCCACGCACACACACGACGGCCCCGGTCTTCTCGACAGCACCTACAAAGGGCTGTATGACGTCAGCAACGATCCCGGCGTGATGACGGCCTCCGAATACGGCAACTTCTTCGTCGAACGCGCCACCCAGGCCGTCGTCGAGGCGTGGCAGAACCGCGCGCCCGCCGGCATGAGTTGGGCGCTCGGCACCGCCGCCGTCGGCATCAACCGCCGGGCGCAATACGCCGATGGCACCGCCGCGATGTACGGCGACACCAGCCGCGACGACTTCATCGGCTTCGAAGGCAGCGCCGATCCCGGCATTCAACTGCTCTTCTTCTGGCACCCCGACAAGACACTCACCGGCGTGCTCGTCAACATCGCCTGCTCATCCCAGGAGACAGAATCGTTGATGGAGATCTCCGCGGACTTCTGGCACGAGGTCCGCCAGGAACTACGCCGCCGCCACGGGCCGGACTTGTTCATCTTACCGCAGTGCGCCGCCGCGGGCGATAACTCGCCCCATCGCATGTTCCGCAAAGCCGCCGAGGAAGCCATGCTCGCGCGCAAGGGTATCTCCCGCCGCCAGGAGATCGCCAACCGGATCGCCAACGCGGTGGACGAAGCGCTCCCCGGCGCCGTCGATCAAGCCAAGTTTGCGATTCCGCTCAGACATCTACTCATTGACGTCGACCTGCCCGAGATGCAGCCGCCGGTGACGCCTTTCTATGAAACGGATTCTGTTCATCCCGTACAGTTCCACGCGCTCCGAATCGGCGACGTCGCCATGGCCACCAACCCCTTCGAACTATTCCTCGACTACGGCCTCCGCATCCAGGCCCGCACCCGCGCCATCCTGACCTTGCCGGTTCAACTCTCCGACGCCCAGAGCGGTTACCTGCCCACCGCCGAAGCCATCAAAGGCGGCGGCTACAGCGCCGACAAGTTCATAGTAAGCCCCGAAGGCGGCCAACTCCTAGTCAACGAAACCGTCGCAGCCCTCAATTCGCTCTGGCCCTGATGAATTCCACGCCACCCAGCGTGCAGTCCGCACTCCGTGTGCTATACTGGCCACGTGCTAAGGGACTCCGCGGCAGGCACGGTCAAGGTTGTGTTGGAGGGGAATGCAATGGACTGGGTATTCGGAATCGCGCTCGTTATCATTGTTCTCGGTAGCGTCGCGCTCACAGTATTCAAAGCCATTGCCTGGTTCTTGCTGATAGCGGCCGCGAACAACGCGGCGGATATGCTGCTTCAGAGTGGCGCAAAGGCGCTCAAGGACCTCGTCCTCGGCTCTGAAGAGAAGCGGGCGTTAAGAGCGGTCTTCACGCAGGCGTTGCGGGCAACGTTCCGCGCAAAGCCGCGGCGCGAACGCAACGCCGTCATCAAGCTGTGGCAGGCGTTCTTGGCGCGCGAGGGCGTCGCGGACGGGCTTGTCGCAACGATTGTTCGCGGCGCGGTAAGCGACGACGACGCGGCGGGCCTGATCGAGGCGTTTCAGGAATTCCACGCCCACGAGGCGGACGATTCCGTTGACCTTCGAGACATCCTCACCTTCCTTGCCGAACTCCAACGTGCCACCGGAAAGGCCGCGAGGGCGCACGGCAACGCGCTTTTCAACACGATGACTACGGAAAGACTTGAACTTATCGTCAAACTCCTGACTAAGAAAGACGAGGCGCCGAAGGCCCCGCCGCCACCCGCGGCGCGGCGATCGTTGGAAGCGGATTTGAATGAGTTCACGGGGCGCGGCAAGGAAATCCAGCAACTGATCGAAGCCCTGCGCAAACCAGGCGGGCGCGCGGTGATCTCGGCGGCGATACGCGGCATGGGCGGCGTGGGCAAGACGGTATTGGCGGTCCACGTGGCGCATCAGCTCGAGGACATCTATCCCGACGCACAGATACAGGTCAACTTGCAGGGTTACTCCGACAAGAACCGCTTGACCCCCGCTCAGGCGATGACCGTCGTGTTGCGCAGGTTGTTGGGACCGAAGGCGCAGTTACCCGAAGACCCTGAACAGTTGGCGAAGGATTACGAAGACGCTTTGGCAGATAAGCGGGCGCTGATCCTGCTGGACAATGTGTGTTCGGAGAAACAGATCGAGGGTCTCATCACGGGCACGCATTGCGGCTTTATCGTCACATCACGCAATACCATCTTCATCGAGAGCGGCGCGCTTTCCATCCCGCTGGACAAAATGGACCCGGACGACGCGCGCAACCTTCTTCGCACGCTAATCGAGAAGTATCGGCCTTGTCCCGCCGATGACGATCTCGACAAGGTCGCCGAGTTGTGTGGATGCCTGCCCCTGTTGCTGTACGCGGCCGGGTCCTTTCTTGCCACGCACGAGGACTACTCCGTGGACCGATACATGGACGAGGTCCATCAGACAGTCCGCCATGGCAAGGTGGACCCGGTTCTCGGCTATAGCGCGCGGCGGCTGATCGAGGACGACCTCGAGGCGGCGGTGTGCTGGCAGATGCTCACCGTGTTCACTGCGCCGTTTGATGTCGGTGGCGCCGCCGCTGTCTTGGATATTCCAGAGGATAAGGCCGAGGATAGGGCCAAGGCGGTGCTCAGCGAACTGCGCCGCCAGGGCCTGCTGCTGTACAACCGCGGCACGCAACGCTACACGTTCCACGATTTCCTCCGCCCTATCGCCCAGCACGTCTTCCAATACGGACCAGACGAGGCCTCGGAAGACGTCATCACCGCCCGCGATGAACAACACACCCGGCGCACCGACGCCCAACGCCGACACGCGCAGCATTACGAAACCGTCCTGCGCAAAGCCAAAGAGCTTTACAAGAAAGGTGGCGACAACATCATGGTCGGCCTTGCGCTGGCCGACCTCGAGTGGAACCATATCCTGGCCGGTCAGGCTTGGGCCGCGGAACACGTCGGCTCAGACGAGACCGCAACGCGCCTGTGCAACGCCTACCCCGACGCCGGTGCCTACGTGCTCGACCTGCGCCTTCATCTGCGGGAGCTGATTAAGTGGCTCGAATCCGCGCTGGCCGCCGCACGCCAATTGGGAGACAGGGAAGCCGAAGGCGCGAACTTAGGCAATCTTGGCATGGCCTACGCGGCCCTTGACGAGACGCGGCGCGCCATCGAGTACTACGAGCAGGCGTTGGTCATCCTGCGCGAGATTGGCGACCGACGCGGCGAAGGCGTTGACCTGGGCAACCTGGGGAATGCCTACATCCTGCTTGGCGAGCCGCGTCGCGCCATCGAGTACTACGAGCAGGCGCTGGTCATCGACCGCGAGATCGGCGACCGGCGCGGCGAAGGCGCTGTTCTGGGCAACCTGGGCATCGCGTACAAGGACCTTGGCGAACAGCGGCGCGCCATCGAGTACTACGAGCAGGCGTTGGTCATCCTGCGCGAGATTGGCGACCGACGCGGCGAAGGCGTTGACCTGGGCAACCTGGGGAATTCCTACTTCCTGCTTGGCGATCCGCGTCGCGCCATCGAGTACTACGAACAGTACCTTGAGATGGCCCACAAAATCAGCGACCGGCGCGGCGAAGGCAATGCGCTGGGCAACCTGGGGAATGCCTACGCGGCTCTTGGCGATACGCGTCGGGCCATCGAGTACTACGAGCAGGCGCTGGTCATCCGTCGCGAGGTCGGCGACCGGCGCGGCGAAGGAAATGACCTCTACAATCTGGCTGGCGAGTTGGCCAAGTTGGGCCAGCGGGACGAGGCGATTGGTCTGGCGCAGGAATCGTTGGCCATTAGGGAGACCATCGAGGATCCGAATGCGCCGACGGTGCGTGCGCTGCTTGAGCGGCTTGGGGCGGGGCCTTCGGCTTAGGGTTTTGGGGATGGGGGTTGGGAGATGGGGTTTCACCTCGTTCCGACATCCACGAATGACCATTCGCGCGTCCGCCGTGGGAATGCAGAGCCGCCGGTGGCCCCTGCGCTATGTGGAGCGGGTGAACGAGCAAGCTCGCAACCTTAAGCAAGAAACCGCTGTTTCAGTAGAGAGGATACGGTCGTGTTCGTAGTACCGCCTTTAGGCGGGGCATCAAGGCATAAGACCCCGCCTAAAGGCGGTACTACGAACAGTTTACGAACAGTTTACCTGGTTCGCACGACCGACGTTCTATCCCTCTTTGTTTCTTTGCGCCTTTGCGTCTTTGCGTGCGTCAAGAGCGTTCTCACGCCAAGACGCCAAGGCGCAAAGAGTTATGTTTGGGGGATTCGGGATGGAGACTTTGGGTTGTTTGCTTGGATTTGTGGTCCTTTTCTGGAGCTTTTGGCTCTTTTCCTTGGCTTTCTGCCCTTTTCTTGGCTGTTCTGTCTATCCAATATCTTGTCTTGGGTTCTATATTGTTGAATTGGGAGCAGATGTATTGTATTGGATTCCAATATGACATTTTGGATTCTTTTATAATAGAATGGGGTCCAAGTCTATAGCCTGGAGCCAATAGTCATAATTTGGGGTTCGTTATTATGTTGTGGAATCCATTCTATTGAAACAGGTTCCATATTACTGCTCTCGGCTCTGAATTGACGGATTGGTGTCCGTTCTGGTATTATTGTTTTGCTGAGTGGTTGGGATGGCGGCTGTGTGTCTTGGAAATAGGAGGAATGGTTATGCCGGAGTTTCCGTTGCGGGAAGATGAGATTGTTCATTTGGCGCGGTCGATGCACGCGGGGTATGTGGACCATCCTTCATATTTCCCGGGGGCGGATGTGGCGGGGCTGGATGCGGAGTTGGCGGCGTTCGAGTCGGCGACGGAGGATTATGAGCGGCAGCAGGCGTTGGCGTCGATTGCGGCGAAGGAGAAGGCGCAACGGTTGAAGACGCTCAAGGCGTTCATGCGGACGCAATTGAAACAGTCGGAGGCGGATGCGGCGCCGAATCCGGCACTGCTCGAATTTATCGGATGGGCTCCGCGTGGCAAGGGGCGGGATGTCGAGCTGCCGGGCCAGCCGATGGGGCTTAAGGCGGATGTGCGCGATGCGGGGGTGTTGCGGCTTACGTGGAAGAAACCGAGCCGGGGCAGTGGGGGCCGGGTGCGATCGTATATCATTCAACGGCGTGAATCGCAGGACCATAGCGCATTCACGGCATGGCATCTGGCGGGCCAGGCGTTTGAAAAGCATATCGAGCTGCTCGATGAACCGCGGGGCCAGCGCCTCGAATACTGTATCGTCGCGGCCAACCCCAGCGGCCAGAGTGCCCCAAGCCAAATCGTGGCCGTGATGCTGTAGGGAACGGGACGGGGGAGCCCCTCCTCGATACGGACACCGAATCCCCGTATCTCCACGTCGTTCACGACGATGAACCCACCACCTACGCCTACCGCGTCTGCTACGTCGGCAAGAAGCTCAAACGCGGACCCCACGGCGATCCCGTAGTCTGCACCGTGAGCGTGTGAGCGGCGATCCCCTTTCCGCTGTGTCTTTGTGGCTCCGCGTGAAAAAGCGATGCTCACATGATAGAGTTGGTTTGTACTGGACCAGGTGGATGTATCGCAGAGAGAGGTGACGGTATGCGGATCATAATCGTTGTGGTGGGTGTGGCATTGTGTGCCAGAGCATCGGGCGAGGCGCCCTCGATCGAGACCATGGTGCGCGTCGGCGATCTCGGATTCCCTATTCGGCGGGTCGTGGATCTGGCGAACGATCAGCCCGAAGCGTGCCGGGTGGAAAACGGAACCGCGACGTTGAACCTGTCGGTGCCGCTCGGCGAGGTGAAGTTGTTTCGGGTGACACCGTGACGGAAAAGCCGCCTGTCTTCTAACTCCTAACTTCTAACTCCTGCCCTAAGAATCTCATTTGCATTTCTGATTCGCCATATTCATAATGTCGGTGTGGGGACTGATGTACGGGTCTTCCTGGTTGTTGATTACCGTAGATGTAACGCACTGGAGGATGAAGTCATGGTCGGAGTGGGATAGAAGCCAAGCACGCCGTCTACGAGGTCCAATGGTTCAGCGACGCCGCCTTGGCCCAAATGATCGGCAGCGCCACCGTCACGACCACTCAGGCGACTTCCAAAGTCGCCGGCCACTCAGGCGACTTCCGAAGTCGCCGGCCAGCGAACTCGAGATCCAAGGACTCGAACGCGGCAAACAATACGGGTTCCGAGTCCGTGCCGTAAGAGCCAGCAACGCCGGACCCTGGTCCGACCAAGCAACACGCGTCGCAAACATCTGAAGAGTCTGCCACGCGATACACGTATGCGACATGCCCTCGTTCCCAAATTCAATTTGGGAACGAGTTGAGACCCTTAAAGGAGCGACATGAGAACTAAACCGAATACGCAGAGGTTGACGATAATGGGCATCCTGCGTGACAAGGGATCGCCTGAAGGGAATCCACTGAACCAACGTATTACTCGCATGCAGATTCTGTTGCGCGGGGCGCTGGTCAGTCTCACCTGTCTTCTCTTAACGACAGCCGTCTCGGGTTGCACCAAGAAGGTGACGGAACCAAAGACCACAACGTCGAATGAAGCCGCATCGGCGAACCCGGCCACCGCACCGGCGCCAAAAAAGGCAGCGCCTGTCGTGCCCACAGATCCCGCAGCGGCGGCCGCACTCCGTCAGGTCGAGGCCAAGCTTCAGGCGCTGCAGAGCTACTCGTGCACCATAAAGAGTTTGGGCCACATGGAACTCCGGGATGGTCCGCATGATTCGGAAGCACTAATCGAAGAGGCCTACAAACGTCCGTGTCGATTCAAGATCCGCGTGACCAACATAAAGGATCCTCTTGTTGGCTTCGAAGGAACGGTAAGCGATATTGTGGTGGACGGACAGACTTGGCTGGAGCGTAGACAGCATGTCCCCGGATCAGGCCAGAGACGGCTGGACTCCTTGAAAGGCAAACCCGTGATGAGTGCCGAGGAGTTCATCCGGCTTCATGACACGCCGGTTACAACTACCAAAGACCTCAAGGCATGGCTCCAATCGGGTTTTACTGAAGACGACCTGCTGGAACAAGTACAGTCCCGGATTCTCAAGCCGTTTCGCGCATGCGACATGGCCACCCTCAAGATTGAGTCGGAAGACGATACGCAGTGGACCTTTTACGCCCGACTTCAACAGACCGAGGGCAGCGTCTACCACTTCGTCCGCGTAACCATCGGAAAAGCAGACGGCATTCGTAAGGAAAGCCATTTGGGGCGCGATGACGACAGCTGGCAGGGCACCGCGCGCGTCGAACGCATCGAACTCAACCCCGATCTGCCCGACACCTTTTTTCAGGACACACCGCCACTCGGCGCCGAAAAACAATGAGCCGGACCATGAGCACTTGTTCTTGTGAGAGATACTGAAGTCGCATGTAAGGGAGGAATAGCTGCCTGGGGTGAGAGACTGAGAATGCTACACAATTTGTCATGGTCAGATTTGCCTCGTTCCCACGGTCGCCGTGGGAATGCGTAGGGCCAGGGGCGGCGTGCGTGCTACACTCAAAACGACATAGTGGAGAATTATGTCGTTGAACGACATGGTGGTCATTTATGTCGTTGGGGTGAAAGCCAACGCGGCGTTTGACTGGTTTGAGCGATTATGAAGAAGCGGTCTGGTATCACGTGGCCGCTGATTTCCCGGAAATCACCGGCCTGAGTGAACTACGCCCATTATTAGGAGGGTAGCAACAGTAACATTCATGATTCCAAGCATCCCTTCTCTCTTGTGTCCAGGACGAGTTCCCCAAGCCATGTCCATTTCAACCCGTCCTCGGATCGCAGCACGCCGCCGACGGCGTAGCCGTAGTAGACGGTTTTCCCCTCTTCTTCCACGGGAATCACGTCCATGTGGTCGATCCGCTGGCCGTCGGGTCTGCGCACGTCGTACTCTGGCCCGAGATATTCCCAATGTATGAGGTCGCGCGATTCCCACAGGCGCAGGACGTCTTGTTTTTCGCCGGTGAAACTCCCGTGGTTCATCAAGAATCGGTCGCCCACTTTCCACACGCGCATGGCGTAAATGCCAAAGGGGGCATCCTTGATGACGGGGCCGACATCCTTCCAGTGAACGCCGTCGGTCGAGGTCGCCAGCCAAACGTGACGCCATTGGTCTTGGTCGCGAGCCTTTGGCTCGAGCCGGTACATGGCGAACAGATAGAACGTCCCGTCATGCCAGACGACGCAGTTATCCTTCAGCGTACCTTCGGGTGTTCGGTACAGCAGCGCAGCGGCGTTTCCTGGAATGAATAGCGTGAGAAGAAAACAGCCCAACCATGCCGTAGCGGCCATACCGGCGACGCGGCACGCTTTACTACGAAGATGTGCAACGAACATACGCCTCCTTCCTATGTAAGCCGCCGGAGTATCAGCAGCGTTCTTCCGTTTAGTTTCCAATTCGCCTGGGGCAAACCTTCGGCGGCGGACATGGACACGTACTGGGCGCGCGTGGCGATGTCAACAGGCGTTTGCCCATAGTTGGCCAACACCAGATAGACATGCCGGTTGGCGTAGACCGAGGCGACGGCGCCCTTGGGAAGGGGTTCCCGGAACAAGTCGCTGTCCGCGATCTCAAGCCAGGCATACGTTCCTTCTTCAACGAGCGGCAGGTATTGCTGGAGCCACTGCCGGTGCGTGGGCCGGGTCTCGCTCCGTCCGGGAATGGCATCCCAGGCGCCGTACGCGTGAGGGCCTTCTGGATGTTCCTGATACAGCTTCCACGCGTCGCGGCAGATGCGCATCCAGAAGTCGTCGGGATTGGGATTGTACGCGACGCCGGGGATCATCGCGCGCTCGCCCGTGAACGGCCGGCCCGCTTGCAGCAGTGGGAATTGCATGTAGGGGATGGCGTGCAGGTACGGTTCGTCCTTGTTCTCACATTGGGCGAACGTCATGTCCGGACAGGGCACAACGTAGGGCGGATAATCCTTGACGGTCTCGCGCATGGTGTCGAGGTTACCCACGCCTTCGCCGACCCAGAGATAGTCGCACACGCGGAGGCCGCGCGTCATGGGCTGTTCGGCCGCGTTGACGTGGAGCTTGAAGATACCGCCCCGGCGCTTGACCTCGGCGTACAGCAACGCCAGAACATCCGTGAAGGCGCCGTCGTAGTCAGGCGTCTCCTCGAACGCGAGCACCTCGTCCGGAGTGGCCGGGCCGCGACCGTGATGCTGGTTGGCGAGATAGCCGCCGTCATTGTAGAGGCCGTCGGCGCCGTAGTCGTCCAACACGGTCAAGACTTTCGACAGAAAATAGGCGCGCCATCCCTGGCTGGCCGGCGCGCAGCGCGCCATGTTCCAATAGCCCAGGACGAGGAAATCCCCCTCGCGCGACCATTCCGGGCGGAAGTCGGGGTCCGTCCGCTGAAGAAATCCGCTCGATATATACGGCAGGATCTTCATGCCGCGGCGGTGCACCATGTCCACAAACCGGCGGAAGCCCTCCGGGTTGACGGCGCGGTATTTGTCTCCGCCAAACAACCGCAGCGAATCGTTCCAGTCATCGAAGACCTGCAAAATCTGAATCCCGTGGTCGCGGAGACGGTCGAGTTCCTGCTCGTCGTAATCGTTAGGTTCCCATCGCGTGCGCGACGGGTATTCCCCAAGATTATACGTCGCCTGAGCGGGGAGATAATTTGTGATGAGATGCTTGCGCATACACTTGCGAATAGCCTGTTCACAGAACCGAACGCTCTCCAGTCGCTGGCGATGGTCCTCGGCCGAGAAAGATCTTAGGATTGACGGAGACTCCCCGACAGCGCTCGCACCGCCCGAAGCCGCAAGCCCGGCCGTCCCCACGCCAATCGTGACCTTAAGAAAATCGCGTCGTATCATTTTCGGACTCCTTCATTCAGGCCGGCGGGGCCTCCCCCCGCTCCTTGACCCGCCACGAAGTAACTACTTTACATCAACGTAGCAAAAACATGCACGTAATACTATAATTCCGACCCGGGGCCTTCCTTTATGCGGCTGACGGCATCGCGACCTCGACCGCGGTTGCTTGTCACGCTCCATCCGTGTACGCGGCGGCGAGAAACGCGTCGATGTGTTCGGGCGGCGTACCCGGGCATAGGGGACTACCGTTGGCCTGGACGAAGGGCCCGAAAGCCCGGGCTTCCGCTTGGCGGCGGACCTCGTCGCGGATCGCGGAGGGAGGGCCCGTCAACAGGAGATAGCTGTCGACGTTGCCAAAAAGCACGACGGACGGATCGAGTTTCCGGCGGATAGCCACCGGGTCGAGCGTGAACGTCTTCTTGCCCTCCTCGATCAGCAACCCATCAATTCCCATGCCGTTGATGGCATCGAGATACGGTTCAATGCCGCCCAGAAAATACCCGATTCCGAGTTGTCCGGCCTCGCGGACGCTGCGGTAGAATTCGCGCTTCGGTTCAAGAAACACTTGTTCAAATAGTCTCGGGGATATGAGGTCGCACGCGCCACAGTATCCCTCGGAAAAGATGTAGCCGTCGGCACCGAGTTGCGCCGCGGCACGGACGCGCGCCAAGAACCGGTCGTCATCCGCGCGCACGTAGTATTGCACCAGATCGGGAGATTGCTGGATGAGCAGCAACTGCTCCTCCCATGACAGCCAGGGAAAGCCGGAACCGGGCGCACCCTGATTCGGGAAAATCATGACCTCGTCTCCCGCACGGTCCGCCAAGGCCCCGATATGATCGTACATGCCTGCCGCGACGACCTGATCCACGGTGAACGTCTGCCCGTCGAAGTTCCTCTCGATCCACGCGTCGATCTCGTCCGGCGATGCCGGCGATTGGCGCGGCACGGAATCCGGCGGGACCGGCGGCAGGCACTTCCACGCGTTCCCCTCGCGAATGTGGAGCCAGTCGCACGGAAACCGGAGGCGGAAGTCCAGATAGACCTCGGTGAACGTCTCGCCAATACCATGGTCCCACAGGTGCGGGACGCCCAGCACGTCGAAGGGATACCGGCCCCACGTATGAAGACACACAACCGGTTCGCGGCATTGCTTCTCCCGGAAAAGAGTCTTCAATCGTTCGCGTGACGTCATGAGTAGGATCAAGTCCTTGTGCGTATGTCTCTTGAGCGAAACTCAGCGCGCAGATGATAACACATCCGGTCGCTGATCCGCGCGACGCGGCCAGGAAGACGCGCCTCTCCTCCAAGACCTTCATCCCGGCGACTTCCGAAGTCGCCGGGATGATTGACCTGTCAGGCCTCGAAGACGCACAATTGAAAGGGCGGCTATAACCGATTGCAGTCGCTCAAGGAATTCGGCGGTTGTTTCTTATGAAGTCGCCGGTGTAAGGGAAGGCTGTCCGCGAGCGGGCGCCGGAGACAAGGCCGGCGGGGGTAGCCCCCGCCTGAGGGAAGGAATCGTACGATGCCCAACAAGGAGATCGTTCTTCTGCAGGACTCTGACCTATCCGTGCAATCCGTATTAGGGGGATTCAAGCTTCTTGCGTTAGTATGCCTTCTTACTTCCATGCTCTGCATTGTGGCGTGGACATCTGGATATGCGGAGGACGGGGAGCGTAACCCCGCCGTGGATCGCCCTATGGTTACCATCGAGAATGAATGTTGTCGCATCGCCTTCGATAAAGAGAATGGAGCGCTCCGCGGTATTACGAATCGCGCCATCTCGGATGAATGTCTCAAGCAAGGGGACACTGGCAAAATGCCGTTCCGAATCTTCACCGATCTCACAAAGGAATTCGAGATCCGGATCAATGAGAAGTTCCAGCTTGTGTTCGACGATCCGGATTCTGTGGCGCGAACGGTGATCCAACCCGGGCAATGCCGTGTCCGCGAAGGCCGGCGCGGCGATGCGCTCGTGTTGCGCTATCAGGCCGAAGGGCTGGAAACCGAACTTGTTGTGCGGCTCGAAGAACATACCGGTACGTCCGATTGGTCCCTGCGTGTGACCAACACGGGCGATGCGCCACGCGAATTCCTCGTTTGCTTTCCCTATTTCGACGGTGTGCGTCTGGGGCCTGACCCATCGAAAAACATGGCCACCGCCATGGACCAGGCGGGCCTCATCGTGCCGGCGTGGGAACGTCCGGGCGGCGTGCTCGGCGAGAGCAACCAATTCTCGATGCAATGGCACGCGGTCTGGGATCCTGTGAGCAAGAGTGCGTTGGGATTGATCTTCATGGACGCGGAAATCCGTCCCAAGCGACTCGTTCTGGGCGGGGGGCGTAACCCCGCCGTGAAAGAGCCGGTGATCGCGTTGCATTACTTCCCTCCCATCAAACTCGAGCCGGGCGCATCGATCGACCTTCCCACGGTGCGTGTCCTCGTGTATCAAGGCGATTGGCGGCCCGCCGCCCGCGCCTACCGCGCCTGGTACGATGAGGCGTACGCCCACGTCGTTCCGCCTCAATGGTTCCGCGAATCGAACGGCAACACCGGCATCCATTTTCGAAAGGGCGGCGTGTCGGGTTATACGGGTCAAGTCGCGCTCGATAGCTTCACCGAGTTGCCCGCCGCGCGCCTGCGCGCGCCCATCGACAATTGGGAGTATGCCTTCTACTGCGGGACCTCTATGCGCATGCAGGATCGCGAATATACACCACATACGGATGGCGATAACATCGTGCGTGAGGACATGGGCGGCGCCGAGGCGTTGCGGGAAGGCATTGCGCGCGATCACCGGCTCGGATTTCACGATACCTTATACGTCGAGGGTTACATCGTGCATGAGGATAGCGATATCGCGAAATCCGGCGATGCCGCACGTTGGTCGCTGATGCACAAGGATGGAACCATCACGTGGAACTATGCGAAACAGGGTTTCTACCACATGTGTCCGGGCTGCGTCGAGTGGCAGGACCATCTCGCCGCCATGGTCGCGCGGCTGTTGCGCGAGACCGGCGCCGACGCCGTGCGCCTCGATTCGCTGGGCTTCTACTACTGGCCGTGCTACAACCCCGCCCACCACCACGAGACGCCGTTCGGATACAACCAATGGTTGGGAACGTTGTTGTCGAAGGTGCGCGACGCGGCCATCGCGGTCAAGCCGGATGTCTTGCTCCTCACCGAAGGCCCGGCGGACTGGGTGGGACAATGGTTTCATGGAGCGCTGACCAGCCGGTGTCCGCGCGAACTCTCGCCGATGCGCCTGGCCGTGGGCCCGTTCCGTCCGTACGTCTACGCCTCGGGCGCATTGTGGGGAAGTCTCTCCGGTTTTCCAGGCGGCGGCTGTTCCGGCAGCGACATCAACACCATGGACTGGAACTGGCTATGTGCCCGTTTCCCGGCGCACGAAGCCCTCGTGTGGGGCGACGTTGCCGACGCGGATCCCGTGTCCAGCGATCCCGAGATCGTCGCGCGGCGCTTCGAGGGCGAAGGATACTGGGCGGTCGTCGCGGCGCGTCCCGCATCGCAGGACGCCGTGTGGCCTCGCGGTACCGGCGTCGCCGATGTCCATCGCGAATACACGCTGACGGTTCAAGGCATTGCGAAACAGGTGGAAGACGCGGCCTTGTGCGACGTAGAGACCTTGACGTGGTCATCGTTGCCGGTCGAGCGCGTTGGCGAGGACGTTCAGGTACA
>DATKVG010000168.1:0-15317 GCA_035530195.1 Bathyarchaeia archaeon | reverse complement strand
CTTCGGGTTCGCAGGGGACGGGTTTTGTGCCTCAGCGGCGTGTGGCGCCGGTCGCGGACGCGCTGGAGCGTGCACGCCAACACTATCATGAACCGATCGCGTTGTGGTCGAAACGGGTGTGGGCGGACGAGTAATGGATTTGCGATCTCAGATTTGCGATCTCAGATTTGAAAGAGGGGATGGATGATGCGGAGATATATTGTAGCGCTGGGGATCTGTTCGGTTGTGTTGCTGGCCATTGGGGCGCGTCCACGCTACTTGGAGGAGCTTCGGATTGGCGGGGGATACGGTGACAGCGGAACGGACCTGGAGGGGGACGGGGATATCCTCACGAATATGACACAGGCAAGGCGGGACCTTCGCGCATTGCGCGCTACCAGCCCCGCCTTGGCTTGCTGGTTTTGCCCCATCGCATTTCAGCGGCGGGGACAGGACGACATCCGGTTCGGCAGGCGCACTCCGGCGTTTCCTGTCGAGCTGCGGCCACGCGGAACCCGATGTTGTTGTTCCGATTGCCCGGCGTGTTGTTGTTGCGATTCGCCGAACGGCAGTTCCTGGCGTTGTTGTTCCAGTTGCCGCCCCGGATCATCCGGTTCGAGGCCCTTGGATGACGCCCTAAAGCGTTGCAAGAATTCTCCTCCTCATGGCCTCCGAGCGTCCATGTCGCACGAACGCGATCAAGGGTTCGACATGGCGAGCGGCATCCGCTTCGGTCCATTCCCCGGAAAGGTATTTGGCGTGGGTCTCCGACAGTTTCCGGCGAAACCGGACCCGGCTGCGCCGGGCCAGCGCAATATGCGAAGGAAATACCCGATACCCAAGGAAAGTCATACCCAACGCACAGCGGTTCAGGCATTCCGGTTTGATTTGGAGCCGAAGCGTTTCTTCGAGGTACGCGGCGATCTCGCCGCGCCACGTCTTCAATTGCACCCGGTCGTCGTGCCAAAGCACAAAATCGTCCATGTACCGGACGTAGCCCCGGCAGCACAGCGTTTCCTTCACGAAATGATCCAAAGAACCGAGGTAATGGTTCGCAAAATACTGGCTCGTCAAATTGCCGATTGGCAACCCCTTGCCCGGCGTCCTCTCATAGCTGTCCACGATCGCATCGAGGATATCGAGCAGCCGCCGGTCTTTGAAACGCCGTCGCAACTGCGCCTTCAGGATTCCGTGGTCCACGCTATCGAAATACCGGCGCACGTCCAGCTTAAGATAATACCGATGGAGTTGCGCAAATGCGCGGGCGCGGTACACCGCCTTGTGCGTCCCCTTCCCCACGCGGCAAGCGTAACTGTCATCTATCTGATAGCGTTCAAACGACGCATGACACCCATTCATCACGGCATGATGTAGCACGCGGTCGGCGAACGGCGCGGCGCAGATGATCCGCTCTTTCGGGTCATGCACCGTGAAGGTTCGGTAACTACCCAGGCCAAGCGGACCCTCGAGCAGGCGTGATCGAAGCCGGGCAATCTCGGTCTCGAGATCCGCCCGGTACCGTATCGTCTCCGGTTGCGCACGTTTGCCCCGTTGCGCCTTCCAGAACGCGGACAGCAGGTTTTCCCGATCCGCGATCCCCTCCATCATGTCACCCGTTCGCTTCATGCGTTTCACCGGCCGGCGCAAGGATCTCCAAGAAACTCGCCCCGTACTTTGCTACCTTGCCTTCCCCAAGTCCTTCTATCTCTTGCAGCCCGGCCAACGTGGCCGGACGCCGTTGCGCAATCGCCGCCAATTGCTCGTTCGTGCACACCGCATAGACTGGAATCGCGTCCTTTTCCGCCAATTCCCGGCGGCGTTCCCGCAAACGGCTGAACAACGCAAAATCGTCTTCGGATAATACCTCCTTGTAATCCACGCGCGGCCGTCCGCCCGTCTTGCCCGAACCGCTCGCCCTGGTGCCCTCCAAGTATTCCACGCACAGCGCCCAATACGCGCCCCCCGCCTCACGAACCAACTCCCGTTGAACCGTGATCACCCGATGCCCACGCACAAATCGGTTCAGTTCCTCTTCCGCCTGATCCGCGTCCGCCGCTGGGATATCAAAGAACTTATACTGCATGACTTCTCCCTCGCGTTATTCCCGCAAACGCCCCACGCGTCATTCCCGCGCCACCGCCTTCGCGTCATTCCCGAAAGAAACCGATTCCGCCTCTGCGTCATTCCCGCAAACGCCCCTCGCGTCATTCCCGCGCAAGCGGGAATCCAGTGAGTGCGTTGCGGCGGCGTATAGGCGCCCTGGATTCCCGCTTGCGCGGGAATGACGCGAGGGCGTGGGCTTCCCGTTTGCGAGGCCATGCAGCCATGACGGCATAAAGAAGCCGCCGATTCCATTTCTTGATCTGTTTTTCGCGTACAATGGCCGCGCGGATGTCGGCCAAGAACTCACAATAGACCAACGTATGCACGCCATAGCGTTTGGTGAAACCATCCGCGACATCATTCTTATGCTCCCAAATACGTTGGCGCAGTTTGGTTGTTACGCCTGTATACAAGGTTCCATTGCGCTTGCTTGCGAGGATATAGACCGCCGGGCGCTTCTCGTCCATTGTCATCTCCTGCTTTCATGATCCAGGGATCCAACACTGTTCCCGCGCGCTCATGCGTCATTCCCGCCGCTCCTACCCCCCTGCGTCATTCCCGCGCAAGCGGGAATCCAGGGCACTTACACGAGACCGCAATACATGTACTGGATTCCCGCTTGCGCGGGAATGACGCATAATGCCGTCTCAAAAAAACTTCGCTGGGGCTTCGCCCCAGACCCCAACATTCCGAAATCTGAGGTCACACTCCAAGCATCGGTTGCGGCTCCGGGCGGCTCTGCACGCCCTCCACGCGCAACCGATGCACTCTACCTGCTTGCTTGGCTCGACAGGGCTACCGAACTGCGGCCACGCGGAACCCGATGCGGTTGAACCGAATGCCCGGCGCGTAGGAGTAGCGATCCGCCGAACGGCAGTACCTGGCGTTGTAGAACCAGTAGCCGCCCCGGAACATCCGGTACGAGGCCCTAGTCGGCGAATCAATCCACGCGCTCCCGTCCGCCGGTGCGCCGGTGTAAGTACTATGCCAATCATCTTCGCACCACTCCCACAAGTTGCCGCTCATATCGAACAACCCAAACGCATTCGGCGTCTTCCCGCCCACGGGCTTGCTCCCGTTCGGGCTGTTGTTGCCGCAATACCACATGTAGTCGCTCCGGTTGCCCGGCAGCACGCCCGCCGCGCAATCCGTACAGTCGGCTGCACAGCCCAGCGAATCGCCAAAATAGAAGCGCGTCGCCGTGCCCGCGCGGCACGCATACTCCCACTCCGCCTCGCTGGGCAGACGCACCGTCAACGGCCCCTGGCCGCTGCTTATGATATAGGCATTCAACGTCGTAATGAAATTCTTCGTATCATCCCACGAAATGTAATACGCGGGATAAGTATTGCCCAGACCATACGAGGCCGACGGCGCCGTGCCCGGCCATGTGCTCTGCACCGCGATCCATTGCTGCTGCGTGACCTCATACTTGCCCATCCAGAAACCCGAGGAAAGCGTCACCGAATGCTGCGGATCTTCATAGCTATAACTGTCCTGCTCGCCCGGATACCGCCCCATCAAAAACGACCCCGCCGGAATCCACACCATCACCAGCGGCACGCCGCCGGGCAGCATGATCGTCTCCTCCGTGCCGCCGCCCCCAGTCCAAACGGCGTTGAACGTGATTGCGCCGCCCGTGGCCAGCGAGGCCGTTTGCGTGCCGGGTGGGTTGTAATTGGGAATGTTGTCGTAGCAAATCAAGGAGTAAGACCCCACCGGGGCGCCGGTAATGGCGGAGCCGCCCGTGCGGTCGCCTGTGCCGCTGAGGCTCGTGAAGCCCGGAGGGCCATAGAGCCGCCAGTTGCCGGTATCTGGCGTGACATTGATTTCGATGGTGCCGGTCCCCGCCTCGACGACGTTGAGGTAATAGGTCGCCTGGCCGGTAAGAGCGCCCGTGTCTTTCACCTCGACCACGCAGGTTTTCTTACCCGTTGTAGCGTACACGTGCGACGCCGCCGGATCGCCCACGGCCCATGTCGTGTCCCAGGTCCCGTCGGCCTCGAAGTCAAATCGGAACGACAGCGCGGAAAGCGGGTCGGTATCGTCGGTGGATGCGGAGGCGTCAAACGCGACGCTCTGTCCCACGGCGGGCAGAGCCGTCGCCGACGTGAGCGCCGCCACGGGCGGAATCTCGGCGTAACCGAGCGTCAAAACGCCGTCCTGCACATTGATTTCGTAGAGGTAGTGGTTCCGGTAAAAGAATGTCTGAATATGAAAAGGAACGTATGTATTGAGAATATCATATACTTTGAACGCCTTCATGACCGTAGTCAACCAGGAGTTTGCATTCTTGAAATGCCGCGCCAGCTTGCGGCCATCGGTATCCGTCATGCGGTACACGGTATGCGCCAGCTTTTGCGTCAGGCTCCCTTCGTAGACGCCCTCATTGGTAATAGCGGAAACCACCTTTTTGAAGACACTGAAGGCGTCATCGGCACTGTCTATATCAATAGTCTCGTAAAGAGCCACGATATCATCGTTCGCCTCGCTTGGATTGGTTGTCAAGAACTCGATCAGCTCGTTGCTATTCAGAATTCCCGTGACGATACCCGCCGGAGGCGCGTAAACGCCCACGATGATGTCTATCGCCAAGATCAGCGCTTTATAGACATTGGCATGGGCGCCGGCCCGTTCGGCGGGGTTCGTGGACCAGAAGGCGCCCTGGCCTTTCCAGAACTCGACGGTGTAGTTGCCGTTCGGGAGCGAAACGCCTTTCTCGACGATGTCCGACCAACTCGGCGGGATCAGTTTCGTCAAACCGTCGCGCCCGCGCAACACGGTCCACCCGCCTTCTTGGCCGTACCATTCGACGCCGTAGAAAACGAGATGGGGATTGTATAGGTTCATGCCGTTGCCGGGGTAGTCGTCGAGATGCGGATCGTTGGAAGAACCGACCTGGGACTTCTCGCCGCCAAGTTCCATGTCCTGCCAGGCGGTCATGGCGTCGTTGCTAATCGCGGCGGCTAGTTCATAGATCGCGGGAAAGGTATCGTAATCGGAAAGTTGCTCTATCGAGCCATCCACGGCCTGGTTGATCAGCAGCAGGAGATCGTTGAAATCCGCGTCCATCTGCGCGATGTCGAGGACTTCGCGCCGCTGGCGGTCGTCGAGCATGAAGCAGGCGGGTTGCATTGCGATCAAGGCGAGGGCTACGTGCGCGGTGGTCAGCACGACGTCGGCTTCTGTCGTGACTTCTTCGGGCCGCAGGTACATCATCAAGACGCTCGTGCCTTCGCTGTCCTCGACGAACAGGAATTGGCCGGACCCATTGTCCCAGACCGGTAACGATTCATATTCCCATGCTTCGTTGAACGGTGATTCGCCACCCGCGGAAACCAACGTGAAGTCCTGGGGCGCGAGTGGTGTCCCGTTGGGCGGCTCGACGTAGCCGTCAATATTGGCAAAGACCACGGTGAAGGCAAAACAGGCCGTGACTGTCATGTCCGTCGTGACAACCGTATCCGTGCGGGGATTCTCCGTCGAGCCGTCGGACCAATCCACGAAATGGTAGCCTTCCTCGGGCACGGCCTCGACGGCGGTCCCCGTTCCGCCATGGTCCACGGTTTGTGGCGTCGTGCCGGTTACCGAACCATACGGGCCTGCTTCATAGGTGAGCGTATGCTGGATGGGTTCATTGTCGGCGGTCACGCGGATCTGCGCCTCCGAAATGTCTTCTTCTGGATAGTCGGCTCGAATGTCCCACACGATATGATAGTTCGAGCCTGTCGTGAGATCCGCGAGGTCGCCGGTGTAATGGCTTATGGGGTGGATGAACAAGTCTGCGCCCCCGTCCTTCGATAATGACAGGGTGATGTCGCAGGGCGTATCGGTGACGAGGTCATAATAAATGTCCACCTTCGTGCCGGTGGTTCCGTCGGGGCTTTGCGAGAAGGTGACGTTCGAGACCGTGGGGGCTTGTGCGAATGCAGGCAGGGATGCCTGCGTTACGAGCATCGCCATCAGGAGCAACAGCAATACACTGGCCCGGCGGCGCCGCCATGCGAGGACAAGAAGACCCGCCATTAACAGCGCCGTGCCCAGCGGCCATGCCCGTAACGGAACGCCCGGCCCTTCCTCGATGATCTCGAGCGCGACGTTGTTGCTGAGCGAACCTTGGTTCTCCGCGAGGTCGAATCCGAACACCGATATCTCTGCCATGCCCAGCGGGTCCGTGGGCTGGACCACATATTCGTAGGTGAACTCCGTGGGGCTGCCCGCGCTTACGAACGTGGCGCCGTTGTCGTTTACCGTCACCGTGGGATTGGCATCGAGCGGCTCGGAGACGGTGAACGTAAGTGTCACCGTGTCGCTGGCCTTGGCTTGGGCTGGCGCGGCTTCAAGATTGCTGAACACTGGCGCGATGCCCAAACCTGGACATGAGGCGCTGTTGCCCGCCGGGTTTATCGGATTGCCCACGAGATCCTGCAGGCCCGCCGCCGTTACCGTGACGTTTACGCTGCCTTGCATCTCGCCCACAGTCCACGTCAGCGCGTACGGCCCGCTGCCGCCGACACCGTCCGGGTTGGGATTCAGCGTCCCCGCGCCCAGATCGGATACCGCGTAGCTGCCCGGCGTCGTGATGCCCGGATCGAGCATCGTCTCGCTGAACGTGGCCGATACGCCTCGTTCCGTGATCGGCAAAATCGTAAATGTCGGCGACACCGTCTCCAACGCACCAATTGCCGAATCCGCGCTGCCTGTAGCCGCGTCGGCCGAGAAAGCCGCGATAAGAATCAACGAACATACCAATACTGCTTTGGAACACGTGAACTGCTTCATGACAAGATCCTTTCCTCGTCTTCCTCGTTCCCACGGTCCTTGGTAACGAGGGCGAATGTAGATGCGGCATCTTGCCGCATCGAAGCGGCTGGAAGCCGCTCCTACTTTGTTATTACGTCTCGGGCTTGGGACCTTATGGCCTCACAGCCTCGCTACCTCATCGCCTTACACGCTTACCGTGCAGACTGCCGGGTCGCAGTAGGGGCCTTTGTTGCCTTTTCTGTCCATCCAGCAGACTCGGTATGCATACGTCGTCGGGACGTCGTCGTGGACGATGTGGATGTAGGGGGATCGGGTGTCGATGTCTAGGGTGAGCCAGTCGGATTCGTGTTCGGGGGCGCCACCTTTGTAGAATTGGATCTGGACGCCGAGGCAGATGCCGGGGCGTGCGTTGTTGCTTTCGTCGCCGGGGTTGGTGCCCCAGTGGAGGATAACCTGTAAGGGCTTGCTCCAGTCGAGGACGAGGATCGGAAGGGGCAGCTCGCGGACGGCTTCTTCCGAGGTCTTCGTGGGTTGCGTGTCCGGGACCGTGATGCCGGAATCGGCGCGGTCCGCGTCGGTCATCGTGGGGTCGGCCTGCAACCGTCTGACATCGGCGCGGGTCAGCGTGACGGCGTCGGCGACGGAGTGCCGTTTCGTCTGTACGCCCCCGCGATACGCCGCCTCCAAGATGTCGCAATCCGCGACGTCCGTATCGGCCGTGGCGATCCGTGTAACCACTTCGGTAACCTCCGCGGCCGTAAAGCCCTTCGCCGTTCCATGCGCGGTCATCCACGCAGCAAACCGCTTGAGCCACTCGATGAGCTCCGCCTCGGTACCGGGCAAATAGTCATGTGATGCCATTTCTAAGTTCTCCTTTCTCTGTGGTCCCTATTTCGGACCGGTCCTTGCGCCAATTTGGTGGGTTCCGCTATCGCTTCACCCACCCTGCTTCTTTCTAACCCATTTATCCACAACCACTTACGTGATATTCAGCCGGGTTTCCCGGAGATCATGCCGGGGTTCAGCCGTGTCATGGCGGAAATCCCGGAGCCCATGCCGGAACCCCGCCGTGCCATGCCGGAAATCCCGGAGCCCATGCCGGAGCCCCGTCGTGTCGTGCCGGAGATCCCGCTGATCGTGCCGGAACCCCTGGAGCTCGTGCCGGATCCCCGTCGTGTCAAGGCGGAAATCCCGACGATCATGCGGGAGCCCCGTCGTGTCATGCCTGAAATCCCGGCGATCGTGCCGGAGCCCCGTCGTACCGAGGCTGAAATCCGGGAAGTCATGCTGGATCCCCGTCGTGCAGCCACGGGTCTCAGTGGAGATAATTCGGGAATCAGTGCGGCGTGATTGGAAAGTAGCGTCCGCCCCTCGGAAGCCCCACGCAGAAACGGTCAATCCCCTGCGGATGAGATGGCGGGGAATCATTGCCCGCCACTCAGGCGGGGGGCGTGACCCCGCCGGCCTGCGTGCCGACTTCGTGCCAATCATCGTTGACACTGTCCCTGGCAACGGTTTACTTCTCCGCCGCCTGGCTCTGTTGCACTCGGCAAACTGCTAAAATTGGCCGATTCTCCGATACTACGATATCCGTGAAAACCCAAACCTATGGACCGGTATACACCTTTTCCCCTCGCATGTCAAGATGTCTTCCTCGTTCCCTCGGCTGTTCCTTTACAGGCCCACGATGGAATATACGATGTCTTTGACTACGCCGGAAGTTTCGAGGCGCTCAAGTATGGGGTCGAGTTCGCTGGGCGAGCCCGCTAGGAAATAGGTCCAGCCGGTGGCGTCGTTGTGCACAGGTTCGCACGTCAGGAAAGATTCCTCGCCCGCTACGTCGGCCGGTTTCAGGGGCCGGGTGCTGAGAATGATGACGGATTTGCGCAATTTCTGCGAGTTGTAGCGGTGTTCTTCGAGTTGGATCACCTTGGTCAGACGCTTGATCTTGCGGACCATGATGTCTTTCTCTTCCTCAGTGCAACAGAACGTGATCACGACACTGCCGTCGACGCCGGCCTGCTCCTCGAACCCGTGCCCGACGACCGTGTCGATGCTGATGCCCTCGTTGCTGAAGGCCGATGCGATACTGGTCAGCGCCCCGGCGCGGTCCATCACGTGCGAGCGGAACACCCAGTGTGATTTCTCGTTTTCAGCCATGCTGCTACGTCCTTTCTTTTTTTGCAAGCCCCTCGGGCAAGCGGTAACGGTGCGGATTCGCGCGGCCGGATAAGACCTCGATCGCGCCCGAGGCCAGCGCCGCCATTTCCAGCGATCCCTCGAACACCATCACCGGCGCCAAACGCTCGACGCGCCGCCTAAGCAGGCCCCGCACGCGGTGGCTCCGGACCAGTCCGCCGGTCAACACAATCGCCTCGACGTCGCAACCGACCGCCGCGAACATCGCGCCGATCTCCTTGGCCACCTGGTAAATCATCGCGTCCACGACGAGGCGCGCGCGCTCATCGCCGTCCGCGATCCGTTTCTCAATTATCTCCATGCGATGTTCGCCAAGGTACGATTCGAGTCCACCGCGTTTGGTCAGCTCCTCGACCAATTCATCGCGGGTGAAACGGCCCGAGTAGCACAGGTCAATGAGTCCCTCGAGCGGTAGTTGCCCGGCGCGCTGCGGCGTGAACGGCCCGCCGCCGAGCAACGCGATGTTGTTATCGACGATCTTGCCGCGGTCCACCGCGGCCACGGTGATGCCGCCGCCGAGGTGGGCCACGACCAGCTTCATATCCTCCATCGGCCGGCCAATTTGTTCGGCGGCGCGGCGCGCGGCCGCGCGTACGCTCAAGGCGTGGGCCGTGCTCCGGCGGGTGAGCGGCGCGTACCCCGAGATCTCGGCTTCCGGGCTGAATTCGTCCACCGCGACCGGGTCCACGGCAAACGCGGGCACTTCCAATTGCCGCGCCAGCGCCGCCGCAATCGGGATGGCCAGGTTGCTGGCGTGGTCCTTCTCCGGATAGTCCAGCATGGCGGCGACAATCTCTTCTTCCACGATAATCTTCCCGGCGCGCCGCTCCGCGACCACGTACACGCCACCTGGCAGCTTGCCGTCCGGTCGGGGTAGGAGACCGCCGCGTGCCGCCACGGCGTCCACGTGGTCCTGGCCCCACTGGTCGAAGACATCGCGAACGAGTCGCGTCAGATCTTCGACTTGGCGTCGGCGTTCGGCGGGCGTGTTCGCGCTCGCGGCCACGCGCGGGATTTCGGTTTCCTCGGCGCACCGGTCGTCTTCGTAGAGCGCTATCTTGACCGACGTGGACCCGGGGTTGATCACGAAGACGCGGGAGGGTTTGACAGCCGAGGGCGCAACCGGTTTCGAGGCAGCGGCATGCCGGGCCGGATCCTTATGCGCGTAGATGCTGCACAGGGCAACGGATTCGAGGCGCGTCGCCAGTGTATCGGCTCGCGAGAGGATGATGTACGGCACGGGAAACCCGACCGTAATGCCCGCGAGCGACGCCTGACCGTACTTGATCATGGCGGTAATAGTCTTGTAAAGGATGTTGGCCGCGTCGATGCCCGGGCAGACGAGCACGTCCGCCTGGCCGGCGACTTCATGCGCGGCGGGTATATCGGGCAAGCCTTTGGTCGCCACCGATCGCGGGTCCGTGGCGAGATCGAACGACAGCGGGCCGTAGACGACCGCGTCGGGCCAGTCCCGTTTCGTCAACTCGGCGCCGAGCCACGTGGACGGCAACGACGCGATCTGTTTCTCGTTGGCCGATAAGATTGCGACGCGGGGCCGGGGGATGTTCATTACGATGTGCGCCAAGTCCACGGCGTTGCGCACCAGCCCGGCCAGCCGCCCGAAATTGCACACCGTGGTTACCCCGGCATCGGTCAGCACCATGGGCCGGCCGCCGGCGATGGGCGCGGCATCGAAAATGGTCGCGAGGCCGACCGTGGGCCGCGAGGCCAGCGCCAGCATCTGGCGGTTGATGATAGGCGTCGAAATGTTGCCTTTCAGCACGATGTCGATGCCGCCGGCCCGGATGAGCCCGACCGTGGCCGCGGCCACCTGATGATCGTCCCCAGCGGCCACAATATCTTCCGGACGGATCTCGATGCCGACTTCTTCCACCGCCCGAGCCATCGGATCCCGCTGTCCAACGAGAATCACCCGGTCAACGATTCCATGGTCGCGGGCCGACTCGACAAGGCGCAAATCCTCGACCCGGTCCCCGCCCGCCACAACCACCGTCGACGGAGGCAGGCCGCCCGCCACCTCGAGCAAGTCCGCCACCGACTCGAGCCGGTGTTCGTCCCTCTGTTCGCCGTTGACCGACATCCTGTACATCCTCTCATAGAGATGAAAGGTTCGGAGTACCGCCTTCAGGCGAGGTACTTCTCCGCGATCTCCCGCCTAAAGGCGGTACTCCGAACTCGCCTGGATCAGGATTGTAGCAGGAACGCGCCGCCTCGTCGAATAAAAATTTCGATTGCGCTACAATAGCCCCGGCCTTCGTCAAGGATCGCGAACGCGGAAAGGATCGACAACATGAACGGCATCGAGTTATCGGCCGCGCTTCGGCGCGGGCGCCGGGTTTATGGAACCTGTATTGTATCGCCTTCGCCGCGCTGGCCCGGCATGATTGCGGGCTTAGGTCTGGATTTCGTCTTTCTGGATACCGAACACATCCCGTTGCAGCGCGACCAGCTCTCGTGGATGTGCCAAGCCTACGCGGGGCTGAACCTCGCGCCGCTGGTCCGCATTCCGAAGCCCGATCCGTACCTCGCGTGCATGGCGCTCGACGGCGGCGCGGCCGGGGTGATTGCGCCGTACGTCGAGTCCGTCGAGCAGGTCCGCGAGCTCCGCGGAGCGGTCAAGTTCCGGCCGCTCAAGGGCCGCCGGCTCGAGCGTATGCTCGAAGGCCGAGAAGTCTTGGAGGACGAATTGGCCGACTACCTCGCCGAGATGAACGCGGGACGGCTGATGATCGTGAATATCGAAAGCATTCCAGCGCTCGAAGCCTTGGACGACATCCTCGACGTACCGGATATCGACGCGCTGCTCATCGGGCCGCACGACCTCTCGCTCAACCTCGGTATCCCGGAAGATTACGGCCATCCAAAGTTTAACGAAGCGATCAGCACCATCATCCGGAAGGCCCGCGCGAAAAACGTCGGCGTCGGCCTCCATTTCTCATTCGGCATCGAACACGAGATCCGCTGGGCGCAAGAAGGCGCCAATCTCATCCTCCACAGCAGCGACTATTTCGTTTGCCGCGACGGACTAACCGCGGACCTCAACACCTTCAGGAACGCGCTGGGCGACGCTCCTGGGAACGCCGAGCCCCACTCAGGCGGCGCTGGCGCCGCCGGCCAGCTCGGCAAGCCCTGCACAGAGGACGCTATTTAGCGACGGGTATCCACTGAATCCCCGTGCGCGTCGCCCGGAACCGTTTTGCGCGGATGCTCGATCCGTCGCCTTCTTCGTAGTATACGATCAGCGTCGTTCCGTCTTTCAGAGTCACCATTGAGGGGTACGCCCCGCCGACATCGTCTACGGGCACGTTCTCGCTCCACGTGGCGCACTCATCGAGACTGTAATGCAGGCTGGTTGCGGGCAGGCGGTGCGCCATCAGGATGATGTCGCCAGGCGCGCGGTGGAGATAGGGGCAGTGGCCCGGGAATCCGAAGGGGACCGAGACGCTCCAGGTCTTGCCGCCGTCTTTCGAGACCGACCACGCCATGGTCTCGCCGCGGCCGCGTTCAGCCGCGTACAACGAGCCGTCTTTCAACTCGATGATATCCGTTTCGGCGTCGAGCGGCATTCCGCCGTTGTCGATGTCAATCACCGGGCCCCACGTGTCGCCGTCGTCTTCCGACAGCGTGACCGCGCCCCAACCTTGGCCGTCGCGTTCCGCGTACACGCCGAGGATCAATCGCCCGTCCGATAACTGCCGCACCGGCGCGCTGCAATAGTAATCGTCGGCAATCCGTTGCGGCGCGGACCACGTCTTGCCACCATCGTCCGACTTGACCATCCACGAGCCGAGACCGTCCCAGGGGGGACTGCCGCCTTCTTTCTTCCGAAGCGAGAAGAAATTGCAGATGATGCGACCGCTTTTGAGTTGCGCAATCGAGGGATCGCGGTCGTCGTCGGGGCCATCGTAGAGGGTCTTGGCCTCGCTCCAGGTCCGGCCTTCGTCCGCCGAGAGGCAATACGAGACGCGGCCGCCCTTGGGCAGTTGTTCGTTGGGCAGCGCTACGTGCCCGTAGCCCGCGTAAAACACGCACATCAGGCGGCCGTCCGCGAGGCGGCAGACATCCGGGAACGCCTCGTAGCCGCCAGCCCCGGCGTCGGTGCAGACGTGTACGAATTGCGGCGGCGGTACGCGGAATTCCGAAGCCGCCTCAGCCGCTTCGCCGCTCACCACGATGTCTTTCACGTGGACCAGGCCCTGGCTTGCGTAGAAGCCGATGCGGCCGCGATCGAGCGTGGCGTCCTGCGCTTCGTAGAGCAATGCGCCGTTCAAGGACACGCGGAGCGTATTATCCTCGCACTGCAACGCGGCTTCATGCCAGTTCCCCGCCGGTTTGTCCAGATCGCCCACCCGTTTGATCTCGACCCACGAGTTGTTGTTGTCGGAACGGCACAGAATGGCCTGGGCGCGATCGTAATGGACGTAGTAATAGTTGGCGGCGTCCTTGGCGCGCACGACGAGTCCGCAACACAACACGCCCTGATCGGCCGGCTCGACACGGAACCGAGCCTTCAGCGAAACGTCGCCCCATTCGGAAGGCAGGAAGAAAGCCCGGGCCGCTTCCTGCCGCCCATCGAGGACCAGCGCCCCGTCTTCGATCTTCCCGTTGCCGCCGGAGAAAACCCAATCGCCGTCGGCGTCGGCCGCAGACAGGTCCAGCGCCGTTTCTTCCGCGCGCGCGGAGACTCCAAACACCGAGACCAATGCAAAAACCAGCACACCCAGGATCATTCGCGTTTCCATGTCGTACCTCCCTATTCTTGGACGTCCCATTGTATCATCTATCCAGCCCATCCGGCGCACCCACGCGCACGAAGGTCTCGTAGGCCCACTGGTCCCATTCGGGCTCGACGCCGATCCCGTGCAGGTCGCCGTAGTTCTTCGCAATGAATCCGCCGTGGAACGTTTTCACAAGCCGTTCCGTTTCGCGCTCGATCAACGCGCGGTCGCCGGTCGGTAACACACGTTGGATATCGCACGGCGCGAAAAAACCGACGCGGTGTTTCCGCAATTTTTTGGCCAGCGCCGGAAGGTCATAGACCGCGGGCTGATCGAATTGCAGACAGTCTATCCCCGCGTCACACAAGTCGTCAATCAGATCCCAGTTGTAACCGCACGAATGCTGGATCACTTTCATTCCGTATTGATGCGCCCGGCTCGTCAGGCGTTCGTAGAGCGGACGGAACACCGCGCGCCACATCGGCGGACCGATCAGGACGCGGTCCTGCGTGCCCAGGTCTTCGCAAAACATAACGGCGTCCATCCCCGCCTCGCCGTAGCGGCCGATGACGCGTTCGAGCAGCGCCGTCACGCGGTCGTGGAGCACATCGAGATGGTCCCGCTCGGCGAGAAGATCCGTAAAGTACACCTCCATCTTCCGCATGTAGCGGCAGATCGCGAACGGCCAGCCCGGCATCCAGCCCACGCGAAACCGGTCCGTATCCGAAGCCGCCAGCGCCCGGGCCTGCGCGTAGCACGCCGGGTTATCCAAATCGGGCAGCGTGACGCGGTCCAGGTCGCGCCGCCAGTCTTCGATAATCGGCTTGAACACCTCGCCCCCTTGCGACATGTGGACCAGCCGGTGCCACACGTTGCCCCAAATATCCGTCGAATACTCCGTGTCCCCCTCGACCCACACCTTCGTCTCGATGCCATGCTCGCACCCCACCCCCACAAAATCGTCGATCCGCCCCTCGCTGGTAAAGTTCAACCCAATGCGCCCGTCACAGGCGCATTCGATGTTCTTTGTAACAATCGTCCTCGGCATCATACTTTGTCTTTCACGGCATTGGAAACAGCGATCCAAGGAATTCGTTCAGGGCCTTCTTGTAGGTGTCCCACGACGCGAAAAGGGCGTCGTTATGATCGCCACGCGTCTCGACGAATTGCCTGGGCTCATGAGCCGCGTCGAACAACGCCTTGCCATGGTGTTGAGGAATAAGCGTGTCGCTCCTGCTATGGATGACCATCAAGGGGGCTTTGAACAACGGCACTTTCTTGATGTTCTCGAAACGGTGCTTCATAAGCAGGCGCACCGGCAGAATAGAGTATACCTCGCTGGCAAGATTCACGGCCGAAGAGAAGGTGCTTTCCAGAACAATCGCGCCGGGTTCTACCTCGGACGCAAGCTGCGAGGCCGCGCCGCCGCCTACGGAACGCCCCCAAATCACAATGCGTTCCGGAGCCACTTTCTTCTGCTCGACCAAGAAGCGCCACATCGCGCGAATATCTTCGTACACGCGTTGCTCCGAA